>CAXSEH010000088.1:0-12308 GCA_964236345.1 uncultured Bdellovibrionales bacterium
CGATAAGGTTGGCGTTTATTAATTCTTTAGTCTTAAGACTAAAATCCAATGGACTTAGTCTAGAGCAATAATTTTCGCTTTGTCCAACATAAAAATACATATAATCGAATAATTTTGATTTTCTCCTCTGAAAATACCGTTTTTCCCTCTGAAAATGCACTTTTCTCCTCTGAACACACCCTTTTCCCCTCGAGAAAACGTAAATTGTCAGTCGTGATTGTGAATTTTTCCTCTCGAGAATGAGGAACTTTCGTCTTGTTCTGGGCCACTGGCCTTAGGAATTTGCGACTTTTACCGAAGAGAATGCATGCCTATTCAAAGAACATTTTTAGATGTCCTCAGCGAAATTAACGGCGAAGTTCCGACCGAAAGTTTTGCCGCCGGATGGGAAAGTTCTTTAGAACCGGCGTGGCTCAGCCAATTAGTCGGCACCGTTTCACCAATTAAATTCCAAACACCTTATATATATAGATACGGTCGAACGGTTCGCAAAGCTCACGTCCTTGATGCGGACCAGGCCCAGGCTTTTGCGGCCTTAAGTCTTTATCAATCAACCCCACTTCACCCGGGCTTTTCCCGGCTTGAGCTCAAGTCGGCCTACCGCGCGGCTTTGCTTAAAACTCACCCCGACCAGGGCGGAACTGCTGAAAGTTTTCAACAGGTTAGAAAAAGCTATGAAATCTTGGTAGGCTTCGTTACAAAATAGTGTGAGCCAAAGCGATATTCTTCTTTGTACATTAAACTCAACCTTCCAGCATTCCTCTTTCGGGCTTCGCTATCTTTTAGCGAACATGGGACCCTTAAGCCAGCGAACCCAAATGCACGAGTGGACGATTAAAGAAAGCCCCCGCACCATTGTCGAAAAAATTTTGCAGTTGAGGCCGACAATCGTCGGCTTCAGCGTTTATATCTGGAACACGAATGAAACCCTTGAAGTTTTAATGATCCTTAAAAAGGTCGCGCCCGAAATCGTCATCGTTTTAGGGGGCCCTGAAATATCGTACGAGACTAGCACGCAGGCGCACCTTCAATGGTGTGATTACGTCATCCAGGGCGAGGCCGACGTGGCCTTCCGAGAATTTTGCATCAACTTACTTGAGCATCAGATCAAACCCGCGCAACAAATTGTTGGGCCCGTTCTTCCGGACGTTAAGGCGCTGGTTTCCCCGTACGATCTTTACGGCGATGACGACATCAAAAATCGCGTTATCTACGTCGAAGCTTCCCGGGGCTGTCCCTATAAATGCGAGTACTGCCTTTCGTCATTAGATAAGTCCGTGCGAAACTTTCCCCTTGAGCCCTTTTTGCAAGACATGAAAAAACTTTTAGATCGCGGTGCTCGCACTTTCAAATTTGTAGATCGCACCTTTAATTTATCACCGACAACTTCCACCAGTATTTTGCAGTTTTTCCAGAAACATTTAGACTTAGGACTTTTTTTGCATTTTGAATTGGTACCGGATCGGTTACCCCAAGAAATTCGTAATTTCATTCAACAGTTCCCGGCGGGAAGTCTGCAATTCGAAGTTGGTATTCAAACTCTAAATCCTGAAGTGGCGAAAAACGTATCGCGCAAAAATGATTTGGTGAAGGTCGCCGAAAATTTTAAATATATCTTGGACCACACAAAAGTTCATACCCACGCCGATTTGATCGTAGGGCTTCCTGGGGAAGACCTTCAAAGTTTCGCGGACGGATTCGACGCCCTGGCGGCGATGGGACCAGATGAAATACAAGTTGGAATTTTAAAAAGACTAAAGGGTACGCCCATTGCGCGACACGAAAAAACTTTTAAGATGGTTTATTCGGAAGCACCGCCTTTCCAAATATTAAGTACGTCGACGATGGACTACCTCACCTTACAAAAGATGAATCGGTTCGCGAAATTTTGGGATCTTTACGCCAACAGCGGAGAATTTAAAAACTTTATGCATTGGTTTAAAAACGAACACCGTCCGGCAGATTCCTTTTTCTGGAAATTTTTTGCCTTCACCGAATATTTGCATACTTTCTTTCACGCGACTCACAGTATTTCGCTGATGAACTTAGCCGAAAAGGCATGGCGGTTTCTGCTGGCGGAAAATGTTGATGCTACGGTGGCCGCGGGCCTTATCGAAAAAGATTTCTGCCATGGTCAAAAACGTCGCGACGTTCCGCCCTTTTTGAAACGCGTTGATCCGGCCGACGCCGCGAAACCTAAGAATTCGTCCCAACGTTTAAACGAGCGCCAGCTGAATCATTTAAATTAGGCAAATTCCTTCGCTCAACATGTGCCAGTCATTTAGGCTGTGAATTTATTTACGCTCCAAATTCAACAACTTAGCTCGTTACTCGAGTCCGCTCAGCAACATTTTTGTGAAAAATATTTTTAATTTTTGTGAAATTTAATTTGTCAAAAGGCTTAGGCCTCCTTATGTTCGACTCATGTTCGATTATGAACTACAAACCAATCCAAGGAGATTTTATGAAAATCGCTTCTTTTATCGCAACGGCTCTTTTAGCCGTATCTGCCTCTGCAACCACGGCCGTCTACCATGACTACGAAGGTGCTTTACGCGGAATTTCTTTAAACAACGCGTGCGTAACGGCTTCAGACGTTAAGACAATTTCCGCAACTCGTAACTGCGTTAAGTTAACTCCAATCGTTGTTCAAGAACCTGAAAACGGATCACACACTGAATGGGTTTGTGAACAATGGGAGACGTCTCAAGTTTCTCACCCACGCGCTTTTAACCGCAGCGTTTGTGCTGAGTACGTTTCAGGACGTGGCGAACAAGATTCATACTGTGCACGTTACGAACAACGCGCGGACTTCTTACCGGCAACAATCAAAGTATCTGTCGTTACAACTGATGGCGAATACAGCGATTTCCCAGGTGTTTCTCAGTCTTTCACTTTCCCAACTTGTAAGTAATTTGAAGACTTCTTAGAAGTCGGTAAATAACTCACAAAAAAATCCCAGAGTCGTTACCGACTCTGGGATTTTCTACGTAAAAAGGAATTAATGAAAGCTTACGACTTCGATCTCTTTAAAGATTTTTTCGAATTTCACATTCGTGAAAAGTCAGTCAATTCGTACGGGCGTAAGACGACGACCCTTAACGATTTGGCAAAGAAATTGGGGTACAATTCTCCCAGTAGCTTATCGATGATTTCTAGCGGTGACCGATTGCCGTCCCATGCCTTACTTGAATCTCTGTTTGATGAATGGAAAATTTCCGAGACCGAGCGCGAACGCATTCGCTTGAAGGTCGAGATCGAACGTAAAAACCGTAAAGGTAAAAACAGTTCACACTTAATTACGCAATTTAATCGGCTAACGCCGTATCACAAAATAGATCTTAAACATTATAATCTTATTCGCGATTGGTACGTTTTAGTTATCAAGGTCATGGCGAGTAGCCCCGACTTCGATGAAGACCCAATGGCGATCAGTTTAAAACTTCGAAAGAAAGTAACCCTGGCCCAAGCGAAAAAGGCCCTGCAGCTGCTTGTAGAAACCGGAATGTTGATCCGCGATCCCGTGACCTTAAAGTTAAAACCCGCAATGGAACGAACCGAAACTTCGCACGAGATATCTTCGGAAGCCATCCGCGAAAACCATCGCGGAATGTTGCAAAGAGCTTCGGAAGCGCTAGAAGAACAAGGTTTAGCCCAACGCCATTTCAATTCGCTGTCGCTCCAGTTCGACGCAAAAGACATGTCCACGGCGAAAAAACGGATTCTTGATTTCGTCACGCAATTTAACGATGAATTTAATGCTAAAAATTCCGACCAAGTCTACCAACTGAATGTTCAATTATTCGAGCACTCAAACGGAGGAAACAAAAATGATAATTAAAATTTTATTCGCGACTGGGTTAATCAGTTCGTTTGCCTGGGCCGGGGGCGGCAGCGTCGTCGGAAATGGTGCCGGCATAGTTGAAAACAACTTTCAGTTCGCCTACCTTTCGCTAACGACGACCATCGCCGAATGTCTGCAGCAGCAAAAATGCGAAATGACGCCGCCTGAATTTCGGACCCTAACGGAAATGCAAAAAGTGTTAGAAACTAACAAGTCGAACGAAAAAAGAATTCAGTTCGTTTCTGAAAAAGATCACCCCGATTTTTTCAATACGGGCGAAGGCGAAATTCACCGAATTGCTAAAACGGGACTAACCGCGCAAGAACCCATCTACATTAATCGCGATCAGTTGTACGCCCAAAATGGTCAACCCGCCTTTGATTTCGCAAGTATTTTATCAATCTTAGCTCACGAAGTCGGTCACCAAACGGGTGAGCTTAGTCACGCTAAATTAGATATTCTCGGATCCAAACTTAAAAAAGTGATTCTCGAAAAAGTTCGCACCCACGATGTCGAAGTCGGCGTAAGTCACGAACGAGTGGAAGTCGCCATTATTAATCAATCCTTTCCATTCCGCTCGAGCGAAATGACAATTTCCTGGCAAGGGGTTGGATCGGTACTAGTCACTGAGGAAATAATGAAGCATACAAATTGTCGCCTACCAGGCGCGACGCTTGCGGGAATTGAAATTGATAACGGTCACTACACCGAGGTTTCAGATAAGCTGGGCCAGCGCGAATTAGCAGTTAAGTTTGCCGTTTGGGCTCATCTGACATGTTTCGATCCGCAAACGGGAAACTTCGAAGCCGAAACAAAAAATATCAGTACTGAAATCACTAAAGAGCTAAAGTTCACGGTTCTTGAAGTTCGCGATCTGTAATTAAACTGATTAACAGCTTAGTCTTTGTTTTTAAATTTAAAAATGCCTAGCGCCGTTGGTCTGGGCACAACCTTCGCGCCGTCTAAACCAAAATCGTTGTCGGTGATAACCGCTAAAGTTTCATCGTCGATTAATGTAAGGCCCTCGATTTTTTCGAATTCAGAGAAGCCTAGTTTTACGAGATCGAGCAATAAAGTTCGTTTCGTAAATTTAAAATCTTTCGGAAAGGCGAAGGCCGCAGTTAACTCAGCTGGCGCCGTAAAACCGGCTTTCAGAACGTTCGTTGCGTCGTTCAAGTCGACTTTGTAAATTCGGTGCACACTTTTAGAACCTATTTCCCCATTCTGTTCTATCAGAATGAATTGTTTTTCGTTCAACATTTGCATGTCGCCGATCTTATCAATTTTTAAATTTTCAAGTGGGTAAAGGTATTCGGCTTCATATTTTCGGGTTTTAATATTGAAAACCCCTATGCGGATAAAACGCGGTTTAGTTTCAACCTCTAAGGGACTTTGGGGCATAAAATAAATGCGATCTTTAAAATACGCCAGGGCCTCGAATCCCCGATTTGATTTTCGGAATCGGTATTCGTAGCCAATTTGATTTTTCTTTAACTTCTTCTCGGCTTTCGGCGCGGGTTTGATATGCGAAATCAGCGACCCTTGCTGATCAAATTCTAAAATCGATGGTAAATATTCTTCGCCCACCCAAAAGTGTTTTCGATCATCGATCGCTATCGATTCTGAATCGATACCGATACCCTGATTGACGATTGGTTGGTTATTGGCATCGACCGGAAATTCGAACCGGGCCTTGTCGCCTTCGCGATTCATGGGCGGAAGCCCGTTTAAAAATTCGCCGTTGGCGCCCTTAAGCGGTAGTGATTCGATCACCTCTAAAGTCCGTTCAAGTTTGTTGACCCGAAGTTTCACTAAGCTTGGATGAAAATCTGGAATCAAAAACGTGCGGTATGAAAATTCACCTTTTTTAACTTCGGCACCGTTCGGGCCCCGATCGGTGATCGCCCAAAAGAACAAATTTCCGTAGCCATCCTGTTCGATGAAGCGCAGTCCCGACAGACCACCCCAAAGTATTTCTTCTCCAGTCGCTAATTTTTGAAGGACCTGGGGTTTAAGATCGTAACGATCAAACGATCCGTTAGGAATCACGATCGTCGATGTCGTAGTTTTAGAAATCTCTGGGCTTGCTTCGGGGGTCAAGACCTTGTGTTTACAGCCCGCCACAAGAAGAATCGCCACCAAACTGAAAGTCAATTTTCGCATCTCTTTATCATATTCAAAAACGGGCCGAAACCCATGGCTTTTTTTTTGCTTTATAAGCTGCGTCTTATCCTTAAACGCCTAAATGGAGCCTGTGTGAAAAATTTAGTAAACCTTTCGCGAGTGACAAAAGTATCGACAATATTTTTCGTATTCTTGTCCGGCTTCTACTCAAAAGCCCAGATCATCGGGCCTTCGGTCACCGAAGTAAAATACAACTACACCGCTACGTTCGAAATTCCGGTCGGGGCTGAAGAGAAGTCCGATGATGAACGCGCGCACCTGCACGCTTCGCATTTATTTGGTTTATTCCATACTCCGGCCCTGGTCAGCCAAATGGGCCTGCCCGAGGGTGCCGGCGGTATTGGGGCCCCCCGTTCGCAGATGAAGATAAAGATTCTATCCTCGGTCGTGGTCGGCGGTATCGTTAAAGTAAAATACTTTAATTCTGGGAAAATGTTATTACACAAGACGGCGGCAAAAAAATTATTGGCGGACGGAATTTTTGAAGTTCCCATGCCTACGAATCCGTATTTGATATACGATCAAAAATGCACCGACGAACATTATGATTCATTCGGAGATTACTGGTATTTTTACGATATCTTTAAAGACGGCTGTCAGTATTTATCAAAGGCCCCGTACGCGCAAAACGTAAAGATTTCGATTAAGTCTTCAGAGTATTCAAAAATGCAACAAACGGCGCAGCTGCCACAACTGCGCGGAAATAACGGAAACGGCGACCTTTTTTCGGTTTACGTCATTCATGGTTTTGAATCGGACCCAAAAGACAAAGAAGATTCGGGCCGCATTAATTACGAAGAATTTAACGAATATTTAAGGCAAAACAACTTCGCTGAAGACCGGGTCAAATCGAATCGCAATTCAAAATTGCTTGTTTATACGAAAGACATCAATTTGGATAATGGAAAAACGATCAAAGTCGAAATCAAACACTTATTAGTCGCAACCGAAATTGATTCTCGTTCTAAAGTATTTGCCAAGTTTTTCAAAGAAGCGGTCGAAACGGCGGATGTTATCATTTACGGCGGACATTCGGGCTTAGGAGGAAACTTGGATATCCCCTTACTTCAAGAAAAAGCGGGACAGTTCCAATTCAACGCAAAGAAAAAACAAATTTTCTTTTTTGATTCTTGCTCGAGCTACTCGTACTACCTTGAACATTTTGCCGTCGAGAAAACGAAGGCTAAGATCGACATCGTTAGCTACGGACTGTCTAGCTACTTTTACACTTCTAACAATGTGTTATCGCGCTTCATGGACCAGCTTCTTTCGGAAAAATCGACCGACGTACTTTGGTCGGACGTACTAAGCACGATGGAGAACGAGTTACAGGGTGATACTTACTTGCTAAGCGTCGGCGGCATTTAGTTCTTTGATGCTATCTCAAAATGGGACGCACCTGTCCCAATTAACAATACAGGCGCGCTTGTAAAATTCCGATACAATTAAGAGGTAAAACTTCTTAATTATGGGCTATCTTCGATTCCAATTATCCATTTCGTTAGCCATTTTATTTTTAGCCTACGCGCCCCGTTCGCGCGCCGACTTCCCACAGCAGATCGCAAATGATTTAACGAATAAAATGAAAATTTTATGGCAAACCAAGGGTTTTGGTGCCGTTCAACAAAAGACAACCTGTCCCCAAGAACAGGTCCAACTTAAAACCTTTGTTTGCCCGAGCGATTTATTCGAAAAAGTATCCGAACCCTTTGAAAGCCGAGCTTACGGAGTTGTTAAATCAACGATCTGGGAACGTTGCCATTCAGAATTCGAATCACGAAAGCCCGACATTTCAAAAAATTATCAAGAGTATCCGACTGCTTCGTCACTTCAAATTGCGTACGAAGGTTCAGAACTTTCGCGACTAGGACAGTTCACTCACGGCGTGGCGCGAGCCTGTACGCAGACGAAAGATTTAAACCAACACGTCATTATTTCAAGGTTCTATTCGATGATCGGTCGATTGAATCTGGCGGCATCGCAAAATTCAAAGAATTTGGTCATGCTGGATAAAATTTTGGGCGAAGATGGGGTCACCTGCCCTGACCCGTACTTTTTGAGCCAAGGGGCCGATGCCTGCGCTCAACAAAAAAAGTGTCAAACACGGGTAACGCCGGAAACGTTAAGTTCGCGGGCCGAAAAAGACCTTAGACTTTTAGAACAGGCCAAAAGCGTATTAAAGAAGCTACCCAAAACTTGCGGCTTGGATTCGGATTGCGAAAAAATTAAAATCAGCTATTCACAAATCACCGCCGGCTTGGTTCAACGCAACCCTTGGTTTTTGGACGAGACGTACATGGATCAAAGCTTTTATGATCCACCCCGAAGGCTAAAATATTATTTTGAACGCACGAAGAAAAAACTTGGCCGTTACCAAAACGAAATTCAAAACGCGGCCAAATGCTTACAGCTGCCGGGTCAAAAAAACTGCTCGATGGAAGATATGCGTGAATTGCTTGAACGCACCCCTTCGCTGCAGCTGGCAGACTATCATAAGTTTGAGACCAAAAAATTAAATTCACATTTGAGGCTGCAAGAATGTATCGACGAAGTTTCGATGGACCGCGATAAAACCGGTCAGGCCGTAAGCCCGTTGATTGAATTCGTAGCGACGTTGCCTTTAGCCGTAGGGGCCACGTTAAGAGCTGGCCCAGCAGTTGCGAAAGCATCCATACCAAGACTATCGGCCCTGCTGGGATCAGAAGTTCTTTCGAATTTATCTTCGTACGCGCAAAGCTTCAAAGAGATCCAAAAAACCTGTTTTGAAAAAAGAATTTCATTAAGTGGAAAAAAATCTGCTTCAACTTTAGAAAATATCTGCGAACTGGACGCAGGCTTTTTTTCTGACAGTCAGTTTGAAGAAGGTAATTGCTTAGTCGAAAGCGGTCTGGCCGCTATAAGTTTGGTGACTCCAGCCTTCGCGGCGGCAAAGCTAGGTCAGGCGCTTAAAACGGCACCGCTTGAAACGGCTGCTATCGCGTCCGCAGAACGGCGTATCGGATCGCAAGTTTCGTACAACTCGACGCTTGAACGCCATGCGGTTAAGGAACAACTGCTACATGCCCAGTACACGACAGAGCAGCAGAATTTAAAGTGGATCGAAACGGCCACCGCTTCAAAACCCTCGGTCGCCGGAACCCGAAAGTTTATCGAAATTGAAAATTCGCAACTGAAATTTTTAAACGACTCGCTAAAAGATAAAGACTTAGTTACCTCGTTAACAAATATGCATAAGCACCTGACGATGGAAGAATTTGAAATCTTAAAAAAGAAATATCCTGGTCTTAAGTTTTCTCCGTACTCGGATTTTAAGTCGCTTCGATTTGCGGTGGATGGGCCCATTCCACCGGGTTTTGAAAAAGATCTGAACCAAGCCTTCGCGCGTATTCAAAGTAAATACAAAGAATGGGCGCTAAAAAATAATTTGGTTCGCGAGTCTGACCAATCAGAGACTTGGTTTAAGATGGGTACCGGCGGTTTAGCTGACGAAGCCAGCTCCGCCGCCCGCTTTGCCCGGGGCGAACAAACCGTTAGCTTAGGGTTTAATTTTAATTCTCCCGAAGTGAAAGCCGCCTTAACAAAACAACTTGAAACAACGGATTCGAAACGGCAACAGCTGATGAAGCAACTTGGCGAAGGACCACTCACGCAAAAAATTGATGATAAGATATCAACATTGAAACCAGAACTTTTCGAGATATTACGTAAATCAACCGATGCAAAAGATGCCGCGGTAAAAATTGAAAAACGTTTTGGTTTAAAGAACTTTTCCGAAGATGTGGCTGGTGGCATGTTGGACTACGCAAGGTCGGTCGATCAATTTTCGCCAAGTCTTTACATTGGAAAACGCGAAGTGGCTTCACTCGATGCGGCCCAGCATGGCGGCTTTAGCATCGACTTCGTCGGAATGGGCGCTCATAACCTGTACGGAACGGCCGCGGCCATGGCCGGAAAATCTGACGTGAATGCGGCCTTAGTCAGCGTACGAAAGGCTGAAGGCGAAGTGACTTCGCTGTTTCAAGAGCGCCGCGAACTCGTCAAAGAAGTCAGCGAAGGTTCGATGGGTAAAAAACTCGAAACGATTTGTAGCGGTGATGATTGCGTCGGTATTACGAAGGCACCCCTAACCGTCGAAGACAAACAACGCCTCATCAACAATCTTGCGAACCGAAGTGATGGCGCTAGTTTACGAATCGCATTCATCGAAGCCGGTATCGAAAACACCGAAGCGCGCAGCCAAATTGCAACCCATGGAGAGAGCATCGAAAAAAATCTAAGAAACCAATTGGAAGGTTTAATTGAACCGCAACGGTTGAAGGGCCTACTCTTTGCGGTCGACATGCAAAGCAAATCAATCGGCACCGGCGCCTCTTCACTAATGCTTGGGACTTCCGGCACTCTCAAATTAAGTGATAAAGAAAAAAAACTTATCAACGACACTTTCCGAAGTGCCGTCGTTGAATTTAACAAAAACTTAGTCGGCTACCCAGGCTACAAACCAAAATAACTAAGCGTCGATCATGCGGTAGCGAATTCGTTTTGGTGTCGTATCTTCTCCCATGCGCTTTTTACGATCTTCTTCATATTCACTGAAACTTCCCGGATAAAAATATACTTTCGAGTCGCCTTCAAACGCCATGGTGTGGGTACAGACGCGGTCCAAAAACCAGCGGTCATGGGAAATAACGATGGCGCTTCCGCCGAATTCGTTCAGCGCTTCTTCCAGGGCCCGCATCGTGTTGACGTCTAAGTCATTGGTCGGTTCATCCAGTAAAAGTAAGTTCGCGCCTTCTTTCAGAATTTTAGCGAGATTCACGCGGTTGCGTTCTCCGCCCGAAAGAGTGCCGACTTTTTTCTGTTGATCACTGCCCGAAAAATTAAACCAGCTGACGTATTGACGCGCGTTGATTTCGCGGCCGCCTAACATTAGCAAATCAGATCCCCCGGATAATGTTTCGTAGATCGTTTTGTTCGGATCCAAAGTTTCACGCGATTGATCGACGTAGGCGATCTTCACGGTGTCGCCCACTTTAAAAGTACCGCTGTCGGGTTTTTCTTGACCGGTGATCATTTTAAATAAAGTCGATTTACCCGCCCCGTTAGGCCCGATCACTCCGACGATGGCTCCACGCGGAATGGTAAAATCAATGTGATCTAATAAAATTTTATTTCCGTAACCTTTGCTCACGTCCTTCGCTTCGATCACGATTTCGCCTAAACGAGGTCCGGGTGGAATGTAGATCGACATCTCTTGTAATTTGTCCGCCGAAGGTTCTTTCATTAAAGTTTCGTAGGCCGCAATTCGCGCCTTCGATTTCGATTGGCGGGCTTTCGCGCCCTGACGAATCCATTCTAATTCGCGCTCTAAAGTCTTGGCCCGTTTTGAGTTCTGATTATTTTCTTGATTTAAACGTTTATCTTTTTGTTCAAGCCATGAAGAATAATTTCCTTTCCAAGGAATACCTTCGCCACGATCTAATTCCAAAATCCATCCCGCAACGTTATCTAAAAAGTAGCGATCATGGGTAACGGCAATGACGGTTCCGGGAAACTTTGATAAATACTCTTCAAGCCACCCGACCGATTCCGCATCCAAGTGATTCGTCGGTTCATCTAATAATAAAATATCAGGATTACTCATGATTAAACGGCACAAGGCCACCCGGCGTTTTTCACCACCCGATAGGGGTCCGACCGGAAGGTCGCCATCTGGACAACGTAAGGCATCCATCGCCATTTCGATTTTTTGATCCACTTCCCAACCGCCCAGGGCTTCAATTTTTTCTTGAAGCTCGCCCTGTTTATCGATCATCTTGTTCATTTCGTCGGGGTCTAAATCGGGATCGGAAAATTTTTCGTTAATCGCGTTGTAGTCCTTCATCAATTTAGGAAGTTCTCCCATGTGCGCGAAAATATTTTCTTTCACGGTCATGGTTTCATCTAAATGCGGTTCTTGTTCTAAATAGCCCACTTTCATTTTTTTCGCCGGGAACGCTTCACCTAAAAATTCGGTGTCAACTCCCGCCATAATTTTTAGCAATGAAGATTTTCCCGAACCATTCAGTCCCAACACGCCAATTTTTGCCCCGTAAAAATAAGACAAATAAATATTTTTTAAAACAAAGCGATTCGGCGGATAAACTTTCGAAACGCCCTTCATGGTGTAGATGATATCTTGAGACATAAAAAACCTCGCATTTTTTGATTGAATCGTGAAGTTTCACAACCTATCATGATCGTAGAAAATGAGCAACTCGAACGACAGCGACAAATCAAAATC
>CAXSEH010000089.1:0-1328 GCA_964236345.1 uncultured Bdellovibrionales bacterium
AATTTCATTGGTAACATCCTTTTTATTTAACGAACAACGGAACTTACCACACCTGCTCATGACTAACATCTGTCAAAATTTTCGACAGGCAAAAACTTCAATGGCCGCTAAGGCCGATCACTCTTTACCGCTAAACCCATGTACGACAAACTTAAACTTTTCGTCAGCTCGAAGCGTAAAGATTTCGGAACAATTCCGGTGAAAAGACTTTTCAACGTAAACGACGAAAAGACTGGCTTGATACCGACCATCACGCCCGGAACCATCTGCGCCTGACGGCAATAATTTTCTAGTTCAACGGGCTTAATGAATAAATGAATCACGTGCATATCCTTAGGCGTGTTCTTAACGAACCACTCTACAAATTTAATTATTACTAAGTGTGCTAATTTATTCCGGTTAAACGTGTGAAAAATAAAAAGCCCACCCGACTTAAGCACTCTAGAGAATTCTTTGATCACGTCTGCGGGACGATCAACGTGTTCTAAAAAATCCAAAGCCGTTAGGACGTCGAAACTGGCATCGGCGAAAGGCAGTTGGTAGGCGTCAGCGGTTTGGTATTTTACCTTTTTTGTTTGATCGTACTGGCAGGCTACCTTGATACTTTCGGGTGAAAGATCGACGCCGGTGACGTCTAAATTCTGTTTGGCCAGCTCATTACTTAGAAATCCTGCGCCGCAACCAACGTCCAAAACTTTCGTTTCGGGTTTTAGAAATCCATGGTCTTTAAGCTGTTGAACGATCCACGGAGTTTTGGTTTTTGATTCCGCCCGCAGTAGGGCGACCGGATCATCGTCGGCTTCGTACCATCTGGTTCCGTACGTGTCGTAAATAGCATTGTTAACGGGCTTAAGCGTTGAGTTCATAAGATCTCCAGTAAAAGATTTGGTATATCATAAATATAAAAATAACAATTGGCTGCAATTGCAGAAAAGTGGGCTCAAGGCCTTCTTTCCACAAGACAGCGGCGGCCAAAAAAGTTAAAGGATGCAGCACAAATAAAACGGCATGCAGCCAATTTTCTAAAGCTTCGCACCTTTCGGTGTGAACAAATTCATCCTTCGTGATCAATAGACAAGAAAAAGCGCAAAGCCCAATGTAAATATTTATATTACTCGGCGTAGGTGCTTTCAGATAAATAAATAGGTAACACGCAAAAACTGATAACGAGTCAATCGGATGTCCGATTCTTTCCCAAAGCGGAAGGCCGCGTTTACGATGAAAGTAAACCTCATCGAAGAACATGGCGCTACCTTGCAGAATAAAGGGAAGCATTAATAAAAACATCAACACACCTCAAACACAGAGCCAAATAAAGTTAGGCCCGG
>CAXSEH010000089.1:1338-12300 GCA_964236345.1 uncultured Bdellovibrionales bacterium
AGGCGTAACTAATAATTTTTGTGCCGACAGGATACCCGTTATCGACAATCTCACTCCACACGTGTGGAAGTGTTGCCGATGACATATTTCCCCGCTCGAATAGAATTTTTTTACTTTCGGCGATCTGATGATCGGCCAATTCTAATACTTGTTGAACCGCGTCGATAATTTTAGGCCCTCCGGGATGAATTGCGAAAACAGATTTCATAGCGTCTTCTAACGATAGACCGGCCTTCACGAAAAGATCATTCGAAAATTTTTTAAGCTCAAGCTTAATCTTTTCCGGAACTTCGCGGGAAAGATTCATCTGCATGCCCCACGGAGCCGGAATCCAACTCATATCTTGCTGCGAATTTGGCACGACGCGCTCAAGCAGCGTGATTACTTTTAAATTTTTTCCTACTTCGTTTTTTTTTGTGGTTGCCGTGTACTTGATGTGACCGTCAGCAAATAATGTCTGCACCACCATCTGTTCGGGGGTTTGGGCTAGCGGATTCATGTGCAAGCCGCACATTTCGGTGTGGATAATATCGGTGGTAAACCCTTCAACCTCTGAGGCCACCAAACTTTTAGCTAGCCGCACGGCCGGCATGGCGGCATAACAACCCATGTGGTACGCGTGCGTAATGTCAGTTGCGTGATTCCAGTCTGGCTCGGTCACGATTCTTTGGGCAGCACTGGGCGAGATATAGCCCGTACAGGTGACGTGAATAATATGATCCGGCTTTTTTAATTTACTATCAGCAGAATAAAATTTTTTGAAAACTCCGAAAGCTTTTTCAGAAAAATAGCCAGCCCTTTCACTGATACTGGCGCCGGCAGGGCTTTGGGTTGTTAAATTGTAAATCTGGTTATTTTCAAAGTCTTCGGAAAAAACATCGCCACACTCTAAGTAACGTTGCGAAATTTGCGAAGATTTAACAGAGTACCTTTGAAAAAGTTTTTCGATTCTAGAAAGCTCGTCAGTGGAAGTAGCGCCCGATTGTTTTTGTGCTTTCTGATGGCATTTGATAATCCACTGCAACAGTGTTTCCTGAGGGATTAAGTTTTCCGGTTTAACAAGTCCGAATTGATTTAGGTAAATTGGGGACATAAAACCTCTTTCTGCGCCACTACATGACTAGTGAAGCACAATACACGCCAGCTTATTTTGTCGCCACCGGTATCACCTGAGGGGAACGACAGGCATTGATGGGTTTTGAAGTGAGTACGTCGAAATATTCTTCGATGCAACGAGGGGATGGGAAGTTGTCATCCAACAGCGAAGCTACGAGAGCGCTGAAGTGATATTCTATACAAACGTGAATTTTGAAAATTTATCTTACGCCTAAAGTTCGATGGGACACTTTATTTTTTCTAAATCTCCACCGGCCTTCTCGATTGAATCCACGAAAAGGTAAAAATCAGAATCATTTTTCTTCGCCCAAGATCGATTGGTGCCGTAGCGAACGGGGGCTTGCTCTGGAATCAAGTAATAGGTTATTCCCTGCGCGAAGTACTCGGCCACGGTGCTTTTTGCGTAGCCGTCCGGAAAAACGTCGCGCGCTTTCGGGTTGGCGTAAAGCTTATTAATACAGGCATCTAAACCGGGTTTCTTAGCCTGAACGTAATTTTGAAACTGATGCGCCATTTCGTGGCCCAGCAGATTGTAATCGCCGTGGACCGTATTAAAGACTTCGTCGTGGTCGGCCGCAACCGTTTCGCCGCCTGCGCCGCGGACGTCATCCCACAAACGATTGTCGAATAAATAATTGGGCATATCTGGCGGACCGATTCGCGTATCTTTGATCTCGGATAAATTCGGAACTTCACTTAATCTTTCGAATGGAAGTTTGATGTAGGCAAGATGCCCCGATTGATACATCCCTTCAACAAACGGCGCCCAAATTCGCGCGGCAAACTGAATTCTTTTTTTAGAAGCCTCTGGAAAAGAATTATAATTAGGAATAAATTTCTGAAAAACTTCGGGGAATGAGACATTTTTCAAAGTGTCGTCGACGAAAATTTCGTTGGCCGCAAATTCTGGGAAGGAAAGATATTTCTTACGACGCTCTAACAGAACGAAGCCCCAATGGGACCGATTGTTGAAAACGCAGAGCTGATGCGACTTCCAATAGGCCTGTTCGGCTTTTTCATAATCGCCCAGAATTGACCATAGGCTTCCTAAAGTGCTCATGACGTCGGACTTATTTAAAAACCCATTAGATGGCTCAGTTAGTTTTTCGATTAGTTCTGAAAGGGGCATTTTTCCGGCGCGCCATAGATCGAGTTGCGCGGCAAATTCAGATTTTTTAGGTTCTTGCAGCATTTGGTCGTGGCAAATTTCATTTACTATTTGAGTGTAATTATAAACATTTCGTTCGATTGGAAGACTGGTTAACCGCGAATGCGCGGCGGACAAGTACGCAACGTACAAATCCTTCGGCAACGTATAGTCAATACCATCCGAGACGGCGTAAACGACATTAAACCCTTGGCGCCACCAATCCAAATGATTCGTAATTTGGATCGCGTCCTGTATCAGATAATCGTAGGCCTTTTGATGTTGGTAATCTTTTAAGTAATTAGAAATCCGGATCCCTTTTAAAAGCTTTTCGTAAAACCCCGTTGCCTCCGTGACCTGCTGATCGACAAATTCAAAAACTTGCGCTTTCGTGACGTTCTCTGGAAGTCCTGCCCCTAAATATTCAACGGTCCCGCGCGCTACATTTTTTTGTTCGGCGCTCCAACTGTGATTTAGACCAATAATTCGGTCAACTTCGTTGGCGTAGTTACTGAAAAGCGCAAGCGACGCGTACTCAAGTACGTAAGCCGCAGCCAAGGATCCTTCAAATTCCGACGAGACGAGGCCGTCTTCAAAAAGTTGATGCGCTTTCGCGAACTGATAATCCAAAGCCGCGCAACGGGCACCCTGAATGATCAAGGGTACCGAAACTTTTTCTTTTTGCGAGACCAGACATTGTTGGGCGAAATCGTAACAGCCTTGGTAGTCACCTTTGATCGTCAAGGCGATGGCGTAATCGGCACTTCGTGAATCTTCGCAACCTTTGACACCTAGTTGATTAAAATAATTTAAACTAGTTTGCATGTGACCTGGCAAATAGCTTTCGGTGACGTGACGCTTAAAACTCAACGGTAAAGCTGATCCATTTTCGCTAACGATGAAGGAAGGCGTTTGCTGGGTTGGGCTCAGATGCCTCGGATGATTTGACTCGAGGGGCGCAAAGGCTGATTGGGCGAAGACTACTTGCGCCGTAAGTAACGAAAATATAATTAAAAATAAGGTGTGCGTTAATTTGAACATAGGCCCCCTCGAACTGGGGCCAATAAATCAGCTCGTACGGAAACTGTCAATAAAACAGACCTTCAAGATAAATTTTGCGTTTCGATTTTTATTTGGCTTTCGAGCAACTTATGAATCGGACATTTATTAGCAATTTCTAAAAGTTTTGCTTTTTCTTCGACGGTTAACGTACCTACGAATTCGATCTTACGCGAGATCACCGACTGGGCGCCCTCGCTAACCGTATGCACTTCGACTTTCGTATCTTCCAAAGCGATACCGCGACGTCTCGCATACATTTGAACCGTGATGCTAGTACAGGCCGCAAGGGCCGCTTCTAATAGCTCATGCGGATTCATCCCCAAATCATCGCCGCCAAGCGCGGCCGAAACGTCGGACGTAACTTCATGATTTCTTGCGGTCGCGATGACGGATTTTTTACCGGAGTTTTTAAGTTGAATCATAAAGTCTTGAAGCCCTTTTAGTCGGTTAAAATTTGATTAATATCATTAATATGACCTTCGTACATTTTCAATACGATAGATATTGAATAGGCCACGACGCAAGCGTACATCACTAACGGTAAAACTTTGGTGATGACTTTAATCGCGCTATCAATTTCACCTTTTAAAACTTCACCGTAGCGCTTTAAAAATTCTGGAAGCTTACCGCTGTCGGCGCCCATGCTAAGGGCGTTAATAAAATCCGGAGGAAAATACCCAGTCGTTTGAAAAACTTGTGCGATATCAACACCACTTCGAATAAGGGGAATGAATTGATTGACGGAATTTTTGATCCTTGGATCGGCCGAACAAATCGCCGCTTGAGTTAACGATTCGAAAAGATCCAATCCCGAATCGAGCATCATTGCCAGGGCTGACGAAAACTTTTCTAAGGCGATCTTTTTGGCCATGCCTCGAAAAAAAGGCAAGCTTGAAAGAATTTGGTGAAAACGCAGAGCCATTTCAATTTCAAAATAAGATTTTATCCAAACATAATAAAAGCCGTAAAAAAGTCCACCAATAACCGCGAGCGCTCCTAAATTATGTCTTAGGTAAGCCCCCAAAGTTATTTTATTCGCAAACAACTCGGGAAAACTTGGTACGAATAGGGCCACCAACAGCGTCAGGCACGGTTGAATCATTCGTCCCATAACTTCTTTTTGGGCAGCGGCCGTGCCTTCATATTTTTGCGATAAAGTTTTAAAAACGTCGGTAAGCTTTCCTGATTCTTCCGCGGCTCTGATCAGTGGAATGTCGAAGACCGGAACGTATTTGATGTGACGAAAGCCGTCTGATAATTTACGGTTCTTCCGAAGGTGCTCAATCATAAATTGCATCTTGTAGGCTTTGTCTTTGTCGGGTTCGTTTTTTTTGAAATTCTCAAACGACTTCAGATAGTTAATTCCTGCTTGGTCCATCGAAGCAAAATTATGATAAAAACGACTAAGCTGAATAAAATTCATCTAACACTTAGTTTTTCTTTGCAATAATTTCTGACCTTCTTGCCACTTAATTTCTTTGGCGAAATCAATCGGCCTTTGCTGATAATTATCATTTGATTTTACGCAGGCACCTTGATCCAACAAATATTTCAAGATTTCCGGATCGGCGCGTCTTACGGCGAAATAGATGGCGCTCCACCCGTCTTCGGCTTTTAGATTCAGTTCTTCAACAGTGGGATTCATAAGCTTAATCAGGTCCACAGAAGAATTACGAACGGCCATCATTAGGCCGCTCAAATTATTCTTCACGATCTCGATCCGCGCGCCGTGGCGCCTTAATATTTGAACCAAGCGGGCATTATTTTTATTGGCCGCGTAGATCAGCGCGGAATTTCCGCCGTTATCGGTCGCGTTAACCTCGGCGCCAGCTTCCATCAAAGTCTCGGCGAAATCGTTGTGATCTTTCGCGATCGCCATCATCAATGTGGTCATTCCCGTCTGGCTCTGGAAATCTTTGCACTCGGTCATATCTGCTTTTAATTCTTTTAATTTGTTTTCGACCACGTAACGAAAGCATTTAGGAATGTCGGCCGTGTTTTTAACTTCTTTTTTTTCCGGTGGGCTTGCGCACGAAACTAATAGGCTCATCAAGCAAAATAAAAACTTCTTCACGGTTCAATTCGCATATTAAGTTTCATCTTCACTCCACCGCTGACAAAGTCGCATGAGAAACTGTCTTGAGTTAATAAAACGTTCGTAGGACATCCTTCGATTTGAATCGACGAAGATTGTTTACGTGACACGGTGAGGGCCCTTAAACTTTGCCCGTAAAATCGAATGCCCAATTTACCCTTGATCGAAGCGCCGCGAATGCAAGTTTTGCAGTCCCCAAAATCTCCGGTCACGGTTCCTAAAACTTCATTCGTCGTCGAAACCACCGTCGCCGTTAATTTTCCCAATCGCGGTTTATTTTTATAATAGGGACTAATCGAAATGAACTCAAAATCCGCGGGCAATTTCGAATCGCCCGTTGTTGGAACCGGCGCCACTTGCAAGGGCCGCGGAGCTTGGACTGGCTGGGGTGCGGCCGGCTTAGGTGCGGCCGGCTGAGGTGCGGCTGCATTATTCAGCGGAGTTCCGGTAGGAAGTTGCGGTTGCGGCGCATTCGGCTGCGCGTATTGTTGCGGCGGTGCGACCGGCTGAAGTGCGACCGGCTGAGGTTGAGCAGGCGCTACAGGCGGGACTGCCGGCTGTATTTGCTGGATCGGTTGGACTGGGGCCTGGGCGGGAATTTGCGGTTGGGTTTGAGCTTGAATGGGTTGTTGCGTGGGCACCTGTTGAACGGCTTGGATGGGTTGGACCGGGCCTGCCGAAATCGGAGGCGTTGAGGTTTGCGCAAACGCGATCACCGAAGTCAGTAAACCCAACTTAAAAATAAATAGATGCATTATTATTCTCCCGCTTTCAAATATTTGAGCAAATTTTTAGCGAATAGGCCAGACATTGAAAATAGAGGGATCAGTTTCTTTTTGTCTCCTCGACTTTTGGGATGGTTCTTGCAGTTTTATCCTTTCGCGAAAATATAACCAATTAGGGGGAAAAATGAATTTAAAAAGTATCTTTATGGCACTCGCGATGGTGCTAACTTCTTCAGCAACTTACGCGCAATTGCGCCCGGGACACGGCAGTGACAAGCCAGGTAATCAGGATCCGGGCCGACCGGGTCAGTACCAACCACCTCCAGGCGGCGGCGGCGGCGGCGGTGGTCATGGTGGTGGTGGTGGTGGACACGGCGGCGGCGGTCATGGTGGCGGTGGTGGTGGTGGCGGATATAACCCTCCGCCTCGTCCTCCAGGTGGTGGTCATGGTGGTGGCGGTGGTGGCGGATACTATCCTCCACCTCGGCCTCCGGGTGGTGGTCACGGCGGCGGAGGTGGTGGGTATTACCCTCCACCTCCGGCGCCTCCGTATTATCCACCGCCGGCGCCTCCTTATTACCCGCCAACTCCTCCGCCACCAAGCTATGGTCAGCGGATTGTGAAGCAGGTTTACGTCGGCCGCGCGATTCAAGATGAAATGTATCAACTGTCGTACTACGCGGATCTTTCGCAGTATTACGGGTGGGAGATCACGGCGGTTCGGGCAAGCACTCGTCCGAACAGCCCTTACCGAACCGTGGCTTCGTTAGTCGATGCGAATCGTTCGATTTTGGCGACCCAAACAAATCCAGGTTACCAGATTCAGCTCTTTCCATCCCGTACGGCGCTAGCGGGTTCGCAAGAACTTTATTTGTGGATTCAAGGTTCAACGTTCATCGAAACGATTGAAGTTGAATTGATGAGTCGATAAATTTCATTCGAATCTCTGTCGAAAGGGGTCTCGTCATGAGGCCCCTTTTTTTTGGTTAACAAGTCTTGAGTTTTTTTAAAAAACGAAGAAGACTTATGATATGAAAAAATTATTTTTGTTTTCCTTTATTTCATTTGCCGTAAACTTCGCTGGGGCAAAAGATCTGCGCTGCCAAATTTTAGAAAATAACGAAGTTACTTTCACAAATAAAGTTTATCCGGTCTTGAATCAAAAAGTCCCGATTGGCCGAACCGCTCAAACCACGGCCTATGTGACTGAAAAAGAAAATCAAACTTATATCGTTGAAGCATTTTTAACGGATTACGATGCCCGAATCTACGGTCAAGGCGTTTTGAATAATGCGACGGACGAACTAACTGCAAGCCTTTGGGGCCGAGATTCCATGGTTGATGTAACTTGCAGATGGGCGCAGTAAATGATTTACGCTTTGCTGTTCGCAACCTTTGCCTGGACCCAAACTAATCCTACCGCCGTCAGTGCCGAAGGCATTTCCGAGCCGGCGCAAGTCATCTATAAAACCAAAAGCCCCAAGTTAGGCGCCTTTCAAGTTCTTTGTAGCCAAAGAAAATTGTCGCCTGACAAAGAACTTTCTTTCAGATTCCGTGCGGGAAGTAAGAAAATGAAAAGGCCGAAAGAATTTTTAAGGGTTCAAACTTACAACAGCTGCAACCAATACAAATTTAAATTATCTCCGGATCTGCAACTCAGTTACGTCAGCCCCCCCGGAGAAAGATCGGACGAGCCCGGAGCAAAAGTCACCCGCACCTACGTTTGGAAAAATGCGGAATTGAAATTCGAGAAATCTAAAGAAGAAACTTTTAGTCCGTATAAAGACATCCAAGCCCGGTACCGAAAGATTCTGGCAACGGCGGCATTACCAAAAGCCGAAAAGTTAATTATTGCCAATCAGAAAAAGATTGAAGATTACATTCAGATTCATAAGGAAGAGGCCAAATCTTTATGCGAAGACTTTTTTAATGCTTACCGAAGTTACGGCGAAAATTTATTCAAAGAAAAAGATTACGAACAGTCTTTCAATATTTTCCTATCGCTAAAAAGAAAGTTCGGCGATCCTCAGCACGCGTTTTTCGATTCAAAGTCTAAAAATGGCTCGATGGCGCTAGTCTGCCCTTCGGAAAACTCTAATCCCGATATTTCTGAAGATTATTTCTATAGTTTTGCGCGAAGATATTTGAATCACATCGAATTCGTCCCATTCATGGTTCAAAAAGTACGTCGAAGCCTTTACCAAAACACCGAAGAATCAAAAGAGCTTGCCTTACAAGTTTTGAAATATGTTACTTTTCTTTTAAAATCTGCTCCCCGAGATTTTCAACTGGAAAATCAACGTCAGTTGGTTGGTGCTTGGGGCTCGCTGATCCGCGGAAATCCTGAACACCCGCAGTATGACCGGTTGTTGGATGAAGACACTCACCTTGTTTTTCTACTGGCCGAACGAAAAAGTTGTGCCGACGTTCCCCCCGAAGTGATCAAAAGAATTTCACAAAAAAAGGATAACCCCGAACTTTTAAAAGAAATGACATTGACGGCCGCTGACGATTCCTACGCCGAGGGTTTAGAAAAATCAGCGGTATTTGAATACCGGCAATTCGTGTTGGGCCGCGTGTTGCTTAAAAAGTGTGAGGAAATTCCTAAAACCGTCTATGAGCGTTATTTTAAATATATTTCGGCGCAACCTTACCAGAATTAAAGCTTTCCCACTTTCAGCGCGTATTATTTTCCGTGCTAAAAGGACCCCAAATTTCGTGGCACTTTTTTTGCGACGTCGTCCCTCGTACGCACGTTAAAACCAAAAAGGAGAACTCATGAAAATTTTGACACCACTTTTAGTTCTGTTTGTGGCGCTTTCTGCCTCGGCCCAGTACGGACAATTAGATCCCGCTCGCCAAGCTGAACGAGACGCCGTCTACGGTCCGGGCTATTTGACCCCGGGAAATGCCGATGTTTACCGTCCGGGTCGTCCGGGCCGTCCCGGTCCCCCCATGCCTCCTCCACGTCGACCTCCAGGTGGCGGCGGCGGTCACTACCCTCCTCCACCACCGCCTGCATACGGTGGCGATGTCGGACCACAATATACGGTTCGATGGCAGGACAACGGCGTGACCCGTTTATCGAAAATCATCAACGAAACGATTAACGTTTACATTGGTGGAGCTTTGACAAACGAAGTTTTGGTTCGCGCGATCGATAACCGCGTTAGCATCGAATCAGTGTTAGCTTACCTACAAGATGGCCGTGTTGTGGATCTGCGCAATTTAACGGGAACCCTTCGTGAAGGACAAGAATTACGAAGCTTGGTCGATTACCGCTATTCTTTGCGCATCAGCCGCATCGAGATTCGCGCCTCTTCTGAAAATCTAATTGGATCACGCGCGCAGTTGCAAGTCATGGTCGGTTTAGCTCAGTAAATTAATTTACTTTAGTTCGTTAAAAGCCTCTTTAAGAAATCTTAAAGAGGCTTTTTTTATTTCTGCTTAAGTACAATAGAAATGTTTTTGTCGCCGGCCTGCAAAGGTTTTTTGACGTCGGTTGCACCCTGCGGCCCCGATTTATCTAGGGCGTCTCCGGACGGAGAATACCTGGCCGACACGACGAAGGGTCCTTCGAAAGGCGTACCCGCCATCATGGCATTTTCTTGCGACAACGAAAAATCCAGCGGAAATTTGGGATTTGGAATGCGCAACACCGCTAAGGGTGGAACTCCTTTGACGTCAACTTGACTGGCTTTCTTTGCGAAAACAAAAAGTGCGCCACCGTCTTTGATCTGCGACTCAGCACCTTTAGCTAAAGTTATTTTTCCCGATAAAGTTTTCGAACTTTCGGCGAATGCCCCTTGCGTAAGAAAAAAGGGAGCCGCTAATATGATTAATATTTTTGTCATGGTTTCTCCTTCGGTCATTTAACCTGAAGGGTTAGATCAGGGCAAATCCTTAATACCGTCTTCATATGAGACATTCTTTTAAGAACTTGGCCATTTTTTAAAGATTCTTTCATAGAAGCACCGGCGTTAACCGATAAATCATAATGGACAAAAAACTAGATCTGAATGCGACCTCAAGCGAACACTCAGGACTTAAGGGTCTTTTTGAAAAAATGCTGCGCCGATTTAAAGTGGCCGGCTATCTGCTGACAATGTTACCGATTTATCTTTTTGCCTGTTTGGTTTTTGGGTTAAGTTTAACCCCCGCCGTTATGTTTTTTCGTTTCGTCCAAGACACCGCAAGTACCTGGGGTTATATTTTACAAAATTTTTCATTCGCGCTAGGTCTGGCCGCTAGTTACTTCATCTACGGGACGACTTTACTTTTCGTTGCGCCGTTGATTAACAAAATAGTGGTTGGTCGATTGCGAGAATGGCGCGGAAGCTATTACTCGGCCGAATCTTTAAAATGGTTTGTTCACAACGGGTTAACGTACATGGCGCGATTTACTTTTCTTGAATTCGTAACCCCTTCACCCATCGCCTTGATGTTTTACCAAAATATGGGAATGAAGATCGGAAAAGGCGTTATTATTAACTCGACCTGGATTTCTGATCCTTCGTTGATCGAAATGAAAGACAAGGTCACGATCGGCGGTTCGGTCACCATCGTCGCGCATTACGGCCAAGGTGGCCTACTCGTCATTGCGCCGGTTAAGATTGGCGCCAACTGCACGATCGGTTTAAAAGCCACGATCAAGGGTGGCTGTGAAATCGGAGATAACGCGAAGTTGCTGCCTCATTCGGTCTTGCTTCCGAAAACGAAAGTGCCTGCAGGTGAAACTTGGGGCGGCGTCCCCGCGCAGAAAATCGATATTCGCCAAATCTACTCGGCGAATTCTTCAAAGGCCTCGTAGGGCTTTA
>CAXSEH010000090.1:0-12199 GCA_964236345.1 uncultured Bdellovibrionales bacterium
ATAAAATAACTTTTGTATCCGCAACAGACGATGAAATCATTTAATCCATAGTGCGAATAAATTTTCATAATGTGCCACAGAACTGGGCGCCCCCCAATTTCAATCATAGGTTTGGGCTTCAAGTGACTCTCTTCACTGATACGAGTCCCAAATCCGCCTGCAAGAAGTACTACTTTCATTTGACTCGTCCTCCGAATGAATGAATATATAGTCATAATTTCACAGAGGTAAACGATGACTTCTAGCGGCAACGAAATAGCTCGCATGGCTGTAATTACGGCGGCGAAAAACTACCACACTCAATTCAGTCACAAGCCTGATTTTATTCCTGGCGAAAGCTACATTCCGGTTACCGCGAAAGTCGTTGATGAGCATGATTTAGGCTACCTCATCGATGCTTCACTCGATATGTGGCTCACGGCCGGGCGCTACGCTCGCGACTTCGAAGCCCAATTCGGAAAATATTTTGGGCGCGCAACCAAATCTTTATTGGTCAACAGTGGCTCGAGCGCAAACCTCGTGGCGATCAGCGCACTGGGGTCTCCTGATTTAGAAAAAATGGGTTATAAACCTTTGCAAAGTGGCGACGAGGTCATCACGGTCGCCGCAGGTTTTCCGACCACGGTGAATCCGATTTTACAAAATGGCTGGGTTCCCGTTTTTGTCGATATCGACGACGTTACATTGAACGCACTACCCGAAAAATTGATGGAAGCTAAAACTTCACGCACCCGCGCGGTCGTCTTGGCGCATAGTTTAGGAAATCCATACCGGGCCGATATTCTGGCTGATTGGTGTAAAAAAGAAGGATTACTTTTAGTCGAAGACTGCTGCGACGCTTTAGGTGCAACCATCAATGGTAAACCCGTCGGTAGTTTCGGCGAATACGCAACGAGCAGCTTTTACCCCGCTCATCATATCACGATGGGTGAAGGTGGCGCCGTGATGTCAAAAGATGGTCGGTTTAAAAAAATCGCGGAAAGCATTCGCGACTGGGGCCGTGATTGCTGGTGCGAACCGGGAAAAGATAACACCTGCAACAAACGTTTTGGATGGACACTAGGAGATTTACCTCCCGGATATGATCATAAATACGTCTATTCACATATCGGCTATAATTTGAAAGTGACCGACATGCAAGCGGCGCTGGGAATGTCGCAGTTAAATAAAGTTGAACACTTCATCTCTGAGCGCCGAAAAAACTGGAAGTACCTCTACGACGGGATACAAAAATCTCCGTCTCTTAAAGAAAATTTTAGGCCCGTTGAACCGACGGCCGAAACGAATCCAAGCTGGTTCGGATTTGCAATGTACGCTAATCCTCGATTAAATCGCGAAAAAATCGTGGCCCATCTTGAAGAGCGCAAAGTGGGAACAAGGCTTTTTTTCGCCGGTAATTTAACCAAGCAGCCGGCCTATAAAAATGAAGCCTACCGGGTCCACGGCGAACTTAAAAATACCGATTTGGTCATGAAGTCCTTGTTCTGGATTGGCGTTCATCCTGCTTTGGACGAGCGAAAAATGAATTACATGTTAGAACAGCTTGAAGCCGTGATTAAAGTCGCGCAAGTCTAATGAATTCGAAAAAACTCGGTGTTTATTTATTGAGTTACAAACGACCTGAGTACATCGCCCAGGCCATCGATTCTTTACTTGTCCAAACTTATCAAGACTTCGACCTCATCGTCTCTGACAATTCGGGCGACGATAGCGTTTATTCCGTGATCAAAGATTACGAGAATCGCGATTTACGCGTACGCATCTTGCGACAACCACGCATCCTTAGTGCGCCGAACCACTTTAATTTAATCATTGCCGAAGCTAAAAAGAGTTACCCCTACTTTATGCTGTTTCACGATGACGATGCATTGATGCCCGATGCTCTTCACCGTCTGCTACAAACGATTGAAGGATCACCCGACGCAAGCGCAGTGTCATGCAACGCCTTCATTCTAGAAGGTAAGAGCAAAAAACTTGATGGACTTCCACTCTTCAACGCGTATTTGAATAACGAAGTGCAAATTAAAAGTCCTGTAGAACTTATTCGCCGATACATCACTCCCCGATTAGGTCATACTCCTTTCCCTTCCTATATTTATCGATCATCCTGCGTTGAGGTCAGCCAAATTGATACGCGTGAAGGCGGAAAACACGCGGACGTCACCTGGCTGATCAAGCTGTTAAAAAAAGGGCGGTTTATTTGGTTAAGTGAACCGTTGATGTTATACCGACAACATGGCGGCAACGACTCAGCCACGATGAACCTGATCGACATTCAAAGTCTCTGTCTTTATTTTTTTAAAGAAGCGCCTACCCTGGCGGGACGGATCGTTTTTTTCTATCTAAAGAGTGTTCTGAAAAAATTCCTAAAATCCCGCGCCGAGCGGTAGTGAAGTTTGCCCCAAATTGAGCTCTAACGGCGGTTATTAGACTGTATATTTTTCTATGTTTGAAAAGTGCTGGCTTGCGGTGCAAAATCCGGGTAGCTACAAAGCCTACTTCGTTGAAGGGAAAATCATGAAAACACTAATCTTAGCATTCTGTTTGTCTTTAAGCTTAAGCGCACAAGCCAATCTTTTCGATCTGGCCGACATAACTAAAACGCTTGTTGCCGTCGCCCAAATTGTGAATACAAATTTAGAAAAAGTTCGTTTAGTGCAAAATCAAAATTTAGATATTCGTGAACAATGGGATCTGGCCTGCGAAACGACCCAAAATTTAAATCAAGGAATCGTAGCGCTTAATAAAATGCTGGCGAAATATAAAGTGAACCAAGAAACCTGCGCGCCAATTACCGCGGTCTTAAACCTACAAGTTGAGATTGTTAAAAATTGTCAAAATTTTTACTCAAAGCCCGTTCCCGATAACGCCCAAATTCTTTTAAACAAATTTTCGGCCACTCTACTGCAATCTAGATTGGTTCTAGTAAAATGCTATCCGAGTCTTCGCGACGTCAAAATTTCGGGACTTCCTTAAGCCCGGACTTTGTGCCAGTGCGTAACATAATTTATCGACTAAAGTTCTTTTACTTTCATACGTAAATATTCTACTAGTTCCGTTTTTAAATCAGAACGTTCTACAGCAAGTTCTATATTCGCGATCAAGAATCCCAAGCGATCGCCGGCATCAAGCCTTCGCGTATTAAAACTATAAGCCTTCAATGATTTTTCCGAAGCTAGCAGATTAATCCCGTCGCTTAATTGCAGTTCGCCGCCCTTTCCGGGCTTTATTTTTGCCAAGTAATCAAAAATATCATAGTTAAAAACGTAACACCCTGGAAGCGCCCACAAGGACGGAGACACTGCGGGTGCGGGTTTTTCGACAACCGCGATCACGTTTTGTCCATGGCTTAAGTCTTCAAACTTTTCGGCACCTAAGTCCACCATCCCGTACTTCGAGGTGTTTTTTGGTTCAATCGGAACCACCCACACGGAACTTTCTTGAGTTTCATGAAAGCGCGAGGCCAAGAAGTGCGTCACGTTCGTTTCTTGTGATCTGCTGACCGTGATTTCATCACCTAGCAGAACCGCGAAGGGTTCTTTACCGACAACCGATTGCGCACACTGAATGGCGTGTCCTAAACCCAGTGCATTTTTCTGGCGAATTGAAATAATGTTCACGTTACGTCGAATATCATTTAAAGATTTTAAGAGATCTTCCTTACCGTCCTTCATTAACCTGTCTTCCACTTCGTAAGACAAATCAAAAAAATCTTCGATCGAGTGTTTTCCGCGGCCGGCAATCAAAACGATGTCTTCGATGCCCGCCTGCATGGCCTCTTCGACCACGTACAAAATGGTGGGTTTATCGACGATCGGCAGCATCTCTTTAGGAATCGTTTTGGTGGCCGGAAAAAACCGGGTCCCTAAACCTGCAGCCGGGATGACGGCTTTTTTTAATTTTTTCATTTAGAATCCTTTACCCGAAACGACCGGTGATATAATTTTCGGTCCGTTGCTGCTTTGGATTCGTAAATATTTGCGAGCTTTCTCCAAACTCGACCATTTCGCCAAGGTACATGAATGACGTATAATCGGCGGTCCGTGCGGCCTGATGCAGGTTGTGGGTGACCATAACGATCGTTACGCTCTGTTTTAATTCACTCACAAGTTCTTCGATGTGCGCCGTAGATATGGGGTCAAGGGCCGAGGTAGGTTCATCCAACAGCAAAATATCGGGCTCGGTCGCTAAAGCCCGCGCGATGCAAAGTCGTTGCTGCTGGCCTCCGGAAAGTGAAGTGGCACTGCTATTTAGACGATCCGAAACTTCATTCCAGAGCCCGGCTTTTTTTAAAGAGTCTTCTATTTTGTCATCAATGAAAGATTTCTTCTTAATCCCCCGCACCCGAAGTCCGTAGGCGATATTCTCGTAAATGCTTTTCGGAAAAGGATTTGGTTTTTGAAAGACCATTCCGATTTTCATTCGCACTTCAATCGGATCAATTTCATTTGATAAAATATTTAATCCTTCCGGATATAATTTAATTTCTCCCTGGTAGCTGACCGATCCGTAAAGATCGTGCATACGATTGAAACAGCGAAGCAAAGTTGTCTTTCCACAACCCGAGGGCCCGATCAGCGCCGTGATGCGATTTTCAAAAATGGGAAGGCTTACACTTTGTAGAACCTTTTTATCGGTGTAACTAAAATCTAAATTTATTACTTCAGCTTTTTTTACCATTTATATTTCTTTCTGAACCGGTAGCGGATAAAGATGGCCGCGGCATTTAAAAATAAAGTCATTAATAGCAAAACTAATCCTGCGGCCGCGGCATTCACGTGAAACTCTTCTTGTGGCCGTGAAACCCAACTAAACATCTGGATGGGCATAACGGTGTAAGGATCTAAAATCCCCGTTGGTAAGAATGCGATGAAGGTTAGCGCACCCACGGTGATCAGCGGCGCGGTCTCTCCGATAGCGCGCGACAGGGCGATCACGACGCCCGTCATGATTCCGCCAGAAGAATAGGGTAGAATATGATTCCACACCGTCTGCCATTTCGTCGCGCCTAAGGAATACGATGCTTCACGAATATGCGACGGAATGGTGCGAATAGCTTCGCGGGTGGTGACGATGATGATCGGTAAAATAAGTAAGCCCAAAGTAAGACCCGCGGTTAATATGCTTTGTCCCAAATGCATTTTGTAAACGAAAATTCCCAGCGCCATCAGCCCGTAAGTGATCGAAGGTATGCCGGCTAAGTTTAAAATATTAACCTCGATGATTTTTGTCCAAAGGCTTTTTTTTGCGTACTCTTCTAGAAACACTCCGGTCGCGATGCCGAGTGGAATGGCCACAAAAGTTGTGACCACCATCACGCAAAAACTTCCGACCCAAGCGGCTAAAATTCCGGCCTTTTCAGGAAATCTGGAAGCGAAGGAGGTGAAAAATAGTGGGGTGATGCGTGGCCACCCGGTGATGGCCATATCGATCATCAAACTAAGTAGCGTAATTAATGCAAAGATCAGCGCCAGCAATCCGACGATCCAGAATACGCGGTCTTGTCTTTTCAATCGGGTCACTTGATCTTTTAGATTTACGCCGCTCATTTGTACTTCAATTCCATGTGCGAGCGAATCCGCTGGCCCACCAAATTAAAACTTAAAGTAAAAATAAGAAGCACCAAACCGCAAACGTAAATGGATCTATACCCAATTGAACCTTGGGGCAAATCCCCTTGGCTGACTTGCACGATAAACGAAGTAAGAGTTTGCGTCGACTTAAGCGGATCGAACGAAATTTTTGGCTGCAACCCTGCGGCGATCGCGACGACCATGGTTTCTCCTAAAGCGCGCGATATTCCTAGAACGTAGGCCGAAGCGATACCCGAGAATGCCGATGGGAAAACCACCTTGAAAGAAGTTTGTAATTTCGAAGCGCCCATTGCAAGACTACCCTCACGGAGGTAAAGCGGTACGGCGCGCATGGCATCTTCGGATAAACTGCTGATATACGGGATGATCATGATTCCCATGACGAGGCCCGCACTCAAAGCGTTAAAGCTTTCTAAATCGTCAAAAACTTTTTGCAACATTGGGGTTACAAAAAGAAGTGCGAAATAACCATAAACAACCGTCGGGACCGCCGCTAAGAGTTCAAGTAAAGGTTTAAAAAATTCCCGCGCGCGGGGTGATGCGTATTCACTTAAAAATACGGCCGTCACGGTTCCGAACGGAATTGCGACGCCTAAAGCGATGATCGTTGTCAGTAGAGTTCCGCTAACTAGGCTCATGATTCCGTACTGTGCATTTTCAAATAGCGGCGTCCAATTGCTATCAAACAAAAAGTTTTTTAGCGATACCTCATAAAAAAAAGGCAGCGCTTCGCTGATTAAAATCCACACCACGGCAAAAGTGATTAAAACGGAAAAAAGCGCGCAGGAAAATAATATGACGTGAATTAACGATTCCTTGAATTCGCGCCAGCGTCTTTTACTGCTTTGGGGAGTCGAAAATTCGGACTTAATTGCGTCCATAGTCGTCTTGGTATCTTACGATATCGTCTTCACCAAAATAGCTTCCCACTTGCACTTCGATAAATTCGACAACGCTTTGGGTACGGTTCATAATCCGGTGTTTGCTGTTTTTAGGAATGTAAATATGTTCGCCTTGTTTAACGACAACTTCTTTATCGTCTAGGATGACCAACGCTTCGCCCTTTACGATGACCCAATGCTCGGCCCTTTTAGAGTGCGATTGGTATGAAATTTTCTGATCAGGTTCAACGCGTATCACTTTAGATTTGTAATAGGTCTCATCTTTTAAGACTTCGAACCGTCCCCACGGACGATTTTCAAAAACGTGCTCGGAAACTATTTTTTGGTCTTCCGTTTTTAAAGCTTCAACTAAATCTTTTATTTTTTGAGATTCACCTTTACGGCAAATCAGCAAAGCGTCTGCAGTATCGACAACGATTAAATCATCACTACCGACGATCCCGTATTTTTTCTTTTCCCTCGAAAAAACCGTATTTCCTTTCGAAGAAATTTGAACCGGTCGCTGTTTTAAACTTTTTGCGTCAAAAGAATACCCCTCGGTTACTTCGACCAAAGCGTCCCAAGATCCCACGTCACTCCACCCAATATCACAGGGAACACAGCGCAATTGTGCTGACGTTAACTTTTCAAGAATGGCGTAATCCACCGAAATATTTTTAATCTCAGGATAAATGCTTTTCAATTGCGACAGATCAGGAGTTAGTTCTGAAATCTTCTTCCACATCTCGGGTTCGTGGGTTTTGAAATGTTCAATCATCTTTGACACTTTAAAAACAAAGATCCCGGCATTCCAAAAGTAGTGACCGTCGGCTACGAAGGCCTGGGCTTTTTCACTAGTCGGTTTTTCATGAAATCGCAAAACTGCTGTCGCTTTTCCAGTATTGAGCGCCCGCTCTTGAACTTGAATATAACCGAACCCCGTTTCGGGTCCCCGTGGTTTAATTCCCAGGGTTACGACAAAGCCTTGTGCTGCCGATTCAACCGCCGCCCCCAAGGCCTTTTCGAAAGCGCCGTTATCCTGAATAAGACTGTCCGAGGGAAATACGCCAACGACTTCATTCACCCGGTTAGTCATTTCAAAATATTTACAACTTAAAGCCACGGCCGCCGCCGTGTTTCGACTGCTCGGTTCGTAAAGAACTTTTTCAATTTTTAATTTATTTTGAATAATATCTCGCTCGGTCATGTCTTTCAATTTTTCCGAGGTGATTAATAAACCCGTCCCAAACTTTTGCAGGCGTTCGATCGTTAGCGTTTGCAACGGTTTTTCCAGAAGTTCGACGAATTGTTTTGGAAAGCTAGTTCTTGATAAGGGCCACAATCGGGTGCCACTTCCGCCACTAAGAATTACGGGTATTAATTTCATCCGCCCATGTTGCCTTTTTTCATCTGGGGAGACAAGATTTTTGGCTTTAAGATTGCTTTAAGATTTTGTCAGCACCTAAAAGGAGTCATCTGGACACCGAATAGGTCCCGCATCTGTGTTATTGCTTCGTTTATAACCAACCTAGGAGGATTTCGTGATCAAAACATTCGGATTATTTGCCGTCATGGTATTAGTCAGTTCTGAACTTTTTGCCCAAGCCGTTACCATTCGTGGAGTACGTCTGTCCGGTTCAGGTTGCGGTCCCGCAACGGCCACCGCGGTGGTTACGCCCGATGGTCAAACGATGTCGGTCTTGTTTGATCATTACTCTTCAGAGATTGGACAAGGCTCAGAAAATCCGCAAATGCGCGTGATGAAAAAAGATTGCAACGTCATGATCGACGTCGACGTTCCGATGGGAATGCAGTACGCCATTTCGCAAACGGACTACCGCGGATTCGCGGCCCTACCCGCAACCGCTTTCGGCTACCACCGTTTTACGCAAGTGATTCCGGGTGCCGCGATGCCTTCAATGCGTGAAGCTCAGCTTCGTGGACCGCAAGCGCAAAATTATTCGGTGACCGTAATGCAAAAGCCAGGACGTGAAATTTATTCGAAATGTAATAACCGCTCGCAAACGATCAATTTACTGTCCGAGCTGATGGTTAGTTATTTACCGAATACGAACGATCGTACGATGGCCCAAATTAACTTGGACTCGGCCGATACCGGCGTTGACTCTTCATTTAAATTCATCTGGCGCTCTTGTCGATAGTTGTTTAATCTAAGAGCTGTGAAAGAAATTTTAAAGCAGCTCTTAGAAAAATTAGTTAGTTATTTTTTATTTATGCTTGTCATTTTCTTTACTTCGCTCTGTCTGCTGACGGGCGAATTACCGCCGCGTATTCAATCCGTTAAGACGCAGTATCAATCCTTCATTGAAATGAAAAAAAATTATTCAGCCATCATGCAAAAGGCTACCGAGCGTTTGAATGCGGCCGAAACGACCAGCACCACCGCTCAGCCCGTGTTGGCTTCTTTACCATCGGACTTTGAACAAAATTTAAAAGAATTACGAGTCGAAAATGTTCGCATTCAAAATCAATTGGATTACATTAAGCTGCAAAATCAAGAAATTTTGAAACGCCTAAGTCTTCAGAAATAATTTAATTAAAAAAACTTTTAGTTCGGCGGATATCTTCAACGAAGGCGCGAAGGTGATCTTGAATATGATCCATTCTTTGGATGACCGAGTTGAAGTCTTTTTCTTTTTTTACCGCGTACTTCACATCTTTAAGAGCCTGGCGCGCGCCTTCGATCGAAAATTTATCGCGGTACAAAAGCTTGCGAATCAAAAATGCATTTTCAACATCTTTTTTAGTGTAAAGTCTTTGGTTGTTGGAAGCTTTTTTAGGCTTCAAAAGATCGAATTCCTGTTCCCAATAACGAAGAACGTATTGTTTGATATCAAGTAGGTCGGCGACGTCTCCAATTTTAAATCCAAAACGGTCCGGGATTGAAGCAATTTCGGCCATCAATTGATCGTCGACCAAAACGTTTGGTAAATTTTGGGCATCGGCCTTTTGCTCGGTCCCCGTGACGACTTCCGTGGGCGCAAGGAATTTATCTTCCAGAGACAATTCAATCTCAGTGTTCGGATCTTGCGTGCTATTCATCGTCGTCCTCGTCATCTTTTAAGTGAGCGTACTCTTCACCATTTAACATGGCCTTCAGAACCTGACTCGGACGAAACGTAAGAACCCGACGGGCCGAGATATCAATTTGCGCGCCCGTTTGGGGATTTCGTCCGATTCGTTTATTTTTATGTTTAACTAAAAAATTGCCAAAACCCGAAATTTTAACTTTTTCGCCTTTTCGTAAAGTCGTCTTCAGGGAATCAAACATGAGCTCTACCAGTTCGCTGGCTTCTTTTTTCGAAAATCCAATTTTCTCATAAACCTTCTCAACAATATCCGCTTTGGTGACCGTTGAGTGTCCGACGTTCTGTCCTGCCATGAGAGACCTGCTCCTTGTCGATGAAAGACCACACCAAAATCGTAGCAAGTCTTTGAAATGAATCAAGTTTTTGAAACAAAAAAGGGGCTTAGCCGCTTAGCGCAATGTGGCTTTAACGGCTTTTTGGGCGGCCTCGATCACTTTTTGACTGAGACTCAGTAAATCCGCATCCGATAAGGCATTTTCTTGATTTTGAAAAACCGCCCGTACTGCCACCGATTTTTGACCGGCAGGAAGCTTGTCACCTTCATAAATATCAAACACGACGATTTCTCTAAGCAACGAACCGCAGGCTTTCTTAGCCTCTTTGAGCAAATCGCCCACGGCCTTTGTGGAATCCATCACGAAGGCAAAATCACGTTCATTGGGCTGGTATTTAGAAAGGGATTTAAATTTTACGGGGCGAGGTTGGCCCTTTAAAATTTGTTTCAAATCAAGTTCTGCTAAAGCCATCGGAACACGAATTTTTTCGCCACTCAGCCAACCCGGATGCGCGGTTCCGATGAACCCCACGTTTTGCCCTTCGACGATAACCGTCGCGGCCTGCCCCGCGTGAAGAAAGGGAGCTAAGTCACGATCGGTTTGCACGAACGAATACGCGGAAATTTGCAGTGCTTGAAAAAGCTTTTCAATCGCGCTTTTTACGAAGTAAATCTGCGGGGCCGTAGCGGCATACAGACCGAAAGGCTCACCCCAACTGATTAAAGATAAGCGTTGCGATTCAACGTAGTTGCTTTCGGCTTTAGAGAAAACCGAACCTATTTCATAAAGGCTTCCGGCGTGATTGCCGGCCCGGATGTTTTCGCCGGCATTTTTCCAAAGCCCCGTGACTAACGTTCGGCGCATGACGTTGAGTTCTTCACTCAGCGGATTTTTTATTTTGACGGCCGTTGCATCCACTTGCAAACCTATCGCTTTAAAGCCGACCTCATCCTTAATAAATTTTTTCTCGACCTGTTCGTTTGTAAACGCGTAATTGAATGCTTGATTAAATCCTTCGCCGCGAATGATTTGGCCAATTTTTTGGGAAAGCATATATCCGGCGTCATGAGTTAGCGGCCCCTGACGAAGCGGCGGAATGGTCTCTTGGATATGTTCGTAACCGTGAAGCCTTGCGTACTCTTCGACTAAATCCATATCGCGTTCGATATCAAAGCGAAATAACGGTGGAGTCATTAAATACTGACCCGGACTTTTGGTTTCTACTTTAATTTGTAGTCCCGCCATGTAAGTTAAAAATAATTTTTCATCAGCCGGATAACCCAAACGATCGCTGACCGTTGTCAGTGAAATGGCAATCGGCCTTTTCACCACCGGTACCGGATACACATCGTACGCATCACCTAAAACTTCGCCGCCCGCTATCTGTTGGATAAGTAAAGCCGCGCGATCACTGATGTGCATCGCGCCACTCTGATCAACGCCGCGAGAGAAACGGTAAGCCGAATCGGTTTCAACTCCGTGTGTGCGGGATGATTTGCGCACCGACATCGCGTTAAACGAAGCGCTTTCTAGAAAGATATTTTTTGTTGCGTGCGACACGCCCGAATTTAATCCACCAATGACACCGCCCAAGGCTACGGCTTTTTCGGCATCGCAAATCAGCAGTTCGTCACCGTGCATGGTTAGTTCTTGCTCTTTAAGGGTTTTAAATTTTTCATCCTTTACGGCTTTTCGAACTTTGATCACATTTCCTTTGATGGAATCGGCATCGAACGCGTGCAGCGGTTGACCCATTTCGAGCATCACGTAATTTGTAACGTCGACAACATTATTTATTGAATTTAAACCGATCGCCTCTAAGCGCTTTTGTAACCAAGCGGGGCTTGGTCCTATCTTCACGTTCGCGATGTAACGGCCCGTATAACGGGGGCATAATTCAGAATCTTGCACGTCTAATTTAATTTTTTCTTTCGTGGAACCCGCCGCAAACTTTGTTAATACTTCAACCGGTTTCACCGGTTTATTTAAAAGACAACCCAGTTCGCGAGCTAAACCGAAATGGCTGAGACAATCGGCACGGTTTGGTGTCACCTTCAATTCGAAGATGACGTCGTCGTATCCCGCAAATTCCGCGTACGCTTTTCCCGTTGGCGCGGTGGGATCCAAAATAAATAAGCCATCTGATGTATCGGCAAGTCCTAATTCCTTTAAGGAACAAAGCATGCCGTTACTTTCCACGTCGCGAATTTTTGATTTTTTAATCGCAAAGTTCCCCGGCAATACCGCTCCGGGTAAAGCCACGATTACTTTATCGCCGACTTTATGATTTTGCGCTCCGCAAACGATTTGTTCGATTTTTCCCCCGCCAATATCAACCT
>CAXSEH010000091.1:0-12121 GCA_964236345.1 uncultured Bdellovibrionales bacterium
CCTCCACCATTTGTTTTTTGATAGACATTATGAAAATTTCTAAAGACTTGTGGCCGTTTCCAGCAAGTGAACCAGAGCCTCGTAATATTTTTACGCTCGTAGCCAATGGAGGGATGTTTGCTACTCCGTGCGAACCAGGGATTGAAGATAGATATTAAACCTGTAAGCTTAAACTGACTGTTAAGTTTAATTGTCGGAGGTTTACGGGGAAAGTCGAAGCTACTTATTTCGCAGCGTCGCTGCTGATGCTTTTAGAATACCTGAACAGTTAATTTGAAAACTGATCTAAATTTGCGAAGGCATTCCCTCCAAAAAAATTGGCCCGAAAGATGAAGTTTCGGCGCAAGCCATGCCAATGGGATTAAACAGCTGCGACAGATCTATTTAAAAGGAATTGCACGGATGCAGGATAGAAAAAGCGAATTGGAAAAATTTGTTGTCTGGTTCAAAACACACATTAAAGGATATGAAAAAGGCGAAGGCCAAATATTTTTCAATAGATTATTGCAGGCGTTTGGCAATCCTGGAGTTTTAGAAGTTGGCGCAACTTGTGAAGAACGAGTTAAGAAGCGCATAGGTACAACTGGCTTTGCAGATTTTGTTTGGAGACCACGTGTTGTTATAGAGTTGAAAGAACGAGGGGCTCAACTCGAAAAGCACTATGAGCAAGCGTTTGAATATTGGTGGACTCTTGTGCCAAACAGGCCAAGATATATGGTTCTATGTAATTTTGATGAGTTTTGGATTTATGATTTAAACACTCAAATTAATGATCCGGTTCATAAACTTGCTACTGAAAACTTAGGAAGTGACTGGCCAGCTCTCGCATTTTTGTTTAATAAGCCTGAAAGCCCTGTCTTCAATAATAATAATGTTGCTGTAACAGAAGAAGCTGCAAAGATAATCGGTTCGATGTTTTTTTCGCTTTCAAAGTGAAAAGTCGATCCAATTCTAGCACAAAGATTCGTGTTACAAATAGCTGTCGCTTTATTTTCTGAAGATGTTGGACTCATTCCCAAGAACACCATATTGAAAATTTTAGAAGAAGCAATAAAGAACCCGGTTACGCAAAAGGAAATGAAAGATCTGTTTGTTGCAATGGCAACTTCTGATAACTCAAGAAAGGCAAAAAAGTATAAAGAAATTCCATATTTCAACGGAGGAATTTTTAATGAAGTTCAAGCCGTTGAACTAAATTTCAAGGAGCTAGATCTTTTGCATGAAGCATCAAAGCAAGATTGGTCAAAGGTTCGACCATCCGTTTTTGGATCAATTTTCGAAGCCAGCATGGATCCAGGTAAAAGAAATAATTTAGCTGCACACTACACATCTGAGCTAGACATTCAAAAAATCGTTTATCCATCTATCGTAAGACCATTTAGAAACCGAATTCTTGAAGCTAAATCAAAAAAAGAATTTTCGTTGATTCTAAAGGAAATAAGAGAGTTTAAGGTTTTAGATCCTGCCTGTGGCAGCGGGAATTTTCTCTATATTGCTTTTCGGGAGCTTAGACGACTTGAAGTAGAAGTTATCGAAATTATTTCTGAACTAGAAAAAAGTCAGCAAACAAAAATGGCCATGGTCTCGCCTAAAAATTTTTTTGGCATAGATATTAATGATTTTGGATTAGAGCTGGCAAAAGTTTCGCTTTGTATCGGGCGTAAGCTTTCTGCAGACGAATTTTCAATTTCAGACAATGTTTTGCCATTTGAACATTTGGAAGAGAACTTTTTGAATGCCGATGCTTTATTCGTAAAGTGGCCAGAGGTGGACGCAATTATTGGTAATCCGCCATTTCATGGCAAACGAACTATAAAAGAAAAATTATCTGATAAGTACGTTTTATCCGTAAGAAAAAGATTTCCGGAGGTACCCAAGCATATTGATTATTGTTCCTATTGGTTCAGGCTTGCTCACGCCCAAACGGCAAACTTTATCGGGCTGGTTGGCACCAACTCTATAGCACAGGGCTTAACGAGACAGGCGACTTTGGATTATGTGATTAAAAATGGCGGTAAGATACATTATGCGATATCAACCCAAGATTGGAGTGGAGATGCGGCAGTTCATGTCAGCATTGCAAATTGGCATAAGTCCAAGCAAAAGCTCGAACCAATTCTTGATGGAAAAAACGTAAAAGAAATTTCCAGTAGTTTGAGTTCAGCTTTTGATGTTACGAAAGCTATCAGATTGAATCAAAACATGTCTTTGTCCTTTCAGGGATGTAATATGAACGGCAAAGGATTTATCTTAGACTCTGCAAAGGCAGAAACATTAATAAAGCAGGACGCGAAGAACAGGGCGGTATTGCGACCAATGATGGACGGCAGCGGTATCGTTGACCAAATAGTACCTTCTGAATGGGTCATTGATTTTGCCGGAATGAGTATTGAGCAAGCCTCAAATTATGAAAATCTTTTTCAAATTGTAAAACTAAAAGTTAAGCCGGATAGGCAAAAGAAAAAAGAAAAAGCGGTTCGTGATAAGTGGTGGTTGTTTGAAAGACCTAGAGTAGAGTTACGAAAGGCATTAGAGAATAAAAAATTCTATTTTGCCATATCACAAGTTTCAAAATTTACCGTTTTTCGAAAATTGAGTGTTGATATTTTGCCTTGCGAAGCGACTATGATTGTTGCTAGTGACGACGATTATATTCTAGGGGTATTGAATTCTAAGTTGCATAGGGATTGGGTGAAGGCACAAGCTTCAACACTAAAGGGCGACACGAGGTACACAAATACGACTTGTTTTGAGACCTTTCCATTTATTTGGGATTCAACAACCAAAATAGCAGCCGAGATTCGAGAAATAGCAAAGGAGTTGGATGATTTTAGACTGAGCGAATGTGAAGCTAGAAAAATTACGTTTACCCAGCTTTATAATGATTTTTTTGAAGAAAAAACAAGCCGTCTATACAGACTCCATGAAAGTTTAAACTTAGCTTGTTGTAAATTGTACGGCTGGAAGTATGATCCGTTTAGAGATTATAACGCAGAGCTCTTTGGCTTAAATCACAACATAGCAGCTGATGAGCTTATTGAACCCAGCAACACGATTTTAAAAGCTAAATTAGCCAGAAATAAAAAGAGTAAAAAAATGGCAAATGAGAAGTAATAATCTTCTGGCCAGGGCATTGCTAAATACGTATAAAACAAAGAGAAATTTTGAGGGGTTAATTTGGAATTATTCGGTCAAATCATAAAGAAAAGCGACGAATTAAGCTATGGCTTTGTATCCGTTAAAGGGTCTGAAGACATCTTTTTTTCTCCGGATACCGAATACAGCCTCATTACTTTCGGATCACTCAAAGTCGGCGACAAAGTAAAAATTCAAGTTAAAGAAACAGATCGCGGTTTATTTGCAACTTCGCTAACTCCTGCAAAATCAAAATCTCCACAACCTGAATCAAGTTTATAATTAGGAAATACATTTCAAAAATTTAGCAGCACTTTTAACTTCATCTTCTTAATAATTTGAAGACGCGGAGATCCTAATTTGGATCAATTTTCTCTTCGCATTGAGTAACTGCTAATATAGCAGATTTGAGTATCAATATGGAAGTGCTTAATATTTTTCAGTTGGTGTGGCTTGGACTTCATCGACATCTGAATTTCGGGCGCCATCACCAAACTCCAAATTAACTTGTTTAATATCAATTCTGAGCCGTTCTAGTGAATCGAAGAATCGCTTAACTAATCTTTGATCGAAATCCTGGCCTAATAATTTTACCCTGACTGGGATTTCAGAAACGAACTGAATTGCTAAATACCAAGCAAGCACGGAAGCGTGATAGTCCTTGGTCAGTGGAGTTGAAAAGAGATGACCTTTTTTCAATTTCCAGACATGGAAGTTATTTATTTTTTCTGTAGGGAAGAAAACTTCGCCTTGATTCGGTATGATGTAAGAATCATTTCCAATCCTTTCGCCTGTATCTGGGCTATGGGCAATGCGATGCCTAATGCCATTTGATATACTTACCCCTAATAACTTTCCGTCTGCATCTATGAAATAATCAGAATAGATCCCACAATATAAATAACAATCGTTTGTAAATACATCGACCATTAGCTCTTCTACATTTGGGTCGTAAGCCGTAAGCTGCCCCATATAGTTGAAAAGTAATTCACCAGTTTTTCTTCCAATAAATGAAGACAGGTTCCCAACCCTTGTCTGCGTCGACTTCAGGTTGGACTCCCAACATTTGCGCAAAGCAATTGCGATAATGGCTGTGAACAATCCAGGTATAATATAAAACGAAAGTAGGAATAGACTCCGTCCAAGGTATTGCCATATTGAGCCTGTTGTTAAGTTGGTCATGACTGAATCAATGTAAATGCTATCTGAACAGCAAGACTTTCGAATCCAGCTCAGGAAATAAAAAATTTGAATGCAGTTCGTACCGATAAAAACCAAAAGTCCGATTGGTAAAAGCAGAGCCTGATTCAACTTAAGTATGTGCTTTGGAAACCACAATCGGAATATTACCAAGCAAAACCAAAGTGGCCCTAGTATCAGGATCGGAATTAAAAAAATCAGAAATGTTGTCACTGATCGTTATTGCGATAAAGAAGCAGACTGGTTTTGATCGTCGCCAGAAACTTTGGCAAATGTAGCTTGAAGAGAGGCCTTCGATATTTTCTTATCAGATTTTTCTAATTTTTCAAATTGGTCTGCAAGACGAACTTCGGTATTAGGTAGGGGGCGCGGGCGAATTGCTCGGCCCAAATTATAAGTAGTGGCGAAGAATTTTTTGAATCCAGACATAAGTCGAGTATACATCAAATCTCCTCTCAGCTCAAGGCTGGTCTTACTTGATCCATTTTGAGTCACATTTGGTTAATAGATAAGACAAATATAAAGCGCCATGGAATATAGTAAATATAACTATAATTAAGCCGATACGCAAGGATGGGTATTCACCGCAAGAAAACGACCAAAGACGTACTAGAGAAGGCTATTATACGATCTTCGCAAATTCATGGAGAAGACCTAACGGGTATGATTATAGTTAAAAAGACTATATTTTCAGATCTAATGCGTTCTGTTTCAGAAGAAGCATTAATTAATTTAATATGTTCAAACTTTTTAGAAGCTCCACTTGCAGATGACATCGAATTTGGTGAATGGATTCATGCTCAGTTTATAGCTCTGGGCGTAAAAGTTGGGGCAAGAACACAGGCTGAATTTGGGAATAAGCTGGATTTAACTCAAGGGGACTTTTCAAAACTTTTAAATTACCCCGATAAAATCTCAATAGGAATAGAGCGTAAAAAGCATATTCAGGACGTATGCAAATCCCTTATCAAAGATCTAACCAAAAAGGCATCATAAGATTACGTTGGCTTTCATTGACCGATTTGTGACTCAACCATACTGTTAATAAATAAAGGCTAATTAGTTCGGCAGCTTGAACTTAGTTTCAAGGCAAGGTTGATGAAATCAAAAGTTCCGAAGAATATTAAAGAAATCACACCTCAGCTATCCGCTAAAAAAGGCCTAGTTGTAAATTACTTAACAGAAAAGCCAGTAAAAATTGTATCTTTGTTGTCAATAGGGTGGTCAGTAGATGCCCTTTTAATCATAAATATTTCTTCGCCGCTTGGTAAGCTATATTGCTTACCGGACTTGCTGGACATTAAACAGACAGACCAATCATTGAGTTCGCCGTATTTAGCCAAATCGGTTATGTACCTGATTCCTAAGCTAGTCTCGTATCGAAGCCTGGAAACAGCGCAAAAATTCGTAGAGCAATCCGGATTTCAAGTGCGAACATCATAGTAAAGCAATACCTTCTGCCTAAGGCCTTTGAGACTCAAAGCTCTAATTTATTTTACCCCTAAGCCGCCTTCGCCCGGCCGCATCCACCGCATGCCGACAGTACTCATAAATCATAACCATCCCAATTGTATCCAGCTCGCAGTATTTCAGCAGCGCCTTCGCTACGGCTGCGGACTCGAGGTCGCGGCACCCCCGTCAGCGATGCTGCCTTCACCAACAAGTGTGTCCATCGTTTCAAGATCTAAATCGGCAAAAATGGGAGGCAACAATTTGTACGGATCCACGACGCCACCGTTTTCAGAAAACCGAATCCATGCCCAGTACTCGAAATTTTTGCTTTTGACTCCGCTAACGGTCCCATAAGTAGGAGCCGAATACTTAACCTGTAAGTACTTCGACTCGTTAAAAATCGCGGGAAGTACTTTTTTGATCGAGTTCGAGCCCTTGGTTTTTGGGTGGTAATATTTTTTCACTAATTCGCACATGTCGACCATGCGGCGTTCGCCCTTCTAAGTTTTTTCGGCGTCTTTTGCGGGGTTCGTGATCGATTCGATAAACTGATCAACGTGGCTTTATCTTTTTCATCCGAGCCTAAAAGCTGGCGCGAATTTGACACCGCACCGTTTTTTCATGGGTAGCGATTCGAAAGATAGTAGTGTTATCTGACGAGAGCGAATATGTCAGCAAAGAAGCCTTTGCTCCCCACCATCCCCGTCCAAATCTTTTCCCCACCGGGCATTTTTCTACCCCACGCCCCAGTCCTCCCCCCTCACATTGCGCCCCGTACCCGTTTCACCCCAGGTACCGCGTTTGCATTGCCGGTCCGTCACCAGGAGGATCCATGGATATTTACCAAGCCCTTAAAAAGGACCACGACAAACTTAAAACTTTACTTAGTGAACTGCTTACTTTGAACGAGGATACGAAGAGCGTGCGAAAGCATGAACTGATCGAAAAGATTCGTGACGAACTTATTCCGCACTCGCGCGCGGAAGAGGCCGTGCTTTATAATTCGCTTCGAATGCTTGATTCGACTAAAGATTTGGGAATGCACGGCTACACCGAACACATGGCGGCCGAAACTTTGCTGCGCTCGTTACAGGGTATGGACGTTTTGCACACATCTTGGAAAGCAACCGCAGAAAAGCTGACAGAGGCGCTAGAGCATCACATTCAAGAAGAAGAGACTGAAATGTTTAGCGCCGCGCAGAGCGTTTTTTCGGAAGAGGAAGCCGTGGCGATGGCCCAAACTTTTGAAGCGATGAAGCCGGAAATTAAAGAAGAAGGCCTGATGAAAACGACTCTTGATATGGTCGCGAACATGATGCCTCCACGACTGGCGCAAACGTTTACAAGTTTCGATATCACGAATCGCGTTTAATTAGATAATGATAATGGAGTCCGCTCGGCTGCTCGGGCGGACTTTTTGATTTTTAAGCGGCCTTGGCCCGGGCGGCATCGATTTGGTGCCGCCAGTATTCGTAAATCATCACCATCGCGAACGTATCCAGCTCGCAGTATTTCAACAGTGCTTGGGTGACGGGCTTTGATTCAGTTTCGCTCATCTCGGTGAATTGCATGCGGGCGTACGAGGTCATCGCGGCGCCTCCGTCAGCAATGCTACCTTCTCCAACCAAAGTGTCCATCGTTTCTAGATCTAAATCCTTGAAGATCGGCGGCAGTAATTTGTAAGGGTCTAACACCGCGCCATCTTTTGAAAATTGAATCCAGGTCCAATCTTTAAAATTTTTACTCTTAACTCCGCCGGCGGTTCCATAAGTGGGTGTGGAGTATTTTGTTTGTAAGTACTTCGATTCGTTTAAAATGGCGGGAAGTACTTTTTTGATCGAGTTTGAGCCCTTGGTTTTCGGGTGGTAAAAATATTTTTTTACTAATTCGCACATGTCGACCATGCGGCGTTCGGCCCTCCACGTTTTTTCGGCGTCTTTTGCGGGGTTTGTGATCGATTCGATAAATTGGATGAGCTGCGCTTTATCTTTTTCGTCCGAGGCTAAAAGCTGACCGCGAATTTGACAAAGCACCGTGTTTTCGTGGGTTGCGAATCGAAAAATGGTTCCGTTATCTTCCGAGAGCGACTTTTTTAAAGCGCGCACGAATTCGAAATTGGGGAAGAAGCCCTTTGTCGTGTTGATGTATTCTGATTTGTGATACGAGACTCCACTTTTTTCGACAACGTGATGCGAGAACTGAAAAGCGGTTTGTTCGTAAGGTCTTCGGCCTTTGTTGAAGGGGATTGCGACCATCGTGGTTTCGAAGTCGATGAAGTGAAGCGGGAACTGCCAGCTTTTCATTTCTTGGTGCATGCCTTCAATATCTAAGAAGGGCGTATCATCGTGCGCTTTGATCTTTTCGATTTGCAGCCATTGGCGTTCGGTCATTGAGAGGCCGGGCTCGTCACCACGACTTGTGGGTTCGACCGCGTCCTCCGCGATGTCTTTCGCAGCAAACACGCCTTCTTCCATCAGCTTTGCGGCTTTTCTAAAATTCCAAACGTCGAAGACTAAGGGTTCTTTAAGATCAAACTTCGCACTTTTTGCGGTGGCGGCCCAGCATTCTTCAAAGCCACTTTTTTTACCGGTGTTTTTTAAATCACTCGAGATTCGAAACTCGCATGATTTACAGTCGGCACTAATCGCCGGAGTAGTGAACAAGGTGTCGGCGCAAATTTTCGATAACGACTGAACTTGTTGCTCGAAAGTTTTAACTTCATCAAACAGCGAATCCCAAATGATCGCGACTTCGTCATCGACGGTAATTTTCGCGAGTAACGGTTTACCCACCGAGGCCAGCGTTGTACCGGGCGCGACCTTGACGTCGGTTCTTTTTCCGGAGTTATCGATGAAGAAAAGCTGATTTAACCCATCAACCGTTGCCGTCGCGGTTTTATCGGCCAGCATCAACGACGAGGTCACGTTAAACTTCGGGTGCGCTTTCTTGATCACGTATTTTTGAAAAGCCACATCTAGCAGGTAAGGCTGCCACTCGGAATTAATTTTGGGCTCGCCCTTTTTCAAACTGTTCTTGGTGTAAAACGGATTCTCTTCGCTGCGATCGATGCTTTTGGCTTTCACCTCAATCAGGGTTAGCGAGTTTCCTTTTTTAAGCACGATGTCGGCGCGAATAAATAAATTTTCAAATCGAAACGCCGCTTCGTAAATAATGGCTTCGTTTTGCGCAAGGAGGGCATTGGTTTGTTCGACGGCTTCGTCTTTATTCATCGTGGTGATTTCGACTGCGCCGGGGTGATAGATCTTCGCCAATTCGCCAACTTGGAATCCGCCCTCGGCTAAGGCAGCCAGGAATGAGTTATCGGCCATGGTGCTGCCATAGTCTTTGTTATCTAAATAATAAAGCTTCGTCGGGCATTCGCATCCCACTTTGAATCGTGATTTTGTTAGGAAATTTCCGTTTTTGCTCACAGCCGGGGCCTTTCGATAAAACCGTTAAATTGCTTTAACTTATCGGTTTTTGGACGCGAATGCTGAATGGACGAAGGTTGGGGTAATGATAAAAATCAATTCTTGCGTTGGTCCCACATTTGTCGATCGTCATTTTATGCAGAATGTTCGCCGTGACCGAGAATTTGCCATCTCTACCAACTTTTTTTCGAGGAAATTTCTTGAATCACGCTGCATCAGCTAATGCCTCAGAAGAGTCCTCATCATACTCTAAAGCAAATGAATGAAATCCATAAATTCTTATGACCAAAAAAAACACCACCTTAACAATCGAAGCCGCCAAGAAAATTTTGATGCGCCATCAAGGTCTTCACAAATCACGTGCTTTTGGTACGGGGACTCAAGGCGCTTTGAAAGCGATCCAGCAACTGGGGTGGGTGCAGATTGATACGATTAACGTGATTGAGCGGGCTCACCATCACATTTTGTGGTCGCGGGTTCCGAACTACCGACCTCAACATTTGGTTTATCTGCAAAGCCAAGAAAAATCTGTTTTTGAGTATTGGAGTCATGTTCTAGCATACTTTCCGACGGACAGTTTTTACTTTCACCGGCTGCGGATGGAGACGAATAAAGTTAAACCTAACAAATGGTATTCAAGTGTGTCGAAAATGGACCGCGAGCGCATGTTAGAAAGAATCGATGTCGACGGACCCCTTTCGATTCGTGATATTACCGACGACATTCTGGTTGAAAAGGATCATGAGTGGTCCAGCAAGAAACCTTCAAAAAAAGTTCTACAGTTGCTTTTCAATCGTGGCGAATTGGTGATTTCTGAACGTCAAGGCATGCTCAAAAAGTACGAACTAACTGACAGACATTTTGTTAAGCCGCAAGACATGCAGATCCCAACCGAAGAGGAAGTTTTTTCTTATAAATTAAAAAGAGAATTACGGGCTCAGGGGATTGTTTCCATCGATTCGATGATGCCCATGACTTATAAAGCCGACAAAGTAAAAATGGAAAAAACAATTCGTGCCCAGGAAGAAGAGGGTCAACTCGTCAGCGTGCAAATTTCAGGGGTTAAAGGTGAACACTGGATGGCGACCCAACAGAGCAAAGCCAAATCCGATTTCGACGAAGATTTAGTTCACATTCTTTCGCCTTATGATCCTTTGGTTTACAACCGGAAACGATTCCATTCCTATTTTAATCATGAGTACCGGTTTGAAGCCTATTCCCCTAAGAACACAAGAAAGTACGGATATTTTGCTTTGCCGGTTATTATCGGTTCAGAATTAGTGGCCCTGATCGATATGAAGACCGACCGTGAAAAAGATGAATTATTAATTCAACAATGGACTTGGATGATCAAGAAGCCATCTCGAAAAGTAAAAAGTCTCATTGAAGATCGCATCGGCGAATTTGAAAAATTTCAACGCAATCGGTGATAAGTCTATCCGCTAGGTATGCTCGCAGACTTTATTAACAATTTTCTTTTTTAAAATTTCGGAAACGCGTACGATGTGGATGGAAATTAAAAATAACGATAATTATTTTGAAGCCTCGAATTAACAAGCAGACGTTTCACTTCTACTGTGAACCGGTAAAAGGAAATTGCCTATGAAGTCTTACTACCATGCGCACGAGTCAGCCTATCAACAAATTAAATCTAAAGGATTTGTTGGCTGGGGAAACAAAAAAAGCTTAGAAGACCTTGGCGACGTAAAGACGAATGGCTACTTAAAACAGAAAATAGAAAAATATTTTTCGGACTTCACTGGAAAAACAGCTTTGCATCTTGGATGTGGAACCGGAACTACGGCTTTCACTTTCGCAAAGTATGGCTTTGCCACAACTGGTATCGACATCTCAGAGACAGCTGTTGAAATGGGAAGAGATTTGGCACGGCAGCAAAATTTGAAAATTAATTTTGTAGCCGGCGATGTTTTGGATCTAAAATCACCCGAGCAAAAATTCGATTTCATTTATGACAGTCATTTTCTTCATTGCATCGTTCTCGAAGAAGATCGAAAGAAGGTATTCGACGAAATTAAGAGCATTCTTAAAGCCGACGGCATTTTTATTTTAGATACGATGGTTATGCCCAGTGCGAAAATCGATCCTACGACTATGTTTGGCACATTACGCTTCGATCAAGATTTCATTTTGTGGCACAAAACGAAACCGTCAACAGATCGAGGAGTTGTGGAAGTTGAAGGTCAGTATTGGTGTGCGCAACGAAGAATCTATCCAGCCAAAAAGGTCCTGAGTGAAATCAAGGATGCAGGTTTTGAGATTCTCGAGCAGCAAATTGATGAGCAAGATAACGAACCATCAATGCTTCGCATGGTATTGGGGTAGGCCCATTCTCTCTTCAAGCATGCTTTTTTGGAAGCCACGGTCTAACTTCACCGAAAACGGCGTAGCCAAGTTTGGCCAGGGTCTTCACCACCGGAAGGTTCACAAGCTTATATGCAAATTGGTACCGCGGGATGCGACTCCAGATATGCGCGAAGGCATCGACACCCTTAAAGATCTCGCCTTGCGGGGTTTGCACGTGAAGATGTTTATTGACGGCTTCGGTCGTAAGCCCGTGGGCGCTAGCATCAAAACTAGGATTTGAGATATCAACGATGTCGAAGAGTTCAGGGGCTAAGCGCTTGTAGTGTGAAACTTCGAAATCGCAGACAATGCAATTCCCATCAACAAAAATTTTTGAGCGAGCGTTCGTCATGCCCAAGCTTGTTCGACAAGGAAGAGTGTTTCAAGGAAATTTTGGTTTTCCAAATTAAAATCACCGCATTCATCACCAGCACGCGCCCTTGCGGTTGATTTCGCGAATTCTTACCAGCACAATGAATTAGGCAACAAAGGATATTAAGATGGATGAAAGTGATTTTGAAGGCACCCTTGTTCTTGAG
>CAXSEH010000092.1:0-11988 GCA_964236345.1 uncultured Bdellovibrionales bacterium
GTGGTCGCCGGGGTTGCCAACGTGTCACGATTCGAAGTTGACCTCATGGTGAATGAAATTGCCAATACGATCAATAATGCGACCGCAATTCCCCAGTAAAGGGTTTTGTTTGAAGTTGTCGTTGTGTTAGGGGAATGTTGTCCCATCGTTGTTGTTGCCATAATTACTCCTTTCAAGAGTTAAATTCGAAAGCAAACAATGCAATTCCTATGCGATCTATTTTTTAGGGTTTGCTAGCCCCTGCTTTCATTTGAATGAAAATGCGACCCATTCAGCCCAAATCCCGTGGAATTCAGGGACTATTGCTATCTTCGCAAAAAATGAACGCCAAATAAGCATTCGCGAAATTTGATTATTTTTCTAAAGTTTTAAAATAAGATCTAATAGAAGCGTAAAGGGCATCGAAAACTTTTACGTCGTTAACACCCTTAAGCATGCCGTAAATGCCTTCGTGGGCCATTACAATAAAATAAGCTAGCTGCTTCGTATTTACGTCAGCCCTTAGATACCCCTCTTTTTTGGCTCTCTTTAGTAATGTATCCGTTCCATCAACCCAACTATTAAGTGAGGCCTGCAGGCGTATCTTAAACCCATCGTCGATCGGAGACATTTCTTGAACAAGATTATTCAAAGGGCACCCTAGGGCATAATCTTCGGGATGGGCGCCGCCGATAAGGGTCTTCATTTGTTTCAGAATCCCATGAAGAGGATTCTTGGAAGCAGCCAATGGAGCAATCCAACGATCTATGATCATCGGTTGAATAACTTCATCTACTAATGCGTAGCCCAGTTCCAGTTTTGTTGGAAAATGATGGTAGAAGGCACCTTTTGTAAGACTTGTTTTTTTGACGATTTCATCTACGCTGACCCCTTGAAAGCCATGCTTGTAAACTTCTAAGAACGCCGTGTTTAGTATTTCTTTTCGGGTTTTATCTAAATCCCTAGTCTTGCTGGATGATCGGACTTGAGTCTTCATTCGAAAAGTCTAGCAGGAAAGGCATTCATTGACAACATACTAAATAGTATGTTTCCATAAAATGGTTTATACTGGAAAGTGAGTTTCGAATGTTATTACAGATACTTGTCGTTCTTGGGATTGCGGTCTTAGCCTTTTTGACCTATGTCATAACTCGTCCCGCGCAGTTTCGCTACGAACGCAGCGACATCATCGTTGCACCGCCTGAAAAAGTATTTCCTTACCTAAGCCATTTCAAACTTGGCGAGCAGTGGTCCCCCTACGAAAAAATTGATCCAAAAATGAGAAAAACTTTTTCGGGTACGGACGGTCAAGAGGGCGCCGTTATGGAATTTGACGGGAACAAAGAGGCGGGCTCGGGAAAATTAGAAATGTTAAAAATTCTACCCAATCAGTCTGTGGATATTCGCTTAACGATGTTGAAACCTTTTTACGCCGAAAATTTAGTTCAATATAAACTAACGACCGAACCGGCGGGAACGCGCTTCACGTGGACCATGTCGGGTCAAAATGGATTCCTGGGGAAACTTATTTCCGTTATCATTGACTGCGATAAGATGATTGCGGGACAGTTTAGCAAAGGGATCTCAAACCTGAAAACGGTAATCGAAAGTCAAAATTAGGAAGAGGTTTGTATGAAGTTAACCGAAAAACCCGACATCGTCCAATGGCCAGTCACGCATTTTATTTTTGTCGAAAAGGTAGGCCCGATACAAGACACGGCAAGGCAGGCTTGGGAAGCATTACTTCAGCAGACAACTGAAATTGGTAAAAAAAACGTCATCACGGGTCGCATGAGTCTGTACAAGATAAAGCCCGAAATGATTTACCGCGCGGGAGTCGTCGTTGACACTAAACCCGAAACCTTACCAACCGGTATACACTATGAAAAGTTTGAAGGCGGAAAGTATTCTCGATTTATCTTAACCGGCTCTTACTCACTGTTGGGTCCTGCGACGTCAAAGGCCTTTGAAATAGTCAAACTGACAAACATTCCGATTCGCGATGATTTTATGATTGAGAACTTCGTGAACAGTCCGGATACAACCCCTGAAGAAAATCTTCAAACCGAAATATTGATTCCAACAAAATAAAGCTAATGCCCTAATTTTTTGGACTCTTCCGGAGTGGTGGCAAGTAGACGCGTCAGATCTAAGTGAAGAGGAATAAAATGGGGATCGTGGTGGACGTAGTGTTGGTAACGGGCGGCGATCCGAGGTTCTTTTAAGACAAAATCAACTTGATTCTTTAAACGTAAAACATCAGCGGGCAAAATGGTTTCGACTTCGTCCGCAAAGGTATCAATTTCAATGATCATGGCCGAAAATGGCTGAAGCCATTTGAAGTCAGGTTCTTGGGTCAGTATTCGTAAAAACTCGTAAGGTGACAGTTTATAGCCTAAAGTTGTTTCTGCTTCGATCCTTTCGTTTTCTAAAAAACGACGGTGCAGGGCCATGAGCGATTTACTGATCGCGTTTAAAGTTGTTTTCATACCGATCCTTTTTTTAACTGCTTTGAAATTGCACTTACGGGATCGGTTTGGCAAGCATTTCGGATTATTTCGGAGGTATTTGCGCCACGATGAATTCTGAAACATGATTTGCATCGGCGCGAACTTGCATAAGGAACGCCGTGAAATCTGCCGCCAGCTTTAAGGCCTCACCATCTAAATTTTTAGGGGTATCGTAATTAATCAGAAATTCTGATAATTGTGCGAACACATTATTTTTATTTTTTCCTGATGAAAAATGTTTCTGAATGTTTTGCACCAGCGTAGGGTTATTCGCTAATTCATAAGCGGTAAGGGCTGCTCCTAAATTTCGAAAATCCTTACGTCTGACATTGAGGCCACTACGGGTGCAACTAGCCGGATCTACGCTGGCACTGAACTGCCAGTAATCGATAAGGCAAGCTTTTTTTAGCGTACGCACTGACGGATCTTCGCAACCGGATGCTTGCCTTAAAGTTTGATCGGTAAACTCTCCATTGAACATAAGCTTGACGGTATCTTGGCCCGAATGAAGGGCCGATAGTAACGTGACTTCAAGCAGAGATTCATCCCAAGGATGGGTTTTCAGCTGCGACATAAGGTGACGATTTTGTTCGGCGGTGTAGACCGCTAAAAAATCAGTCGCCACCGCTTGGCCTTCAGCAGATATTTTTTTGAATTTAGAAGTATCGCTATTCAAAAGGACTTCTAGAATTGATTTGTAAAAATACTCGACCGATTCATTTTCGCCGCGGACGTATTTTTCTAAAATTTCTAAATAGTGCTTATCTGAAGCATCCAGGGCCAAACGTTCCGGAGCCTCCCCAAAACTGCGTCCCGTCTTTTCGTCGCTTTCGGATTCACCGGTGCCATAATTTACATTGTACGCGGTGTTGTGAGCATTAATTTTAACGGCCACACCACCACCGCTAAACAATGCTAGATAAGTCGTTAAGTCGAATCGTCCTGCGCCGATGCCTTGTTCAGCCAGGGCGGCCGGTGGATTATAAAACGTGATTGGTTCCCCGGTCGCGGCCAAAAGATCCGCGACTTGTTTCAAATTTTGCTCGCTACCGGCCGCTTTAAGCGCTTTGCTAGCGACTTTGCTGTCGACCTTTGACAGCGAAGATACGGCCTTGCTTCCCTTAGCGATACGGAAACCTTCAACGGCATACTGATCTAACGCTGGTTTAACCACGTCCTGCATCACCGAAAAATAGGTTTGTCCTCTGTACTGCGAAAGATCGACGACGGAATCATATTTAAGAAGACTGTCTGCTAAAGCCGTCTGAGAAATTGCGATTATTAAAACGAGTATAAAATTGTTCATGGAAGATCCTTTGTGAGAACGGAATATAAAGGAATTGTGAGTATTATAAAAATGAATATAAATCATTGTTATATGCGTTTTATGAATATAACAAGGGCGACTTTGACCGGGTTTAATTTCGATGACATGATCTGCGAACTTAACAAAAAACAAAGGGAAACCCATGAGCAAAAATATTTACGATTTTTCGGTCAAAACCATCAAGGGAAAACAAACCACTTTAGCCGACTATAAGGGAAAAGTTGTTTTACTGGTTAACGTCGCTTCGAAATGCGGTTTGACCCCTCAGTATGACGCCCTGGAAAAGATTTATGAACAATATCACGATAAGGGTTTCGAGGTCTTAGGTTTTCCCGCGAATGAGTTTGGCGCGCAAGAACCAGGAACGAATAGCGAAATCCAGGAATTTTGCCAGACCTCTTTCGGCGTTAAATTTCCGATGTTCGAAAAGATCGTTGTAAAAGGAAATGGTCAGCACCCACTTTATCAATTTATGACTGAAGAGAAACCTGAAGCGCAACTTGGCGCGGCCGGAAACGGCTTCGAAGAAAAGTTGAAGGGTTACGGCGTAAAGCGCGAAAAGAAAAATGACATTCTTTGGAATTTTGAAAAGTTTTTAGCTAATCGTAATGGCGAGATTATCGCACGGTTTGCACCTGATGTGACTCCGGATGATTCACTCGTCAAGAAGGCGATCGAAGCGGCGCTTTAAGAAATGCTATTTCGTTTTCAGATTGAGCTTTCCGACGTAGACCGTGGCATTTATGAAAGTTTAGATTTTCGCGTCTCGCAGCATCCTTCCGAAACGGCGCCTTACCTTTTAAGTCGGGTATTGGCCTACGCGCTGGCTTATCGACCCGAATTGGAATTCAGTCCAAGCGGGCTAAGCGATCCTGATGCGCCGGCTTTGAAGGCGCTTGGTAAAAATGGAGCCGTAGAACTTTGGATTGAAATAGGTAACCCCTCTGCAAAGAAACTTCATAAGGCCATGAAAAGTTCGAAGCGTGTCGTTGTGTACACGTATAAAAGCGCGCAAGTTCTGATCGACGATATCAATAATAACGATGTTCACCGTGCAAGCGAGATCGAGATTCACGCGTTTGACAGTGATTTTTTACAAAGCCTCGAGGTTCGACTTCAAAAGAATAATAGATGGTCTATCCTGCAACAACAAGGGCGTTTAGACATCGATGCTGGGGGCGAAAATATTTCGTCCGACGTGAAAGGATTCAAATTATGATTGAGATATTAGATAAGGAAAAATTTAAGGCACAGGTTTTTGATTTTACCGCAAATGCCGAGTGGAAGTTCGAAAAATCGCAGCCCATTATACTCAACTTTTTTGCGACCTGGTGCGGACCCTGCCATCAGTTCGCACCCACCCTTGAAGAAGTAGCAAATCAGCATGGCGATCGTTTAAGGGTTTTCAAAATTGATATTGATAAAGATCCAGAAATTTCGCACCTATTCGGAATTAAAAGCGTGCCCACTACGTTATTTCTGACCAACAATGAAGAACCCGTCATGACGAGCGGAGCCCTAACTAAAGAAGGAATGGATCGAGCCGTTCACGAAATTTTTCATTTCTAAAGCTTGAACTCAAAGCTGGGAAGTCCACAGGCCCGCGAGTTTTTCCAGAACTTTGTCAAGCTTCGGTCTATTTTGCCAATCCTGTAAACTTATTTCCTTCGATCGCGTGAGGTCTTCCTGGAATATTTCGATTTGCTCTTCGGCCAATTTATCGTCCAAAACATTTAAATTGGCTTCATCATTTAGTTTGAAAGAACGCTCATCAAAATTCGTCGAGCCTACGCTTACAAAATATCCATCCACTACCAAAACTTTGCAGTGAAACATTGCGGGAGTATATTCGTAAATTTTTACTCCGGCTTGCAGTAAATCTCCCCACGTTTCGCGGGATGCGTGCCTAACAATTTTTGAATCAGATAATGGGCCCGGTACGATAATTTGAACTTCGACTCCGCGCTTGCGGGCCTTAACGATTTCTTCAATGGCTACCGGATCCGGAACAAAGTAGGCGCCTTCAAGGTGAATCGATTTTTTCGCGGCGGCGATGGCTAGCAAATACATAATATGAACGCTTGAGCCCCCTTCGCGGTGACTGCTTTTGAACATTTGGGCCGCCGTGTTTTTACCATTTGCAACGGGGTGAAGATCGGGAAAGTAATCAACAGAGTGGTGAATCTCGGGACGAACCTTCATCCAATTATCAAAGAATGCGGCCTGCATCTGCGCGACGACGGGGCCCCGGACTTCGTAGTGGGTGTCGCGCCATTTCTTTGAATCAAGGCCGTTTCCAGACCACTCGTCAGCAATTCCGACACCGCCGGTGAAGCCATGAATTCCGTCTACGACCAAGATTTTGCGATGCGTACGGTTGTTCATGCGCGAAATATTGTACCAAGATAATTCATGATATCTTTCAACTTCAATTCCCGCGTCCTTCATCCGTTGAATGTACGCCTCTTCAATTCTTTCACTTCCAACCCAATCAAGTAGAACATGAATTTTAACGCCAGCGGAAGCCCTTTCAGAAAGAGCTTTAACAAAGCGATCACCGATGGAGCCAGACCAATAAATGTAGGATTCAAATGTAATTGTCTTTTCGGCCGCAGAGATGGCTTTCAGCATTGCGGGAAATATTTCATCGCCATTTAACAGAGTCTTTATAGAGTTGCCGTTCTCAAAATGGGGACCCATCAAATCACCCAGAATTTTTTTAAATCGTGGGCTTTCGACGGATTCAGAAGATGTTACTTGGTAATCAAGTTCTTTTTGTAACGGGCTTAAGTTTGAGAATATGAAGGCGCATACTAATGTCGCGAAAATTGTAAACAAGACCAATTGCCATTTTTTGATTTTTATTTTCATGCGTTCGTATCAACCCAACCAATTTTTTCTTTACGCACAAACTGATGCGCGCTTTCAATTGTAAATGATAAATTTTCTCTTTGATCGTACCGACTAATCGTCAATCGTGGAACTTGCCTCGTATCGACTTCAATCAAGTTAAATGAATTGGGGGCGCCGGGTCGAGTTCTCCATGACAGGCAAGTTCCTGCGACCCCAATCACCATAGATCTTTCCGTACCGGGGTAACGCGATTTTGAAAGGGTGATGAATGGATCATGAATGTGGCCCCCCACGATTAGATCCACGCCATGTCGGTCGAATAGATTGATCGCCTCCTCGCGCCCTTGCAAAAGATTTTTCTCGTCAGAAGATTTTTTGCAATCCATAGGATGGTGAAAGGCCGCAATATGAATTTTTGCGGCGGGCTTATTCGCTTTTAATCTTTTTTCAAGATGATCCAACGTAAAGTCACCTTGAACGTGGCGCCATTTGCTTGTTGAATTCAGTCCGGTAACGATTACGTCGCCGTGAATGTGATCTCTTTCGAGCTGATCTTTGAAAAGGTTTTTAAAGCGCCAGTACGGATTAAAAAGCCGTGTAAAAATGTTCCATAGCGGAATATCGTGATTGCCCGGTACCGCGATGATTCGAATCGGCAGTAATTCGTGCGTGAATTTTTTTGCTTCTTTGAATTGCGAGTACCGCGCGCGCTGAGTAATGTCGCCGGTTATTAAAATCAAATCAGGATTTAGTTCCTTAATAGTTTTAAGTAATCCTTCCCGGACGCCCGGCAATATTGTCCCGAAATGGGGATCTGATAAATGCGCGATACGAACTAAACTCATGTAGTACTCTGCTCATTTGGAAGAATTAAATTCAGAGCTCCAGGAAGGGCCCGGACACGAAGTGGGGAATTCATGCGAATGATTTCTCCGTCCAACGCGATGTTATGTGATGATTTTCGAGTGTGAATCGTCAATTCATCCACGCAAAAAGTTTCAAGTTTTTCATCGTTATCCAAAGTTTTAAAAAATCCTCGCACGATGATTCGCAGAGCCTCGAATTTAGTCAGAGGCTTCATCATAACAACCGCTAACGAATCAACCTTCATGCAACGTGCGACCTTCATGGCCAAATCCCGAAGTTGAAGAGCATTATTACCAATAAAAATCATGGGAGTCCTTACGGTCTTCACTTGGCCATCAATGCTTAAGTCGACTTTGAGGAGGAGGTGTTTACTCAACATACTCATGATTGTTGAGATGATAACGACGAATCGGTTGCGCCCAAAGCGACTGGTGGCCAATTCTCTTTCCCGAATTGCTTTTGCATACAGGCCCAGACTCGCATTAATTAAAAAAATATTCCCGTTAACAATCCCGAGTCGAACCGGTCGAGCTTCGCTTGTTAATGCCATACGGAAAGCCGCTTCGGGTTCTTCAGGAATTTGGTGCGTTCGGGCAAAAAAATTAAATGTACCGCACGGGACCGCCGCAAAACGCACATTTTTTCCGTGCGCCGCTTGCGCGACGCCGCGAATGGTTCCATCTCCTCCGGCCGCGATGACAATTCCGCCGTCAGTTTCCGCTTCGGCGACGGCTTTTTTACATTGATTGTCAAAATCTGCAGGTTCGTCGGTCTTATGGTGGACAAGTTCATAAGAAAGTTCGTTACAGATCGTTTGGGCCTGTTCAACTAAAGTTGCGCCTTTACCTTGTCCCGATCGCGAGTTGGCAATCAAGTGAACCCGTTTATTTTGTGGCATTTTTGGACCCCATTTTCGTCATTCATGCATTATGCAATTCGTTGTCCATCTTGGGAAGTTTTAAAACCCCGACCTTTCAAATTTTACAGAATTTTAACTCCCGCCACTTCAAAATTTTGTGGATAAAACTGTGGATTAATTCGTTAATCTAAATGAAAGTTAGATTGTAATCTTTTAAAAAGGAGCAATTAACATGAATAAAATTTCTTGCCTTCTATTGGCGGCGGGCGAATCTCGCCGCATGGGCGAAGTGAATAAACTGTTGTTACCCATTGCGGGAAAATCTTTAGTGCGCAGAACGGCGGAAGAATTACTAAAATTTCCGTTTCAAGAAATTATCGTGATCACCGGTCACGACGCCGCCGCGATCGAAAAAGAACTTTTCGATTTGCCAGTTAAGCTGATACATAATACTTCATTTCGAAACGGCATGCACAGTTCGATTCGTACCGGTTTACTTAACAGCTGGGTCGCGCAGGCTAACGGCTTTATGATCTGCATGGCCGATCAGCCGTTGTTCAATGTTGGAATTGTAGAAAGACTTGCAGAAGCTTTTGCGCAGACATCTCAACCTCGAATCGTATTTCCATCTATCGGCATTGAAAAGGGTCATCCCGTTTTGATTTCTACTCACTTTGTTCCAGAAATTATCGCCGAAGGTGACGGAGATTACGGCTGCCAGTATCTTTTTAAGCGTCATCCAACAAACTTAATCCCGGTCGAATTTCAAGATCGCGCAAGCTGCGTGGGTGTTGATACTCCCGAACAATATAAAGAATTCGCCGGAAACTTGTGAATCCGACTTCTTTCAAGGAATTTTGCGCCTTTACCGGAGCTGAATGTCCAAAGAACTAATCAACACAGATTTACTGATCGGTTTTGTTAAGTGAAGATTGCATCCCGCTTCTAACGAACGCTCGGCCTCGCTTGGCAAAGCGTGAGCCGTTAATGCGATGATTGGTTTTTGATATCCCAAATCACGTATACGCCTAGTCGCTTCAAGACCGTCCATGCCCGGCATTTGGATATCCATCAAAATGCAATCGTAGTCATTCTGACTGCACTTGCTTACGGCCTGCATGCCGTCGACCGCGATGTCTACGTGTAAACCCAAAGGCTGCACGTAATGGCAAATTAAGAATGCATTATCAGAAGAATCCTCTACTAAAAGAATTTTTTTATTTCGCAAATGGTTATTTTCGGTTAACGAAGCAGTTGAAACGGATTGATTTTTTTCAAGACCAGCTCCGAGGCCACGCTCGACTGGAAAGCGAAAGCAAAAGTGACTTCCTTCTCCGGCCGTACTTTTCTTAAGTTCTAATTTTCCGTCTAGTGCTTCCGCAATGTGTTTCGAAAGGGCTAATCCTAATCCAGTTCCGCCGAAGCGGCGGGCTACTGAGCTGTCGCCCTGACTGAAGGGTTGAAAAAGCTGCGCTTGATGTACCTCAGAAATTCCGACCCCGGTGTCTTTAACGTCGATGACCAAATTAAGACGATTTGATTCTAAGTCTTGGTACGAAACGTTAACCTGAACCTGGCCATTTTCCGAGAACTTTATCGAGTTACTTAATAGATTTATTAAAACTTGGCCAACCCGCGCAGCGTCCGTGAAAATCTGCGGCGGCATTTCATCCTGAAAAGATAGCTTCAGTTGAAGGCCCTTGGATTTCAAAATGGGTAGGAAAGAACTAACAACTTCATCCACCAAAGATTTAATCGAAAACGAAGTTTTCTGTATGGGAATTCTTCCGGCTTCAAACTTAGATAAATCAAGGATGTCGTCAATCAGGTGCAAAAGCTGTTTTCCATTATTCCGGATACGCGTAATATACTCTTTTGACTGAGCCCCGGATAATTCTTCAGTATCCAACAAATCCGAAAAGCCAAGAATAGAGTTCATCGGAGTTCTGATTTCGTGACTCATGTTCGCTAAGAATTGCATTTTCGCCTGGCTAGCATTTTCGGCGACTTCCTTAGCTACTTTCTCTCGCTTTAGACTATCTTCAAGTTGAAGGGTGCGCTCTTCAACCCGGGCTTCAAGTTCGTTTCGCGCATCCAATAGCAAGGATTCGATGGCCTTACGGTCGGTAATATCTTGGCAAGTGCCAAACATTTTCGTCGTGACCCCGTCCGTATTTTTAACAACCCGTCCACGACTGTGCAGGTAGCGAAGCCCCCGGCTGGTTTCAATTTTATTTTCGAAAGAAAAATCAGATCCACTAGAGGCTGAGGAATTTAGAATGCTTTCAATTTTTTCGCGCATGACAGGATTTTGCCGATGAAGGTATCCCTTAAAAGAAGAATCAAAAGTATTTTTTTCCACTTCAAATATTTTAAATAATTCGTCGGACCAAGCTACGCGGTCCGCTTCGACATCCCATTCCCAGCTGCCGACGCTTGCGATAGATTGGGCTTCGCTTAACTGCTGTTCACGCTTTTTTAGTGCGGCTTCAGTTTTAGCTAAATTTCGATAGTGAATCGTGAATTCAAAAGATAATTCGTTTTCGGTTTTTAACATGGCGTTAATGCAAACGTAGGCCAGCATTAAGATTAAAGTCTGAATGATCGCCGTGAAAATCAAAGGCGAAGTGTAAGCCGAACTTAAAGGGTGAACCATTTCAATTATGTAAAAAGCCGGAATATGTAACGCCGCAAAAGCCCAGTAGCGCGTCGACTTGTTATCCGCATCAAGTACCGCGCCCGCTAAAAAAAACGAAGATATACCTAAACCGAAGAGGGGACTGTTCATTCCGCCCGTCGTCCAGAATACCGGCATCATATCTATCCAGTAACAAATGTACAGGGGCCACCAAAAGTAACTTGGACGAGCCTTAGATCGCAACCAGTAAAGAGAAAGTGCAAAACCACCAAAAAGTAAAAAATCCGCCGCAAAAACTAAGGTTCCGCCCCATTTGAAATCCGCGAGGACCCCAACTAGCGCTAAGAATATGCCGCACATGCAAATGGCTTTTCCCACGCGAAATGCTCTTTCCTGACGCCATATAGTCAGTAACTTTTGCGGATCTTGGGTTGAAGAAAATTGCAGCATTTGTCGATAAGACATAGACGGGGTTTATAACTTTGGTTGTTTAGCCATGCAAGATTTATTCAACTCATTTAGATCTTAACAAGCCACTTATGTGCATCGGGTGTTTCACCGAATTGTATCGCCGTTATTTTGTCGTACAGCATCCGCCCCGTTTTAAAAGGGTTCTCAACTTGGTCCAGTCTGAAAGTATTTCCTGCACGCGTAAGTTCTCCAATGGGAGAAATCACCGCGGCCGTACCCGTACCAAAAGCCTCAGTTAACAATCCACCATTGTAAGCCTCTTCAAGTTCGGACCACTTTATTTTTCTTTCCACAACTTTAATTCCAGCGTCTTTTAATAATTGAATAACGCTGTTGCGAACTCCACCGCCTAAAATTGTTCCGTCTAAGGACGGAGTATGGGCTTCACCGTTGATGATGAAGAAGACGTTCATGGTGCCGACTTCTTCCACGTACTGATGATTGACGTCAAGCCACAGAACTTGCGCGTAACCTTTCTTCTTTG
>CAXSEH010000093.1:0-7120 GCA_964236345.1 uncultured Bdellovibrionales bacterium
GAAGATTTTTATAAAATAATTAAAAGTCCGGTTGCTTTTGCAGCAACATAAGTATAATTCTTTGCCCACAACACGCGGATCTAAAAATTCCGCAATAAAATAGAAACACATACAGCACGTTAAAGCGTTTCTGTAATAACCAACATGTACGAGGGAGACCCATGACGCCAAATCTGAACAACTCAGAAAATCTTTTTGTCGCTAACTTGCAGCAAGTCAGTCTTGAAAAATTAGTAAAGAGCAAACTTGAAGTTTTATTCCAACAACAAAAAGAGGCGCAAGTTGAATTAAACGGTCTTTATAACATCGTTCTAGAACAAGTTGAGCGTCCATTAATCGAACTAGCTCTTAAGGCTTATAACGGAAACCAAGTTAAGACGGCGATCATGTTAGGTATCAACCGTAACACGCTTAAGAAGAAAATCGACAACTACAAATTGAAACCTAAAAAAGGCGCGCAAGCCCTTGTAACTGAGAACATCGTTGTTCCAACAACGTCTTTAACTCAATAGTTAAATAACACAAATTTTAAAGATGAAATGGGGTTGAAAAACCCCATTTGTTTTTTTAGACTCTTTTTGTAGTAACGGGCTTATTTGACAATTATCGAGGGGATAAGATGAGTCAAAAACTTCCACCTCAAAATTTAGAAGCTGAATTTTCGGTCTTAGGCGGCTTGATGCTTGAGCGAGAAGCCTTCGACCAAGTTTCAGACTTGATTGATCAAAATGATTTTTACAAGCCAGCTCACCAAACTATCTACGCCACAATTTCCGAACTTCATACTAAAGCCGAACCGATCGACTTAGTTACCGTAACCAATTCTTTACAGACTAAAAATCAGCTCGACGTCATTGGTGGACCTGAATACCTTCTTTCGTTATTAGATAAAGTTGTTTCCGCCGCGAATATTGACTCGCACGCGCGAATTATAAAAGAAAAGTCTTTGCTACGAAAATTAATCGCGACTTCTTCGGGACTTATCGAAAAAGCCTACGGTAATGAATTTTCCGACGCCGAATCGTTAATCGACTTTGCCGAAAGCGAAATCTTAAAGGTTAACCAAGATAAAAATAATGCGGGCTTAGTTGGACCTCGAGATATTGTTCGGACTTCATTCGAAAAAATCGAAGAGCTCTATAAGAGAAAAGCTGAAGTCACCGGTATCGCAACGGGTTTCAGGGATCTTGACGCCATGACTTCGGGACTCAACCCGGGCGAACTTATTATCATCGCGGCTCGTCCGTCGATGGGAAAAACGGCGTTCAGTCTAAATTTGGCTTCGCATATGGCTTTAAGGTCTAAAAAAACCGTGGCCTACTTCTCGGTCGAGATGTCTAAAGAATCTTTGATGATGCGAATTATCGCGGCCGAAGCAAAAATTTCTCTGACAGAAGTGCGTACGGGACGAATTCAAGATACTTCATGGCAACAACTGATGAGTGCCTGCGGAACGATTGCAGATGCATCGTTATTTATCGACGAAACATCAGGTATTTCGCCATTCGAGATTCGTGCGCGATGCCGCCGACTAAAAGCAACCCATGGACTTGATTGCATCATGATCGATTACTTGCAGCTGATGGATTTAAAACAAAAAGTAGAATCCCGCGAACGGGCCGTCTCGGAAATTTCAAAAAGTCTAAAGGCCATCGCCAAGGAAATGCAGATTCCGGTGATCGCGCTCGCCCAGTTAAACCGTGGAGTCGAAGGGCGTTCGGATCGCCGTCCGATGCTTTCTGATCTTCGAGAATCTGGATCGATCGAACAAGATGCCGACGTGATCATGATGTTATACCGAGATGACTATTACGATAAAGACGATGCCGAAAAGCAAGGTTCCGCCGAAGTTATTATTGCGAAGCAACGGAATGGTCCGACCGGCACGGTGAAATTAAGATTCGACGCGAAATACAATAAATTCAAAGACGCTGATAGCTCTTTTGTTTCACCACTTCCACCGCCCCAGGCTCCACCACCCATGCCGGGTGGTAAACCAAGAAACTTCGCTCCCGGAGCCAATTCTTAATATTCTTTAGTTAGACAAACGCAACTTTGATTTTTGCATTCGAAATCAAAGTTGTTCGTTATAAGATGGATACGAATAATTTTATTATCTTTTTCTTCTAGTGAAAGCATCGAACCATCGTATGCATTCTGGACCGTCGAGCTCGATTTACCTTTCAGGGATCCTAGGGATAAAGCGCCCTTTAGTCTTAACGAAACATCCGCTGCCATATTTGGGAAATCTTTGATCCGGTCGGGTAGTCCATCCGCCGGGTTTATTGAAAACACCCGCACTATGTTCTTATTTTCTTCCTGCGGTATGTGTTGTACGACTAAATTTTTCTTATCTGCGGTTTCGAGTTCAAAAGTTTCTTCGTTAAGAAGTGGCGCAGAATAATCTTTTTGCTGTAATAACGCAGCCTTCATGCTTTCGAAGCTTTCGACTTTCGCGTCTTTTTTAAAACATCGCTTGAATTCATTTTGAATCTTTTCGCTTTGGGCGCTAATGCCGTCAGCGCGTTGAGGCGCAGATGAGTCGCCGGAACTAACTGCCGCAACGTGACTCACCCGAATATTATTAAGTTTATCAATCGAGGTTTCTTTTCGAGGGTTTACCAGCAGCAGTCCCGCGATAATCGCTGTCAGAATGCTAACAAGTAAGAGGACCTTATTCTTTGTCATCTACTTCGCCAATGGTGAGGTCATCACTTCACGCATCATTTCTTCTTCGATTTGGTTCAGGTCGTATGACTTTTTAGTTAGATCAAAAACCGGACAGGCTTCGCCCAAGTCTTTTGAAGTTTTCGGGTAACCGAAACGAACTGCGTATGAATCATTCGGATTCGATGAAAAACGACCCGAAAAAATTCTTCTTTTGTACCGTGCTAAACCCAAGGTTCCCACTTCAGGAATTTTGTACGAACAGAATTCGGTCTTTCCAGCGCCTTCGTCCTTTTTAGCCTCTTCACCCGCTGGCAATTCAATGAATGGAAACAGAGCTTTATAAATAGCAGCGTTTTCTGCCGAAAAAGATTTTTCGCCGTATTTCTTTAAACCGAAACTGTAGTAAGCCCTTGCTAAAATAATCGCATCAATCAAACGCTTGTCACGGCTGGGCGTTGAATACTGATCAAATGCCTTATACGTTAAACAACGTTTGTCAGAAGGTCTTTCAGGATCTGACATATAGTCTTTCACGTAAGAACTATCATCTTCTGATTTACCCGCCGCAAAATCTGCGGCCATATTTGTTTTATAAACTTCGGCCTCTTGAACCGCGTCGACCCGTTGTTTGAAATCGGAACATGCATCTTTAAGCAGTCGGATAACAACTTGATCAATATTTTCTTTTACTTTAGCTAAAGAAGTCTGGGCAATGGTTTTCCATTTACCGATACCAACCGTATGTTGTTCTTCACTGTAGCTGGGAATTGTATTTTCGTTCTCTTTTAAAAATTCGATTGGGCGCCAGTAGCGAAACCCGGCGTAACTTCCTGGATGGTAGATATCGATATTTTTTGTTTCATCGTCTTGGTCGACTTCCGGCTCGAAAACCCAAAACGGGTTCGGCCAACTTTGACGAGATTGTACTTCGAAACCACTTTCGCGACCTACCGTCGAATTAAAGACTAGGGTTGGATTACCCGTTCTAGAAATGTCCGTGATTGTCCAAGAGTGATGGTTTTTTCGGGTTGTTAAAATGATGGTGCCAGGTCCGACGCCTTTAAATCCCACCGAGTACGTGTCGCGGGGTAATCCATGAGTACTAACCAAATCGTAAATCCAATATAAAAACTTCTTTAAACGCGGAACGCCCTCTTCAGTTTTATCATAACGAGTTAATTGGTTCGTAATCAGCAGGCTTTTAGAACCGCCGACTGGATTGTTCATGCCGAAAGGAAGTTTATTTTCAAATGAAAACAGAATTCGTAAAGAGTAAACTAAGTCGGCACAATCAACGCGAATTCCGTAGTAGGGATTAGGTTCTCCGTTTGCCTTCTTTTCAAGGGCGAACATTTTCGCGTTGGCGTTGGCCTTAAGCCATTCATGGTATTTATTTTCCCACGAGGCGTCCCATTGGTTTTCTTCAACCCAAACGGCGGCTTGAACAAATTGGGCCAACAACGAAACGGCTAAAATCGCGATGATTTTCTTCATATCTTAGTCCTCATATACTTACGTCCTGTTACTTCTGTTAGAAAGGCTTCCAAAATCAGGGCCCACAGAAATGCGTGCTTAAATCAATTAGATTGCGCTTTAAACGTATGGAGTGTCTCAGAACTAGACATTACGCCTAACTTTGCGGGTCCGACAGTAATCTCATTGAAACAGTTCTAACCTTTTGTTTTCATGAACTTGTCATTAGATAAAGTTACTGAATTTCAGGATGAAGTTCATTAAATCCCGCAAGGAGGCGAAGCCATGGGCCGAGTTTTACAACAGTTTGCAAATCACGCAAAGATTGAGGTCGATACAATTGAGACTGAACTTTTCGCCGCCATTCGCGCCTTAGAAGTGGATCCAAAAAATATGACGGTCGATGACCTACGTGAATGCCTACTGATTTATCTAGATGAAGTTTTTTACGGGATCAGCCCCGAAAAAACTCAGTAATTACTTTTTAGACGATTCTTCTTTTAGTTTCGTAAGCTGTGCGACAGTTTTTTTATATTTAGGGTGCTTGATGTCTTTGAACTGCTCGGCGGCAGTTAAAGTTTCAAGCATTTTTTCTTTTTGGTTCATTTCTTTTAAAATCCGCGCTTTTAACAGATATAGTTGCGGTTGATTGCCCTCTGGATACCTTAGCGCATTTTCAACCTGATGCAGGGCCATTTCGTATTTCTTTTCTTTTAATAGGTATCGGCCATGTTTTTCATAATATACGTAGCTGGTCGGATTTGCGCCGACAAGGTCATTATACATTTTGGAAACTTTGTCTTTTTCGCCAGCTTCACGTAAATAATATATCGCGATCAACATTTGCCCTGGTCTTTTCGTCGAATATTTGTTGGCGTTTATTAATCTGATAATTTTAAGATCTGACTTTTCTTTTTCGGCTGATAGGCCTAGTGCCGCAAACAATCTAGAGCGCATTAGGTTAACTTCCGCTGATTCAAATCCTGCAGATTCCCCGAAGGTGCTTTCTTTGAATTCGGTCGCTAACCTTTTTTGGTTTTTACCCTGTTTTTCTAGTTCAGCTAACAGCGCCTTAGCTTTAGCTTTTACTTCCTCTGAAAGCTCTTTGGATTCTTTTTTCTTTTCGATCCAGTCGACAGTCCATCTTTGTTGATCGATTTTAGAAGGCGACAACACCATGGCTTTTTCTAAAGCTTGCAAATATTCAGGTACGGCGTTTTCATCTTTTTCGACTTGTTCCTGCATGCAGCTTACTTCGGCCGCCAGCTTAAATTTTTTATCCTCATGATTTTTTGAAAGTGAAAGCCAGCGGACGGCTTCAGCGCAATTTAATGCGTTATAGTACAACCTTCCTAGCGCAGAAATGGCTTTAGGATCCCCCAGGGTTGCTAGCTGAAGAGTGGTGTTCTTTGAAGCGCCAATTTTCTTAGTTTCTTGTTCAAGGCTTTTCGCGAAGCTAGTTGGTTCTTGAAAATCAAGCCAGCGGTAGACCTCTTCGCCATCCGTATTTAGAAGAATTAACGTCGGAATTGCTTTGACCTGAAATTTTTCAGATAAATCATAGTTTTCAGGAAGGTCGCTGTTCACTTTTAAAAAATTAACTTTTTTAAGTTGCACGGAAACTTTCGGAATCGGGTAGGTCTCGGTTTGCATTCGAATACAAGCCGGGCACCACGGAGCTGAAAAAATTAATAACGTTGGCTTTCCGTTTTTGGAAATGAGCAACTGATCTTCCATTTGCGACGACAAATTTGAATCAATGAAGCCCGCCGCCGCGGCCAGGGGCGCCGAAGAAGCCGAAAACGCCGAGGTGGATGAAAGCGTGGCTAGATCTAATTCATCTTGGTGGGCCTCGCACGCGGTTTTCTTGTCGTCGCAAACATAATAACTTAATTTTGCCTTCTTTGCTTTTTCAACAAGTTTAAAGGTAAATCGCTTTTCTGTCTTTTCACTGGGCTTGTAAATGGCTTCTAAGCCATCGAAAGTAGCCTGAGTCGGGGCTTCGGCATTCAGATGAAAACCTTTTTTCGGCTCTATTTTTAACAGACCCGGTTCTTTTTTATAGATGACTTGGTTATCGGTGATCCGCGCCTCCGAGAAGAAACCAAAAATTATTAAAGCGAAATAGGTCAACAGCCCTTTTTTCATATAAACCTCATTCGGGGTCTATATTAGCCTTATGACAGGGTAAAGAGCAAAAAAAAACGGGCTCGAGCTGTCCAGACATTACCCATTAAAAAACTTCGATCTTAGCAACTAAGCGGTATCCAGGATTTCATTATTTACCACAAACTTTATTTTTGAAATCTTGTCCCCGCGCCTTTCCCGAAGTAAATAATTTTTGAGGTGCGCAACGGGAAAATAAAAGCTCCGCCGGATTGCGGAGTTAACGGTAACTTAAAATATTCAAAAGGTAGCGTTTTAAAAGCAGTTAAGACTTTCTATTGATTTCTCGATGTAGGTAGTCTTTTCTGCTTCCTGGGAGACTTGTGCTTCTAAGGTAACTTGAATTACGCAATCGCTGGCTTTTACTTGGTAAACAAGAGAATCGATCTCTTTAATAGACGTGACTCGTTGGCTAGTGATACCAGATTCCATAACGCTTACAACGACGGCCTGCATTCTATCCAGTGAGTCGTAAAAAGGTAATGAGGTGGCCCAGCATTCTGCGGATGTGGCCACCAGGCCGATTAGTAAAATCGATTTCATATTTTTCCTCCATTAAACGGTTTATTCGCTGCATAACTATTTTTCATTTTTGGTCTACGATCGATCGAATTGCTTTAGCTCGTACGTCACCAGGTGGGACAGTCTTCTTTTGGCTATCTATTATCAGCAAGAAATCATCAAAGTCTTTATCTAATTTGCCATATCGTTTATAAAGAAAAGCGGCAAAAGCATCGGCTTCAAGTTCAAGCTCATAACGATTTTTATTCTTTGGATCCAGTTCCGTATGACCTAAATGAATATGACCTAA
>CAXSEH010000093.1:7220-11718 GCA_964236345.1 uncultured Bdellovibrionales bacterium
AACGATTTTTATTCTTTGGATCCAGTTCCGTATGACCTAAATGAATATGACCTAATTCATGAAATCCAATAAAGTTCTGTGCCGACTTGGTTAAAGTATTAAAGATTGCGCCATTAATACTAATCTTGTATTCGCCGGGGCCGAGGAAAAATGCCGCCGCTGGGTTTGGAAGGTTTAAATCAAAAACCACTTCAACTTGATTGAATAGTGAGTTCTGATCCATGTTTTCGACTTTCATTTTTATTTCTTGCAATCGAGCTTTACTCGGATTTGAAAATGCCGAACCGGAACACAGCATCAGCGTAAAAAATAGAGTTTTCATATTTTTTTACTTTCACGGGCAGTTCATAAAATTAGACATGTCTTGGCTCTTAACTTCAGTACCGCTTTCAAGAATCGAAATTGTAGCTACAGAACCAGTACGATATTTAAAATGAATTTTATATTTATCAGATACTAATCCGTGAATTGGGACGATCACATCGACATTCGTATTAGGGGTATCAACAATGCAATTTAGATTTTCGTTCTGATTCGAAAGCTTAAGTTTCATTTCAGTAAGCGGTAAATCGATCCATGTCTTCGTAAAAAGGGTCATACCAAATAGTTGTTTAAAACTTACATGCAAAGAAGGCCCGTTGACCGACTCTACTTTCAGCACCGAAAATACGCTCATATCTGTATCCGGGCCACCGGCTAAAAACTCCTTCCCTACGTCTTTAATGTGATCATCTTCGAGATGCGGAGTTGCCCCAACCGTGAAGGCAACAATAGCGTCGCGCCGAGCTAACTCAGAAGATCTGAAACCAAGTTCCCGGTAATAATGAGAGGTTGTTTCATGATTAACAAGAATCGCCTTGTTCAAATTGTCTAAACGATCCCAGGCCGACTGCAAGATATAAATAGTTCGTTCTGCATCGCTGAAAAATGCAATTTGTTCCAGACGACACTGGCTTGGAATTAAGACCGTAGATCCAAGATCTTGGGCTACGGGAACTTCTTGTAGAGTCTTTACGAACTTTACGGAGCGAAAAAATCGAACTAAGTTGGCTTCAATTTCTTCTCGTCTTTCTTGCGCCAGGTCCGGGTATCCCTGTAAAGTGTAAATACGATTCACAGACTGAAAATACTGCTCTTGAAGAGTCGGCGCCAGAGCCAGGACTTTGAAATTTGCCGATGATTTAGCTTCAAAAAGATCGAGCATTTCATAGCTTGATGCACTGACTGGGGTCGCAGGACAGGCAACGCTGAAACCGCCTCCACCCGTACTCGGGCCTGCGGCAAAGGTGCGAAGTGCTAATGTCAGTAAAAAACTGCAGATAGTTAATTGGGTTTTCATAATTTCTCCTTATATCTAACTTAGCCGCATTGAAAAAATCATCAATTTATGTGTTATAACTATTCACTTGAAAGTGTGATAAATAATAACGTATAGGTTTACATGTGGATATTTTCAAGCATAAAACCTATAAAGAGTATTTCAAATCTTACTTGAACGAATATCACCATAAAGGCATCGTTTCAAGCGTGGCAAAAGCATGCGGATGCGACCGAACTTATTTATCCCAAGTATTGACCGGTAAGTCGGAATTAACTGCAGACCACGTGATAAATTTTTCACAAAATATGAACCTGAACGAGATTGAGTCCGAGTTTTTACTAACGCTATTGCTGCACGATCGATCCGCATCAAGCTCCGTTCGCAAGAGTCTGAAGGCAAAAATCGATAGGTTAAGAGACGACTCTGAGCAGTTGAGTAAAAAAATAAAAAAAAATTTTAAAATAAAGTCACTCGACGACGAAATTCGTAACGTCTATTATTCAAATTGGCTTTACCCCGCGGTGCACATCTTAACAAGCATACCTGAATTTCAAACAATAGATAAAATTGCAAATAAACTTCAATGCTCCCCTTCAATCATACAGGGTATTTTAGTCTATCTAGTCGATACAAATTTGATTAAAAAAGAAAAAGAAAACTATATCCATTCCGACGAAGATATTTATCTCTCAATCGACAGTCCTCAAAATTTTCCACACCATCTCAACTGGCGAGTAAAAGCTGTCGAGCGAACAATGGCGCGTGAAGATATCCATTATACTTGTCTTTACTCCGTTTCAAAAAATGAAGTGGAATCCCTTCGCGATCAAATCGTTCAGCTGATCGAAACGCAGAGGAAACAGGCCAGATCATCAGGAACTGAAGAAATTTGTGTTTTTTGCTGTGATTTTTTTAAATTGTAATTGGGAGCGATCGTGATTAATGCCGCGTAGAACCCAATACTTTTTGCACACACGTCGATCCGCAGTTCTTGGGCCATTTAAAACTCCATTTGATCTAGCGCCAGCCCTACCTTCATCCAGTCATATCTATAATTTAGATTATTTTTGTCGATTAGAGTAATATGAGTTGATGAACTTTCGATCGGTTTTTCCACTCGTAGACATGAAAGATGAATTCACCTTCGAGGCTTGTAAAACGAACGAGCAATTTTTATCTGAAATAGTAAATATTTACTTCTCAAGTCCGGACGACAGAATTAAAGAGAGCACCTTGGCTGTCTATTTGGCCTACAGAGATCATTATCCAAGATACCTAAGCGGTCTGTCCAAAGATAACATCGCACAACTTAATTCTGATTTAGAAACCGCTACTGGAAAAATTGTCAAACTACGACGGCTCGTGCTGAGCGCGCTCTCTAAAGTGGCATGATTTCAAAGAATAACTATGACTTATTTTTAAAAAATATCCTCGAACAAATTGATTGTGATTGGGTGATTATAGGTGGCTCGCTGTTAATCTTACTTAAGGCTTCAGATCGGGCCACCACAGATATCGATATATGTCCTCTGGGCGAACTCACCAACGAGCGGCGAATGCACCTGATGACTGTTGCCCAAGACTCAGGGCTACCCATTGAAGCCATTAATCCCGCGGCAGATTTTTTCTTAAGGCAAATTCCTGGATGGAAAGAATCTTTAATCTTGTTTAAGACTGGCAAAAACGGAAATTTATATCGCCCTTCACTTGCACTCTATTTTAAACTGAAGTTAGGGCGCGCCAGTGACAGTGACATTTTAGACTGTATAAGTTTTCTAAAATGGTATCAAAAAAATGGGTTGCTCTACGATAAAGATGAGCTTTTAAAAGTCTTGGCCCATTTCGATAAAACCAAAGTTGAATTACTTGCTTTAGAAATTAGCCGTGATCCCTGATTGGTGGACGATGATTCGGATAAAAACCAAAACTTAATAAAAAAACCCACATCGTAAAAGATGTGGGTCGTTGAAAACGTTTGTGTAAATTAGAAAATTAAGCGCGCTCAACAGCAACTTGGATCGCCGCTTCATAACCTTCGCCGTAACTTACGGTCGCCTTGTGAGTACCCAGCAACTTGATCGGCTCTTCTAGTTTAATATCTTTGCGGTCGATTGAAAAACCAAGTTTTTCTAAACCTTTCGAGATGTCCGAAGTTGTTACAGTTCCGAAAAGCTTGTCGCCATCGCCCGCATTTAATTTAAAACTAACGGTGGTGCCCTTAATCTTATTCAGCATCTCTTGACGCTCGCCCATCGCTTTTTTCTTTTTTGATTCGGCAACGCGTTTCAAGTGGTTGTATTCATTTACTTTCGTTTCGGTCGCCTCTTGCGCTAGTTTGCGTGGAAACAACATGTTTCGCGCGAAACCTTCAGAAACATTCACTAGATCGCCGATTTTTCCTAAATCTTTAACGTCTTTTTGTAAAATAACTTTCATATGATCCTCATTCTTATGTTTTCTGCTTTTCGCAGAACTTGTTAAGCTTCTTTGCTTTTTGCTTTTCGACGTACAAACTTTCTAAAGTCTGCCCAGTAATCAACGAGCCCAATAAAAACAACAAAAGGCGCAAGTTGAAAAAAAATAAACAAGTACGTTAAGGTTTTCGAAATGGGACCAAAACGCATGTATCTTACCATGAATTCGACGACCGTTAGTCCTTGAACTAAGTAAGCCACCGAAGAAACGATTAAAATATTAATACTGATAGTTTGCAAAGGCGCGCTGCCAAAGTTAACTACCGAAAATAAAAGTGAAAAGAGGGAAACCCAAATGAAAACATCGGGAAGCCGAAACTCCAGCCACTTAGAACTTGAAGCAACTTTGTATTTTTGAATTCCAAACATCTTGAAAACTCGTGATTCTAATAAAAATCCAAAAGCTAAAGCACCAAACAAGCTGGCGATAAAGATTCCGGGTAAAACTCCAATCAAAGTGCTCATTTCGATGGGACTTGCCGGAAACGCCGAGCTGATGGCCTTATGCAAGGGATCAATCAACTGGTTCAAAATTTCAGATTTTGCGTGTGTGAGGCTCAGGAAAAAATACCCAGAGGCCGCAAACAAAATTCCCAACAATAGCGAAACAGAACCTGCTTGCCTCCAATTAACTCCGCGTTTTTCCAGTTCGTTGTAAGAGCCTAAAGTCATCCAGATGGCTCCAACATAAACGGCCGCTTGA
>CAXSEH010000094.1:0-11669 GCA_964236345.1 uncultured Bdellovibrionales bacterium
CATCCCCCTGCCCTGTTTTTAAATTCATCAGCATTGTTCGGGAAGCGTTGCTAACGTCCGTCGCGAAAATTTTTTGATTTGAAAGCTTCCACATTAAAAACGTGTCAATGTTTCCAAAACAAAGGTCCTTATCTTGAAGGGCTTTTTTCACGCCGTCGATATTTTCAATCATCCATCGCATTTTACTGGCAGAAAAATAAGGATCTAAAACGAGTCCGGTTTTATTTTTAATTTTGGCCGCATACTTTTTTTTTAAACTTTCGCACATCTTCGTCGTTCGTCGGCACTGCCAAACGATCGCGTTATGCAATATTTCACCATTGGATTTTCGAAAGGCGACGATCGTTTCCCGCTGATTTGTAATCCCGACCGCGACGATTTCTTTGCTGGAAATTTTAGCCTGTTCAAGCGCTTGGCGCGCCGATACCTTGACCGATTGCCAAATTTCTTCCGGGTTATGCTCAACCCAACCTGGTTCTGGAAAAATTTGTTTAAAGGGAACGCTACCGGCCGCCACGAGACTGCCGACTTGGTTCATGATGACCACCCGTGAGCTCGTTGTACCCTGATCAATGGCCATGATATATTTATTCATAGAAATATCATGATCGATTTTTTTAAGGTGGGCAATTCGGAGTTTTATAATCGGTCTGCTTCGAACACTCCGGTAAGTCATTACCAATTGTCTTTAAAATTTTGTCCCATTGTTGAATGACCATTCCTTGAGACGCCCCATCCCCTCGTCCAACTAATTTTTTAATGAGAAAACTTGCCATGCTGACGGCGATCACCATCAATAAAAGATATTCGACTAAAACTTGACCTCGATTAGACCGTAAATTCAAAAGACTTTTGCTCATGCATCCAATTCTGAAGAAGTTTTTTGATTTGCTCAATCTGTGATTGCACATCCACCTCATTTTGTGGCTGGGTAAGACCGATCGCAACCCCTTCATCCCAAGATTCAATTTGAACCGGGCACAATTCCTGCGGAAGTTGGTTAGTGAAAACCATTTGTACGTCTTTAGTCTCGGGATACATCAATAAAAAAACGTGTTCTTTCGTCAAAACCGACCACTCCTTCAGGCGCAGCCAAAGATCTTCGTGCTGCGTTTGCAGAAGATGGTACATCTTAAGTGCTGATGATTCGTAGCTTTGCGAAAAATAAATTCGAAAAGGTCCGTCGAAGAGCGCAGTATTAAAAACGGGACTGTAAAATCGCGTCGTCATAAAAGCTGAGTATGTTGCTGCCATAATTTTTGCTCTTCCTATCTCGGTTGATTAATCGTAGCGTAGAAAGGTTTAGCCCGGTTTAACAAGCAAAATGTAAGAATCTTAAATTTTTATATTGAAGCGCGTTATATGAAGGTGGAAGAGATGCTTTTTTGCGGTGTTCCCCGAATGAAAAGTTGATGTAGAGGCGTATGCCCGGCCGAGTAGAAAAAATCCGTCAAATCGGCATCGGTGCATATAAAGTTAGCGTTCATTCCCACTTTCATTTGGCCCTCTTCATCCTGTAATCCCAAGGCTTGGGCGGCCCCTTTAGTGTAAGCGCTGAAGACTTCGGGTAAAGACATTTTCATTTCTAATCGAGCCAACAATCCGACCAACGCAATATCTTGAGACGGACTTGTGCCGGGATTAAAATCAGTGGCCAGGGCAACCGTCGCACCCGCATCGATTAATTTACGCGCCGGCGGATAGGCACACTTCATATACAGATCGGCCGTGGGAAGTAAAACCGCGACGGTTTTGGAGCTCGCAAAATTTTGAATGTGTTGATCCGTTAAATGAATAACGTGATCCGCGGAATTTGACTTCAGTTCAACGGCAAGTTCCGCGCCCCCCGAAAAGGAAAGCTGATTCGCGTGGATTGTAGTTTTAAAATCCATGCTCTGAACTTGGTTAAGATATTTTCTGGCGATTTCTTTTTCAAAGAATTTATTTTCGATAAATATATCAACCCGTTCGGATAAATTCTTCTTTTTAATAATCGGCAAGACTTTCAAAACTAAATAATCAAGATAAGCTTCATGATCATTAAATTCTGCCGGCAGCCCATGCGCGCCCAAGAACGTACTAACAATGCGTGGGCCCCTGAGTTGCTTCATTACTTCTAAGCACTTAATTTCATTTTTTAGGTCTAAGGCATAACCCGATTTAATTTCTAAGGTCGATACGCCCTGCCTTAAGAATTGATTCACCCGCGATTGTGAAACCTTCAGCAAGTCAGACTTCAAAGCTGACCGAGTGGCCTTCATGGTTGACAAGATCCCCCCGCCCCGGGCTGCAATCTCTAAGTAGCTTAAACCTTGATTGCGCATTTCAAATTCGGCGGCGCGAGAACCAGCAAACACCGTGTGGGTATGGCATTCTATAAAAGAGGGAAACACCAACCGCTTTTTTAAATCAATTTCTTTGAAACCTTTTAAGTCTTTCGGGATTTTATTCTGCGCTCCAAGCCAGGTGATGCGCCCGTTGATCACCGCAAAGGCCATCGCATCTCGGTGGCCTTTAAAGTCTTCATTCACTAATCTTAAGTTACGAAAGATCTGCTTTTTCACCGCTTCAGTATCGACATAAAAAATTAAATATCACAAGCTAAAGCATTGCGCTTTTGAATCAGCGCTTCCACTTGTTCTTTTGGGCCGCCCATTCCGTACAGAGTACGTGCCAGTTCGACGTAACCGGGACGCAAAGGTTTATTCGTTAAAGCCGATCTTGAGCTTTGGCAGTATTTACGAAGTGTGTCTGATACTTCGGCCTCTTTTAATACGGGTCTAATCATTTCGCACATGGCCTCACTACTCACAAGGTGATCGGTGGCAGCTACGTAATCGGTGATGGCTAAAGATGAAATAGCGCAAAGGTCGCGGAAGTCATCGCTGCCTTTTTTAATGTAGCTTGTCGTCAGGTGAGCAAAGTTATTTTTTTCAAAAGCGAAAGCTTTTAGGGATGCCGGCGACGGAACAGCGCCCTTGGCATCGCGACGAAACATTTGGTACTCAAAGTTAAGCAGTTTTCCGATATTCGTTTTGAAACGATTCATGGCAGCCTGAAATGAGTCTTCATTATTTTGCAGTAAATCGTAGATGGGCCCATTCTTTTTAAGCTTAGTGTACCAGTTGCCTTCGGTGCCGTTGAAAAGATATTTTGGCATTCCGCGCATTCTTTTTTCGACTTCGCCGGGCTCGAACACAGAAAGATCGTAAAAAAGTTTTAATTTATTTTTCTCAGCATTGTAATCCGCTTCTTTTTTCTTTTCGCGACTTTGAATCATCTTGTTTTGAAACTGCGTCGAAGACATTTGCAATTGCTCGTTGTAATCCACAAGAAGCGATTTCGTTTCGGCCAAAGCTTCCGTCTGGGCTTGTAACCAATCTTGACCCACTTTTGCACAGGCAGACTTATCCTTAAGCGTTTGGCCTTCGTTCATTTCGGCTTCGAAAGATTCAAGGTTCGTTTTTTTAAAACTGACCTGATCTTCCTTCGTCATGATTTGACCCAATTCACTAAGATCAGCTAGGATTTTTCCGGAAATTTTCATGGCGTAAACGGTTCTAACAACTGAACAGGTGCTTAAATCCGTATCGGACATTTTCTTATTGGCCAATTCGGCATTAGCCCGGTCCAATTTAATTTCAAAGTCGATCGAGCGTTTTTGAATTTCGGCAATCTTTATATCTTTGGGACTTGTCGAGTTAAAACGGTTATCCGAATTGGCCACCGCTTTTTGAATTTCAATACTTTTATTAATCTTAGATTGGAAATCTTCGTTTATTTTCTTTAAGCCTAAAGCGCGGCCCATATTCAAGTATTCAATTTTGCGGTACAGCTTAACGTAGGCGCAGGTGTTCTTAATGACGGACATTCGATTTTCCGCGATCGACATATCAAGCGTAGCCGCGTAGGCTAACGCCGATTCTAAGATTGAAATTCCTTTTGATATCGCCTTCGCACCCGCGACGGCTGGTAGGTAGGGCGCGAGCATTGGCGCCAAGGTCGGATTTTTCGTTGCAAAATCAATCGCCAGCGGTGCGATACTTTGAAAAGTATCGTTAATCGAAAAGATAAGACTTTTGCTTTTCTCGCTTTTGTAACAATCTGTTTCAGAACTAGTCGATACCTTACCGATTAAATCTTGTAATTTTGTTACCGAAGATAGAATTCCTTGGGCCGAAATACCAAGCTTCTTTGTATCTCCGCTATTTTGCATACTTTGCGCCGTCAAAATTTGCTTACGTAAATCTTCAGAGCTGGCTGACATCAAGTCGTTTGACTTATCGGCCTCGCCACATTTTGGAAAAACATTAATCGAATTTTGAAGGCTGTCGATTGCGGTTAAAATATCTGAATATGGAGAATTAGAAAAGATAGGGCACTGAAATTCTTCAGGGACGTCAGCGGTTTTCATCACGATTGAGGACACATTTTTATCGTCGGAAGAAGTAAAGTTTCTGGTTTCGGTCACGCTGAAATCGGCATCGTCTACGGATCTAGCAATGGCGAATTCACCACTGGCCATTTGGAAACCCAAGAATAAAACCAGAGTGACATTTCGTATCTTCACGTGAGAATCCTTTCGTCTAACAATTTGACACGGTGAAAGCCTTACCAACCCACCGGCTACAGAATCAATACGCTTGATTAAGAGCGATAAATTCCAATTCCTTAGACTTACCCACTTTAAAGCAAGTCACGCGCCAATTAAAACAGAGCGCGGCACTGCAACCCGACCGCTAATGGTTGAGGAGTCGATTGACCAAATACTTTACCGGCCAATTTTACGTAATCGCCGATCTTCAACCGTGATTCTTTCAGCAGTAATTCAGATACGAAAGCCTTATTTTTAAACGCAACTGCCTGGGCGATCTTTTCGATCGTTAAGGTGCTTTTGGAATCAACCAACATACCTTCAACTGCGGACAGGCCACGATTAAGCTTCAAAAATTCATAATTAAGTTCGATCCCTTGATCAAGGGCCCACGCGGTCCATGACTCTAATGACGTACCCACTTTTGGATCTAAGTTAGCCTGCGCAATTCTTGCCTGCACGAGCTTCAGTAATTTTGCGTAAGAAGGCTGTGCCGGGTTCATCTTGCTTAATTTCAGATAATTCTCAGCAATGATATCTCCCCGGTCGAGTTTGATCCCTAAAGCAAGAAGCAGCGCACTTTGTTTGAGTTGCGGCGTCAACTGACCGACCATTCCAAAATCTAAAATATTAACGACAATCGCTCCATCGGTATAAAGCGACAGGATATTGCCTTGATGAAGATCGGCGTGGAAAAAGCCGCTCTTAAAGAAGGCCTCTTCAAGCCAGACCGTGGCGACCTTCTCGGATACGCTGCGGTAAAGATCAGGATAAATTTCGGCATAGTTTGCGAATTCTTTAGCTGGCTTTTTTCCGAAGACCAAATCCTGAATCATCACGTCTTTGGAAGCAAACATCTCGGTTCGAGGCACGTTGAATTGCAACGTATTTTTTTGACCGTTAAATGCAATGACTTCTTCACGCTGGTAAACTTTACGGGCTTTTTTTTGATTTTTAACGGTGTCCACGAAGTTAAGTTCTTCGACGACCGAGTTGTGCAGATCTTCGACTAAATCTGACAGAGACGGAATATTAAATTTTTGAACTTCAGCATCAGCGTCAATTTCAGCCATGGCGCGTATCAATACTTGATGGTCCATCTCGAGATCTTTTTCGATCCCTGGCTTCAGAATTCGAATAACCGCATTTTGGCGTTGGCCTGCTTCATCGTAATATTGCGCGCGATGGGTTTGCGCCATCGTGCCCACACCAATCGGACTACGTTCAAAGTAAATAAATTTTTTCAGCTCAACGCCATTTTGCACAAGCGTACGCTCAATTTTCCACCACGGAACGGGTTTGACTTGGCTTTCAAGCTTTTGAAAAATGATTTTGAATTCATCCGGAATCTGATCACTGCGACCCATAATTTGGACCAGTTTCTGAAGCTGGGGACCGGCGCTTTGAATCATGACTAAGAACATGTCAATGGTGTTCGAATTAAGTGGCATTTGACTGACCCGATAAAGTATTTCATTTTGTTGGTAAACGGGTAAATTTTTGAAATACGACTTCAACAATTTACTTAAGACGACTACTTCAGCGGTATTTTTTTCGCTTAAACTTGCAGTCAAGCGATCCACTTTTTCGTTAAAAGATTTTTTGATCCCACTTCTTATATCTTCGACGTTGCTTCGTTGAATTTCGGCGAGTTCTAAACTTTTAATTCCCAATAGCGACAATGATTTTTGAAAAGTAATCACGCGCATCGCTTCGTAATTTTCGATTTTTTTCATCACGCGTAGCGAGGGGCTGGTGTAAGTCGTTCGGCGAAGCTTTTTAAGCAACATCGCATCCGGTACTTCGTCGAGCTTAAAATCATTAAAAAGCAATTCGGCCTTTTGCGCCGCGATGAATTCATCAAACGATTTAACGCTGACAATTTCAGGATCTTCGTTCGACGAGATCTGCAACTGTTCAGTGGTTCTTTTAAGGCGACCGGCCACTAGCTTAGTATCAGCCGTGGATCCGGCGGTTTTAAGTAATAGGCTTATAAGGGCTTTTTCGGCCACGGAAAAATAGATCGGATCGGCCGCGAGCCCCTGAATTCCTATCCCCAAGCAAAATATGAAAACCAATAAACGTACCATGGAATAATAATAAAGCAGGATAAGGACCGTAGCTCATTGACGATTAAATCGATTTCGCGGCAAAAATGCCGTCCAAACTTTAGACGATTTGCAAAAATTATTTCAAAAAACGAACTTATATTTACTTTTTCTTACCTTGGGCCACAACGTGTGACATGGCTTCGGCGACGGCTGCGGCGTCGGCAAGGTACTGTTTGCCAATCACTTTGAAGCCCGATTTCGTGTTCGCTTTTTCGAGAGTATACTCGAGCGGAATGCCGGTTGGGATGTTCACTTCCATGATTTCGTCTTGAGACATTTCTTCAAGGTACATCACGAGCGAGCGAATCGAATTTCCGTGAGCCGCGATCAGAATTTTTTTTCCAGCCAGAATATCTTTCGAAATGCGTTCGTTCCAAATGGGAAGAAAGCGCGAGACCGTATCTTTCAGCGCTTCACCCCGCGGGATTTCATTGACGGGAATATCCTGATAGCGCGGATCTTTCCCCGGGTATTGCGGATTATCTTTCGACATCAGCGGTGGGGGCGTGTCGAAACTGCGGCGCCATATTTTAACTTGCGCCTCGCCATGTTTTTCGGCGGTCTCGGCTTTGTTCAATCCCTGCAGATCGCCGTAGTGACGTTCATTCAAACGCCATTCCTTCGTCACCGGAATCCACTGCAGTTTCATTTCGTCTAATATGAAGTTCAAAGTTTTGATGGCACGAGTCAGGCGGCTTGTATAGGCGACGTCGAACACGAAATTTCGCTCGGCCAAAGTTTTGCCCGCTTTTTGAGCTTCGGCAACGCCTTTGTCGGTAAGATCCACGTCGACCCATCCCGTGAAACGGTTTTCTTTATTCCAAACAGACTCTCCATGACGAACGACTACTAGAGTAAACACTTAAATCTCCCATCCAACTATCATGCTTCAAAAATAAAATTAATTCATCTTCGTGTATTTTTATGAGAGGATCAAGCTACAAAAACCAAGCTCAGGAAACCGACCATGAATCAACTTAATCAAATGAATCTTGAATACATCGAATCGCTTTATAATCAGTTTAAAAATTCTCCGGAGTCGGTGGGACTAGAATGGAAAATGTTTTTTGAAGGATTCGAATTCGCTTCAAAAGATGGAAATGCTTTCGGTCTATCCGAAAAAGAATTGAACGTTTACGAACTGATTTCGTCCTACCGCAATTACGGTCATTACGAAGCCGACTTAGATCCGTTGGCAAACTCGGTGCCCCCGATTGATCAACTGCGCTTAAGTAAATTTAACTTAAGTGATAAAGATTTAAATACGAAGTTTCAAATTGGATCTCTTATCGGTAAAGCAAACGCGACTTTAAGCGAAATTATCGCCTTTTTAAAATCGATCTACTGCGGAAAGTTAAGCGTACAGTGCGCCGAAGCTTTGCCAGAAATTCGCAATTGGTTCATCAAAGAGTTTGAACAGAACACTTCTGGTTTCAAATTAACGGTGGAAGAAAAAAAAGAAATTCTTTCTTCGATCACGAACGCCGAATCATTAGAAAAGTTTATTCACACCCGTTACGTGGGTACGAAAAGATTTTCGGTCGAAGGCGGCGACGCGCTGTTACCGATGCTTGATCGCTTGGTGACCCGCGGCGCTTCGCTGAAAGTAACCGAAGTTGTTGTTGGTATGGCCCACCGTGGACGCATCAACGTGCTGGCCAATTTTATGGGTAAGGACGTCGGTCAAATGTTTGCGGATTTTAACGGGCCAACGGAATTAGAAACTCCGCTTGAAGATTTCGACGGCGACGTGAAATACCATCTCGGCTACAGCAAAGTAAAAAAAACCAAATCCGGAGACGTCGCGGCGCACCTGGCATTTAATCCTTCCCACCTTGAAGCCGTGAACCCGGTTGTTTTAGGCATGGCCCGCGCGGCGCAAAGAAGACGCCAGGACACTAAAGACCGTTCGAGCGTCATTCCCCTTCTTATTCATGGGGATGCAGCCTTCGCTGGCCAAGGCGTCGTGCTTGAAACTTTTCAAATGGCACACGTCCGCGGTTACACCGTGGGCGGAACCGTGCATATCGTGATCGATAACCAAGTGGGCTTCACGGCTAATCCCGAGAATACCCGCTCGTCGCATTACTCTTCCGACGTCGCGAAAGTTTTAGCGATTCCCGTACTTCACTGTAATGGTGACGATGCCGAAGCCTGCGTGAGGGCCATGGATATTGCCGTCCGCTACCGCCAAGAATATAAACGCGATATCGTGGTTAACGTGATTTGTTACCGACGTTTCGGTCACAACGAAGGAGACGAACCGGCCTACACTCAGCCGTTGATGTACGACATTATTCGCAAGCATCCGACCTTACGCGAAATTTATTCAAGACAATTGGTGCAAGGAAATGTTTGCGACCAAGCCTTCGCCGATACCCTTTTGAGCGATCGCATGAACGGTCTGCAAAAAATTTACGACGATACAAAAGCGAAACCGCCGAAAGCAAAAACATTTAAATTTGAAGGAGCTTGGGCGGGTTTAAAACGTGGGGGCACCGCTGACTTTGAAAAGCTAACGAACACCACGATTGACCTTGCAACCCTTAAAAAAATTGGACAGACCATTGCCGAAGTTCCCGCGGGATTTAATATACATCCTAAATTAGTAAAACTAATGGAAGCTCGTAAGGCGATGGCCGAGGGGCGCGAACAAATCGATTGGGGCATGGGCGAACTTTTAGCTTACGGAAGTTTACTCAGTGAAAACACCAGCGTCAGGTTAACCGGACAAGACTGCGTGCGGGGAACTTTCACGCACCGGCACTCGGGTTTTTACGATTCAAAAACGGGCGAGGCTTACTTTCCATTGAAGCAATTAAATTCGGATAAAACAAATTTTTGCGTTTATGACTCTATTCTGTCCGAGTACGCGGTCATGGGTTTCGAATATGGAAATTCGATCACGGATCCTAGTTTCTTAACGATGTGGGAGGCGCAGTTTGGCGACTTCGCTAATGGCGCCCAAATTATGATTGACCAATTCATTGCCGCCGGCGAATCGAAGTGGCAACAAATGAGTGGCCTAGTTTTATTACTACCTCATGGTTACGAAGGCCAAGGACCCGAACATTCATCGGGACGCATGGAACGATTTTTACAATTGTCAGCCCAAAACAATATTCAGGTTGCGAACTTGACCAATCCAGCACAGATTTTTCACGCCCTTCGACGTCAGGTTAAACGCGATTTTAGAAAACCCTTGATCATCTTGACGCCAAAGTCATTGCTGCGCCACCCGCGCGCGACCAGCAGTATCGAAGAGCTTGCAACCGGTACTTTTAAGGAAGTTCTGAACGATCCGTTTATCTCTGAACCCAAAAAAGTTGAAAAAATTGTTTTTGTATCCGGCAAACTTTATTACGAACTTTTAGAAGAGCGCGAAAAAACAAAAGATATGTCGACGGCCATCGTGCGTTTAGAACAAATCTCGCCATTCCCAACTCAGCATGTAAAAGAAATTTTTGCCCAGTACAGTCAGGCGAAAAAATTCGTGTGGACGCAGGAAGAACCAAAGAATATGGGAGCCTACCAGTTCGTGTTTTTTAGATTTATGGAATTATTAAATTCGATGGGAATCAAACCAAGCTTTAGCTACGTGGGCCGAGGAGAAAAAGCTTCACCAGCAACCGGCTCGATTTACCGACACAAGGCCGAACAAGCCCAAATTATATCCGATGTTTTTAAAGTTTAGATTTTAGTTATTTATTTATTGAAGAAAGGTTTTGAAATGAAATTAGATATTAAAGTTCCCGCAGTCGGAGAGTCCATTACCGAAGCCATCATCGGAAGTTGGACGAAAAAATCTGGGGAATTTGTCAAAGCCAACGAAGTCATCATGCTTTTAGAAACGGATAAAGCTTCGGTCGAAGTCATCGCCGAAAAAGACGGCGTCTTAACGATCACCGCCCAAGCGGGCGAAACCGTAAAAATCGGCGCGACCGTCGCCTCGATCGATACGGACGCGAAAGGGACGGCCCCGGCGGCTCCAGCCTCGGCGGCTCCAGCAGCGACCACGTCTGCGCCATCCGTCGCGGCGGGCGCATCTTCACAAAATAACTCACAAGCTACGGGTGCCGTTTCGAAAGATTCTGGTCGGAGCACCCATCCCGATTTACAAGCTCACCTTTCGCCGGCGGTTCAGCGGGTCGTCAGCGAAAAAGGAATTGATCCATCAACTATTCAGGGAACGGGCCTTGGTGGCCGCCTGACAAAGGCGGACGTTACGAACGGAGCAGCTAGCGCACCGGCAACTTCTAACAACGGGGCGTCGGCACCAGCTGCGGCGAAGGCACCGGCCGCTCCCACGGTTAAGCCCGCCGTTTCGGGGCCATCGAAGCAGGGCGAAATTAAACGCGTTCCGATGACGGGAATTCGAAAAAGAATCGCGGAAAAATTAGTTCAAGCTCAGCACAATGCCGCTATCCTAACGACCTTTAACGAAATCGACATGACCAAGGTGATCGAACTTCGCGCGAAGTACAAAGATAAATTCAAAGAAAAATACGGAGTGAACCTAGGTTTCAACGGGTTCTTCGTAAAGGCCTCAATCGAAGCTTTAAAAGCATTTCCCGCGGTGAACGCTTGGATCGACGGTCAGGAAATGGAATACCATAATTATTATAACATCGGAGTGGCGGTTTCGACCGAACGCGGGCTGATGGTTCCGAATATTAAAGACGCTGACCTTCATAGCGTTGCCGGAATTGAACTAGCCATCCGTGATTTAGCAACTAAGGGTCGCGATGGCAAAATCACTCCCGACGATTTAATGGGCGGAACATTTTCGATCACGAATGGCGGCGTTTTTGGTTCATTGCTTTCGACGCCGATCGTGAACGCTCCGCAATCGGCCATTTTGGGCCTTCATAAGATTGAAGAACGTGCGGTCGTCATCAGTGGTAAAATCGAAGTGCGGTCGATGATGTACGTCGCCCTTTCTTACGATCACCGTATTATCGATG
>CAXSEH010000095.1:0-11549 GCA_964236345.1 uncultured Bdellovibrionales bacterium
CAGGCGAAAACGTTTACACACGAAAAAAATGCGATCAAAGTCATCGTAACTTTTTGAAACATATTTTTATTCCTTCATGGAAAATTGGTCGTTGTACCAAAACGTTACCAATCTTCGGTCAAGGGAGATAATTAATGTTGTGTTAAGATAAACTAATGAGGACTCTTCTAGCCCTAAGTCCGGACTTAATAGCCGCGCAAGACTCCGCCGTCGATGGCGATGGACTGTCCCGTGATGTATCCCGCTTTTGGCGAAGCGAGGAATGCGGCAAGGTCGGCAAGCTCTTGCGGTTCGCCCAATCGGCCTGCGGGAACCATTTGTTTGACCCGCTCTTCGCTTAATTTTAAATCCTTTAAACGATCGGTATTGGTGTATCCCGGAAGTAAGCAGTTCACCGTTATTCCGAAAGGCGCCACTTCATTAGCAAGCGATTTACATAATCCCGATAATCCCGCGCGCAAACCGTTTGAAGTAGTTAATGCGCTTAAGGGTTCTTTCGCCGCGAGCGAAGTAACCAGTAATATCCGTCCGTAGTTTTGTTTTTTCATAGCCGGTAGAGCTTCTTTGACGGCATCGGTAAAACTAAGCCATAGGTTTTGAAAATCGAGCTGCCATTGTTCATTCGTGATTTCGGTAAAGTTTCCTTTTTTGGGTCCACCCGTATTCATTACTAAGATATCAAGTCCGCCCATTTGCAGAAGCGCTTCCGCCACCGCATTTTTCGCGTGATCGGGTTTTGTCAAATCCGCAACGACTCCGTAGGCTGAATTAAGATTCGCTTTGGTCTTTTGCAACCTAACTTCATCGCGCGAGTTCACGCAGACTTTTGCTTTTTCTTCCGTTAACGAGTGCGCGATCGCGTAACCGATTCCGCCGGATGATCCAAATACGAGGGCTTTTTTGTTTTCTAATTGCAGATTCATTGGTGCTCCTCAAAGCGTTAATTAAAATATTCCTTTTTTAAACCTAGAAAGGCGAGCGCGCTTTCGGAATGCAGCCACCGCTTCGTTTCTGGGCTGAAACCAGATTGCTCGATCAGCCTACCCGGCTTCAGTTCGCCCAAAGGAAATGGATAATCGGTGCCTAACGCAATTCTTTCGGCTCCGAAAATCTCGACCAAAAACTTTAGCGAAGCTTCGTCATGCACTAAACTGTCGACCCAGAATTTTCCGATCGAAGCTTTTGGCGAAATTGAATTATCGACGGCGCAAAGGTCGGCCCGCGCTTCAAAACCGTGCTGAATACGACCTAGCGTAAATGGAAACGAACCTCCGCCATGGGCGAAAGCGACCCTTAACTTCGGAAATTTTTCGAAGATGCCGCCAAAAATCATTGAACAGATGGCCAGCGAAGTTTCGGCCGGCATGCCGACCAGCCACGGAAGCCAGTACTGCGGCATACGCTCTTGGCCCATCATGTCCCAGGGGTGTACGAAAAGGCTGGCACCCAATTTTTCGAGTTCTTCATACACGGGAAACAAGGCCGGATCGGATAAGTTCCATTGATTGATGTGCGAGCCAATCTGAAAACCATGAAGACCTAAATCTTTCACGCAGCGTTGTGCTTCGCGAATCGCTAAGTCTGGATCCTGCATCGGAAGGGTTCCAAGCCCCACAAAATTCTTGGGATTATTTTGGACGACCGTTGCAAGGTGATCATTTAAAAATTGCGCAACGGTTAACCCGTCTTGCGGTTTCGCCCAGTAAGAAAACATGACCGGAACCGTGGAAAGTACCTGCACCTGCACCCCGAATTTATTGTACTCTTCGATGCGGGTGGCCGGATCGAAGCAATTATTTTCCACCCGCCTAAAAAATTTTCCAGAGTCATCGACCATGTTACAGTAACCGCAACCTAATTTCGCGTCGTGCGCCTGTTCTAACTGAATGAATCCACCGTACCCAAAAGCTTTTTTAAAATTCGGAATTTCCGGAGGAAGAATGTGCGTGTGGATGTCAATTTTTAGCATGACTCCACTTTCGACCATTTTTTGTCTGACATTTTTTGCAAATGGTGTGGGGACTGTCATAGTAGCGGTCGAATACCGCCGGAAATTGCGTTTCGATATCGACGAGTTTAAAAAATTCTTCGTAAAGTTTATGACCGCAGTTTTCGCAGTACCATTGAAGGCCGTCGATTTCACCATCATGTCGTTTGCGTTCAACGACCATGCCGATTGAGCCCGCCGGGCGCTGCGGAGAATGGGGTGTGCCGCCCGGAAGGAGATAGATGTCACCTTCACGGATTTGGATATCTTTGATGTGCCCCTCGGGATCGCGGATTTTTAACACCATGTTACCTTCGATTTGGTGATAAAATTCTTCTCCGCCATTTACGTGAAAATCGGTGCGTTCGTTTGGTCCGCCGACAACCATCACGATGAAATCCCGCTGCGGCCAAACGCACTTATTACCGACCGGTGGTTTCAGTAAGTTCCGGTTTTCTTCAATCCATTTTTTAAAATTGAAAGCTTCGTAAAGTCCAAACATCAAATTCCCACAGCCGCGACGCACTTTAGTTCGATCGCGATGGGTGTTGGTAGGCAATTAATTTCTAAGGTCGTTCGGCACGGCGGATTCGTATGAAAATATTCAGCCCACAACTGATTATAGACCGGAAAATCATTTTTCATATTCGTTAAGTAGACCGTGACGTCGATAAGATCTTCCCATTTTGCACCCGCATCCTCGAGGATCGATCTTACATTTTTAAAGACGCTATGGCACTGGGTCGCGATATCGTAAGATACAATTTCGCCGCTGGGATTAATTTCGACTCCTGGAATTTTTTTGCTTCCACGTTCGCGCGGCCCCACGCCTGATAAAAAAAGTAAGTTACCCACTTGTTTTGCGTGGGGATAGTTGCCGACGGGTTCCGGCGCGCGCTTCGAATTAACCGCTTCGTTCATAAATTCACCTCGGGTATCGGATTCTGAATGCAAACATTTTTAACTTCGCTAAAAAATTTCAAAGCTTCGAACCCGCCCTCGCGACCGTAGCCTGATTCTTTTACGCCGCCAAACGGGGTTCGCAGGTCACGGTTCATCCAGGTATTCACCCAGACAATTCCCGCTTCAAGCTGATTCGCGATCCGCTCGGCTTTCTGGGGATCAGAAGTCCACACCGTGGCCGATAAGCCGTAGTTTGTAGAATTCGCCATCCTTAAAACTTCAGATTCGGTTTTAAAAGGCATGATGGTCGCCACCGGTCCGAAGATTTCTTCTTGGTTTGTACGGCAGTCGGCGCTTAAGTTTTCAATTAACGTTGGTTGCAGAAAATAACCGTGCTTAAATTCGGGGGCCACGTCGGCGGGGGCTCCGCCCGTCAAAATTTTTCCGCCTTCGCTTTTTGCAAGTTCAATATAGGATAAAACCTTTTCATAATGAAGTTTTGAAACCAAGGCTCCTTGGTCGGTTAAGGCGTCTAAAGGATTTCCGATTTTGAGGGCATTTATTTTTTCGATAAATTTAAATTTGAATTTATCGTAAAGACTTTCTTCGACAAATATTCGGGAACCGCAAAGACAAATCTGGCCTTGGTTTTGGAAACTTGAACGAACCGTTGTTTCTAAAGATTTTTCGAAATCACAGTCGGCAAAAATAATGTTCGGATTTTTCCCGCCCATCTCAAGTGACAATTTTTTGAATTGGCCCGCAACCGACTGCGCAATCGTACGCCCGGTGACCGTACTACCGGTAAAGGAAACGGCCTTCACCCGTTTGTCTTGGACCAGCGGTGCGCCAACCGCAGGGCCCAATCCGTGGACGATGTTCAAGACTCCGGCCGGTAAATTTATCTCGCGGCACACTTCGGACAACAGAAATGCCGTCATGGGAGTTAATTCAGAGGGTTTAGCTACGACCGTATTGCCCGCGGCTAAAGCCGGCGCGATTTTCCAGGTCAATAGGTATAAAGGTAGGTTCCATGGGGAAATGCAGCCCACAACCCCTAAGGCCGAAAAAGAAGTGTGATTGGAACTGTTCCCGGCCGACTGAAAATCTTCGCCACGAAAGTTTTCGAGCGTGTCTGCAAAGAACTGAAAGTTTTGAGCGCTTCGAGGTATTTCGATTTTTTGAGCAAGGCTAAACGGTTTCCCGCTATCGATAGATTCGGCTTCCGCAAACTGATCAAGCCTAGCCAGGATTCCCTCGGCTAACTTTCGTAAAAATTCTGAGCGTTCGGTGACTGAAGTTTTCGACCAAGCAGGAAAAGCCTTTACCGCAGCGTCGATTGCGATCGCGACATCTTTTTCGTCAGAACTTGGAACTAAGCTGTAGGTTATACCCAAAGCGGGATTTATATTATCTAAATATTTTTTGGATTGAGGTTCGACCAGTTCACCGTTGATATAATTTAAAATTTTTCTCATTTGCTACTCCAATAAAATCGCCCGAACGGGGGTGGCGTCCGCACCTTCGATATTCAGCGGCAGGGCAATTAAATCGTAAAGACCGGGCTTAACATGATCAAGCACAATCCCTTCTAGAATGGCCATATCATATTTATAAATCGCGTTGTGGCACTGCAGTTCTTTATCGTCACACAGGTCAACCGAAGGCGTGTCGATTCCGACCAGAATCACTTGCTTCATGAACAACACCGCCAACAGTTCAGTCGACAACGCCATAAAATCTGAATTCCACTGATAAGGATCAGGAAAAGATTTTGTTTTGAAAAGGACGCGCGGCGCTTTTATCTGGTCCGCAAAATCCTTAGGCAGAATGCGGTGGCCCATTTGCGTGTTCACTTCAATCACTTGCGCTTTTCCTAAGTAGTAATTTAGTTTTCGTCGGTCAATGGGTTCTCCCATAGGGTGATAATGGCTAGGGGCGTCGGTATGCGCTCCTAGATGGACCGTCGTTTTGATATTTGAAAGCGTTAGGTTATGGCCCGTCTTAAAATCCATGACAAATTCTTCTTGAAAGGGAGTATCGCCTGGAAAAACGGCCATCTGCGAATTGATTCGGGGAGAAATGTCGATAACTTTTTTTGTTTCGAGAGACAAAAATAACCCCCTTGCCTGATTCCGCTGGCCGAATTAAGTTAAGTGACTGTTAGGTAAGGTCACTGTAGCAAGGAATAACACCCGATGGAACAAAAGACTCTTCAAAATGTCGCCGAAAAACTTCACGTGGCCCGCCTGGCGCGAAACCCGATCGGGCAACTTAGTAAAGACGGCCTTACATTGACTCGCGATGAATCCTACCAGGTGCAAGAGCTTGGCCTGGCACTCAGAGAAAAACAGGGTGAAATTCGCATCGGCCTGAAGATGGGATTAACCTCTGAGGGTAAACGCCGGCAGATGAATTTAGATTCCCCACTTTACGGAGAACTGACCGACAAGATGCAAGTCATCGATCAAACTCGCACCGAGATTTCACACCTGATTCATCCTAAGATTGAACCGGAAATTGCTTTTTTAATTTCTAAAAGTTTATCGGGCGACGTCACCCGCGAACAGGTTTTAAATTCGTGTTCAGCCATTGCAAGTTGCATGGAGATTTTAGATTCTCGTTACGACCAATTTAAATACTTTTCGATGGAGGACGTCATCGCCGATAATTCTTCGTCGTCGCATTTCGTCGTCGGTCCTTGGGTTAAAGATTTTTCCCGTATCGAACTTCGCGAACTGAAAATGGAAATGACGGTGAACGGCCAGGTCGTGCAGTCTGGATTATCTAAAGAAATATCGGGCGACCCCGTCGTTTCCGTCATCGAACTTTGCCGATTGCTCGCGCTCCGTAATCGGAAGCTTGATGCGAGCATGATCGTGCTTGCGGGGGCCGCAACTGCGGCGGTGGAGATGAGTTCGGGCCAGACGGTTGAATTGAAAGTCGATTCTCTACCACCCGTTTCGGTTTCTTTCCTTTAAGAAAGGCTTACAAGATGTTTACTCCGGAAAATAATTCTTTAGCGGCGGCACAGAAATTTGATGCGGTTGACGAACTGAGAACTTTTCGATCGCAATTTCACTTTCCCCAACACGATGGTCGGGATCAACTTTATTTCGGCGGACATTCTTTGGGCCTGATGCCAAAGAAAGTTTCTGAACTTGTTAATCAAGAGTTGGATTCCTGGGCGCAGTACGGGGTTGAAGGCCATTTCAAGGGCAAAAATCCTTGGCTTCCCTACCAAGAAAACATCACGGCCAGTTTCGCAAAGTTGGTTGGCGCTAACGAATCGGAAGTGGTGGCCATGAATACCTTGACGGTTAATTTGCATTTGCTGATGGTCAGTTTTTACAAACCGACTTCTTCCCGCTACAAAATTTTAATCGAAAACAACACTTTTCCTTCAGACAAATATGCAGTTGATTCGCAAGCAAGATTTCACGGTTTTGAACCGGCAGACACCATCGTTCAGCTTAAGTCAGATCAGCCAGATGGGTTAACGATCAGCGAAGAATCTTTGATCAAGACGATCAAAACCTTAGGATCGTCTCTGAGCCTAGTGATGTTGGGAAACTGCAATTATCTTTCTGGACAAAAATTTAATTTTGAAAAGATAGTCGAGGCGGCCCGGTCGGTGGGTGCCGTCGTCGGTTTTAATTTAGCTCACGGTGCGGGTAATCTTCAGACTAGCCTTCACGATTGGGACGTGGACTTTGCCGTCTGGTGCACTTACAAGTACGTGAACTCGGGGCCAGGTGGATTAGCCGGCGCATTCGTACACGAACGCCATCATAAAACCAAGGACATGAGCCGCTTCGAAGGATGGTGGGGACATAACAAAAGCACCCGCTTTAAAATGGGGCCGCAATTTGATCCCATTCCCACGATTGAAGCCTGGCAACTAAGTAATCCCCCGATCTTGCAATTAGCATCGCTTCGGGCGTCGTTAGATTTATTTGACGAAGCGCAAATTTCTAGGCTTCGAAAAAAGGGAGACCACCTGACTGCTTATTTCGAGTGGCTCATCGAACAAAATTTGCGGGAACACGTCACGGTCATTACCCCGAAAGAACGGGGTTCTATGCTGTGCCTGAAACTGAAAAATCAACCCAGGGCCTTCATGGACCGACTGCTTGCCAGCGGCGCCATTGTTGATTTTCGCGAACCTGATATTATTCGAGCGACGCCGGTTCCACTTTATAATTCTTACGCCGATGTTTTTCGATTGGTTGAGTTAATGAAAGAAACCATCCATGCAAAATAAAATCGTCATCATCGGCAGCGGTTTAGTGGGCTCTTTATGGGCTTACATGTTACATAAACGGGGTTACGATGTTGAGGTTTTTGAAAAAAGATCGGATCCAAAAAATTTAAAATCTCCGGCGGGCCGGAGTATTAACTTAGTCATCACTTCGCGCGGACTGTATGGCTTAAAGATCGCGGGACTGTTAGAAAAGATCTTACCGATCACCGTACCGATCTATGGTCGCGAAATTCATCCGAAGATTGGTGACAACCTTTTTCAACCTTACGGACGCGATAAATCCGAATGCAATTATTCCGTGTCACGCTGGGATTTAAACAAGGCGCTGATTCAGGCCTGCCAAGAGGCCGGGATCAAAATACATTTTGATCATGAAGTAACTGGCATCGACATCGACAAAAAAGAATTATGTTTCACGACCGAACAAGGGCCAGGCCCGAGCCAAGTAAAAAAAAATTACACCCAGGTTTTTGCAACCGACGGCGCAGGTTCCGTGATTCGAAAATCTTTAATCGCGCAGCTGCCACAGGAGTTTTCGGAACAGGTTGATTGGCTTGACTCGGATTACAAAGAAGTTCACATGCCGAGCAAAAATCAGCAACCCGTCATGGAAAAAAATGCGCTTCACATTTGGCCCCGAGGCACCCACATGATGATGGGGTTAGCGAACGCGGACAATAGCTTTACGATGACGCTTTACTTACCAAAGCAATCGCACCCCTACGCTTTCGAAAATTTACAAAATAAATCAGAAGTTGAAGCGATGTTCACGAGCGAGTTTTCAGACGCGGTTAAGTTCATGCCCGATTACGGAGGCGAATTTTTGCAAAACCCGCAGGGGAAACTGGCTACCGTACGTCTCAACCGGTGGTTTTATGGCGATTCGGTGGCTTTCTTAGGAGATGCCGCCCACGCGATCGTTCCGTTTTTCGGGCAAAGAATGAATTTGGGATTTGAGGACTGCACCACCCTGTTACGATTGCTTGAAGAAAACGGTCATCACTGGGGCCCCGCACTTGAACGTTACGATGCGATCCAGCGCCCCAACGCAAACGCGATCGCTGACATGGCATTAGAAAATTTTGTCGAAATGCGAGATAAAGTTGGCGATGCAAAATTTCAATTTAAAAAGAAAGTTGAAGGCTTGATCGAAAAAGAGTTTCCACAACATTACCGATCCCGCTACGGTCTGATCACCTATACGTTAACCCCTTACGTCTTGGCGCAAGAGGCCGGAAAAAAACAAAATGAAATGCTAGAGCAAATTTCCGCAGACCTGGCTCGTCCCGAGGACCTGGACTTAGTTAAGGTGAAAGAAATTTTGGAAAAAACCTTTATCCCTTGGTCCGCTTCACAAAATATTCAGACTGAAAGTTTCAGACCGTAATACTTCATTCGTTCGCCCGCTTTAAAAATGAAAATTGAGCTGCTTACGAATTTCTGGAGGAATAGCCGGTAACTGGCTACGGGGAATGAGATAAGTCGATAAGTTAAAGAAGTCTACGAATACGCGATTATTCTCGGCCGCCCGTTTAAGGTATTGATGTCCGGATGAACCACCCGTCCCAATTTTGGTTCCGATCATCCGCTGTACCATTAAAGCATGACGTTGGCGCCAAGCCGTAAAGTTTTCGTCGATATCCATCATCAAGTTAATCATTTTATGCGGCATCGCCAGCATGGGTTCGTCCCGATAAAGGAAAATAAAAAGCGCATTCAGAATAGCTTTTTGAGAAATCTTTCGCTTACCCTCTTGAAGCAAGCTTTGGTGAGAGTTCAGGTTAAATAACGAATCAAAGGTCGCCCGGGTTGATTCCAAATTATCGAGCTGCGCTTTCTTTTCGGCTTCGGTTAAATGGGCCGCATTTTTTTGAATCGTTTTTTCATCTTCATCCGAAATGGCAGTAATCGTTTTTTTATAGTCGGCCCAAAAATCGTAATCTTTATTTTTGGTGAACGGCATTCTTTCAAGCCAACCTTCAACCAACTTTAAAAGCGATGGGGACCCTTCAAGCGATAAAAGATGATCACGATCTTTTTCGTTTAACCTTCCCAAGAAGAATTCGCGGTCAACGCTGACTCGGTCGTGCGTGTTTAGTCCTAACTTGATTTCTATTTCGCGAAATTGGGTGCTTTGAAAACCCGATGCGGGAATCAGTAAATTTCGAAATTCTAAAAAATCCATCGGCGTCATGGTTTCTAAAATTTCGAGCTGTCCAGAAATGTGATGTTGAATTTTTGTGAAACGTTCAAGCCGCTGAACGATAACGCCCAAATCAGTATCTAAAACTTGCTGGCGTCCAAAAATTTGCAAAATGGAATTAAGGTCGTGCAACATTTGCTTAAACCAAAGTTCGTAAGCCTGATGAACCACGATGAATAAAGTTTCTTCGTGGGCTTCGGGGTCTGAGTCGTTCGCGAATTCGCGACTTAACGGCTTTTGGCAGTCTAAAAATTTATCTAAATTTAAGTAGTCGTTATAATAAACGGGGCCCTGATTTTTATGCATCTTAATGCCCGCCTTGCAGTTCGGCTCGAAGTTTCATGTAAATTTCGTGGTACTTGTACGCGGGAAGCGAATCCGGGGCCTGTTTATGGTCGGCAAAAAATGTTAAATCCTTCGTACTTAATAATAATTTTTTAAGAGACGGATTCTGTTCTAACTTCGCACGGCAGGCCCTTAAAATAAGTTGGTAATGAGCTTCAGCGTCGGCGCCGTTGTAAATAATCTTCTTGCCGTGGTAAGTGACCCATTTGATTCCAAGCTGTTTCATATTTGCGTTCGCTAAATCCCCCGCGTGTTTTGATTCAAAGCCGCTCATGGCCATCACTTGGGCGCGGGTAAAGGCCCATTCGACGCCGTCCCGGTTTCGTGCGTCTGATTTCGATTCGGGGTATTTCATTCCCTGCCGCAAACCTTCCACACTTCCAAAGGCCTGCCCGTCCAGCGTAAATGGCGTAGCACTTAAATTTGAAAACTGTCCCAGTTCATTGCGTTTCGATAGAATGACTTCGCCTTTCGCGCGGTCGGCGGCTTGCGGTGGGATCTCCCAGGCAGGAAGTTGATCGGCCGGAACTTCTTGCCACCAAAGATTCGGGTAACCATCGTTCCCCAAAGACGTGTCTTGAAGTTCGGCGTGCACGCAGCCAGCGAAAAGAATCACGAACAAGAGCGTAAAAAATTTTCGGGTCAGCATCATAAAACCTCCAAAATCAAAAATGAAAAATCCGTCAAACTAGTTAAATCCTAAAGAACGTAAATTTTCTAACAAAGGTGAATTCTGAATAAAAGTTCCGTAGTTCATGCCGGTTGCAACCGGTGAGTTCGGATTTTCGGTATCGTTTAAAGGATCGGCACCAAATCCGCCGTCATGAATACCCACGACTTTTAATGTCAGGGCATTAATGATCGTGGCTCCGCTGCTTCCAGGATTCGTGTCGCACTTATGTTGAATGGTGCCGAGCGGAAGTTCAAGATGCTGAGCCATTTCTATTCCGCATAGCGTTGACCAACGTAGTGGAAGATCATCGGGATGCGAAAAAACGGTGACGGTATCGCCAATGATCGCGCGACGGTTTAGATCCGGCGCAATGGCCACCGGTGGGATCGGAGAAACTTTTAGGATGGCAAAATCACTTTTTGCATCTCGGAACGCAATGATCAGACGTTCGCATTGTGATTTCAAATACGGAGTTGTGCCTTCACGAAAGCCCCACTCAACAGATAGCGAAGGACATTCTTCATCCGCGATAGGCTCGCCGTCAGTGGCCCAAAAGCAGTGACCGGCCGTTAAGACATAGCCATTACCGATGTGGGTTCCGGTGCAGCCGTTGCTGAGATGTCCGAAGGCGTTGACGACCGTGCGGTATTTCAACGGGATATTTGTCGCGTCGGCGTTGACCGCAACCAAGTCATTTTCGCCAATAATTTTTTCGATACGATCAGCTTGGGTCAGGAAAGGAGTGAAAAATAGAATTGCCAGAATGAAAAATTTCATGAGCCCCCTCTTGAAAGTCTTCAAAACGCTAACCCACTTTGGAACTGCTCGAAAGTTATTTTTTAAAAAGATCTTTAGATTCGCGGCTAATGACGCATTGATCTAGGATGTCGGCATTAATAAACCCTTTATCAATGCCCGTGCGAATGAAAGCGAAGAATCCATCAAAAATATTTTCCCAATTCCAAATAAAAATTTTCTTTTTATGACGATTTAAGGTCTGCAAAGTAAGCACTTCACATAGTTCGTCTAAGGTGCCAATGCCCCCTGGAAGAATTAAGTATGCATCGGCCAGTTTTTCCATCGTCGCCTTACGGTCATGAAGGTCGTTCACAACTTGAGTTTCCGAAACCCCGGTGTGTTGAATTTCGATCGTGTTCAAATATTCCGGTATAAC
>CAXSEH010000096.1:0-123 GCA_964236345.1 uncultured Bdellovibrionales bacterium
GCAAGGACCACACCATTCGGCCCAAAAATCCACAAGAACCGGAGTCGATGATTTCATCACATCTTTATCAAACGAAGTGTCGGTAACGGACTGAGTAGTTCCCATAATTTCTCCTTATTTTTT
>CAXSEH010000096.1:133-11450 GCA_964236345.1 uncultured Bdellovibrionales bacterium
AAAGCTTTGACGAACTTTTTTCGTTCTTCATCCTGTTCCGCCGTATCGTCGTTTTGGATGGATGCAAAAAGTTTTTTCGTCACCGTTCTAGTTTGCCTCTTCTTATGCCCCGATTTCAAATCCTGATCAATTGTCTTTATGACCCTATTGTATGACTCAATCCGAGACGGTAAAGCCATGTTAATCGCTTCTAATTCCTCGAGGAGCGCCTGCTTGTATTGTAAGCTGAGTTCCGCTTCGACCGCGTTGATCGTATCGCCCATCTTATCGTCGGGGGTAATAAAATTAAGTATGTCTTCTTCGTTCAGCGCTATTTCGGGCTCAATCGCTAACTTTCCTCGCCCCATAATGAGTTTAATTTCGGAATCAATGGTGGCGCCCGTCCCTTGCAAAATTTCCATTTCGGACTGGCGAAATTGGGAATCGGTCTGCGCCAATCGAAGCAATTTGTCAAAAATCGCATCTTTGTCGAGGGTGGTTAAGGTGAGGAGACTGTTGACCAATCGTAACGCACTGATCGGCTCAAAGAGCAGAACATCCATGCGGAGTTTAATGAGGTCATCGGGGGAATTCTGCTGATCTTTTGGAAAAATCAAAATGACTTTACCTAAAAATTTCGTCGACTCTTTGAGTTTTCTACCAACCGAGTCGGTTGAAACCCGGGCCCCCGAACCTTTGACGATGATGTAATCCGGATTGAAGGTCATTAATTTTTCAGGCATTTGAAATTCGTTCGTGACAGTTTCAAGATCGAAGCCCACTTTGCGTAAAGTGTTCTCAAGATGTCCGGCGTATTGAATATCGTCAATTATGAGTAGTACTCTGTCCATAGGTCTATTATTGTAAAATCAGGCGCATGACCGACGCAAAGAAATTGTTTAGGATAAGTCTGGATGTTTAAAAATAAACGAGTTTTTCTGTATTTGACGACCGAGATCCTTCCCTCATTTGTTTTGGGGTTGCTGGTTTTTATTTGCATTCTTCTAATGTTTCAGGCGTTGCGACTAACCGACCTCATCATTTCCCACGGTATTAAGTTTAGCGTCGTGATGAAGATCATTGGCTACATGAGTATTTCGTTCCTACCAATGTTATTTCCAATGAGTTTGCTTTTCGCGGTTTTAATGACCTACAACCGGCTGTCGCAAGATTCTGAGATCATCGCATTTAAATCTGCGGGAGTTCACACCACCTCTTTAATTTTACCTGCGCTGATTTTTGCGGCCGCCATTTCTTTTTTATCCTCGCAAACTTCTTATTACTTAGCACCCTGGGGAAATCGTCAGTTTGAAGTGTTAATTAACAAATTAGCGAACACAAAAGCCGCGGCTTCCATCAAGGAAGGAACTTTTTCGGACAATTTCTTCGATTTGGTCATCTACGCAAACAAGGTCGAGTCAAAATCGGGTGCACTGGTTGATTTATTTATCTACGACGAACGAAATCCCGAGGCACCCCTGACGATCATCGCACCCACCGGCGAAATTATTCCGGATCAGACTCACCCCGGCCATTCGGTGTTACTGCGACTATTTAAAGGCCAGATCCATCGAAAGACCGAATCCCATACGGTGATTAATTTTGATCTGCACGAGGTCCTTTTAAACGATCCCATTCGGCTTGAGGAGCGCAAAAAATCGGTGGCCTCACTGACCCTCAGCGAACTGAATATTCTGCGCAAGGTGCCGGCCACGACGCCTGAAGATAAGCTCAATTACACGATTGAATTCCATAAACGTTCCGCGCTCGCGCTGGCCTGTTTGGTGTTTTGCATTATCGGGATTGCCTTCGGTATCGTAACGAACCGTCGAAGTGGTAAAGCTTCGGGATTTATTCTGTCGGTGGGTTTTATTATTTTGTACTGGGTGATTTATATCGGGTTTGAATCGGCCGTTAGGTCTCAGGTCATTCCGGCGGCCATTGGCATTTGGTTACCGAATGCGGGGCTTATGGCCTTTGGTCTTTATCATCTTCGAAAAGTCTGGAATTAATGAGTTCTGAAGTTTTGGCGGTTCGCCGAGAAAACAAAAAACGAGACGATGCAATAGCTTCCGTACTACTGGGGTCATCCTTGACCACATCGCCCCTCCCTATTCACTATTTAGAATGAGTTTTCATTTTTTTTCAAAGGCTTTTTTTAGAAAATTTCACTTTTTTCGGGAGAGGTTTTTTGATTTCTACAAACACTACCGCTAGTGAACATATCGATTAAGAGGGCCTAGCCCTACTAGACCCCGTTAACGAAATCTTATTTAGAGTGAAATTCGGCGAACCAAAAATCAAGCAGGTCCTGCGTGGTCGACACCGGAAAGGCGCCGTCACGGATCAATTTTAAGTTTCCTTCAAAGCCCAATACCTCGGGGTGAGACGGAATCACTAAAACCGGCTTCCCATTTTCAAGACAATGATGAACCGTCAAAAGGCTTCCACTTTTTAACGAGGCCTGCGCCACGAGCGTGAAATCTCCAAGGGCCGCGATAAGCCGATTGCGAAAATAAAAGTGCGATTTATGAATTCTTTGTTCGGATTCAAACTCGGACATAAAGCAGGTCAGAGGCGCAAATTCTGCGGTTTGAAATGCTTCAAGATTTTCTGGATACATCTTGCTAAGCCCCGATGGAAGCACGAAGACCGTCGGCTTCGCACTTTTTAAAGAAAGTAAATGGGCCAGTTGGTCGACACCCCGGGCCCCGCCGCTAACAAGCCCCACGTCGGCTTCGTTCAGAAAGGCGGTCACCGCGCTTTTCATCCACTTGGTTGTCAGCGACGAAATTTCGCGCGAGCCGACCACCGAGATAAAAGAAGAATTTTTCCAAAACGGGTTTCCTACATATTCTAAAAAAAGTGGCGGTTCTTTCATTTTTAGAAACGCTGCCGGGTAACAGTCGTGGCCCGGATAAGTGTAATTTATTTTTTTAACTTCAAGTTGCGAAATATACTCTTCTGCCGATTGCAAATCTTGTGGATCAAGATTTAATCCCGCAGGAATATCTAACAAGTGATTTGGATTCCGGAACTTTAATCGTCTTTGCAGCACTTTGAATTGAGTTGATTTCATCATGAAATCGACTTTACAAATTGAAGACCACAGTTCTTTGATTATTGCGGAATGATGGGGTCCCCAGTGCGAATTGGATTTGATTCATCCAAGATGATCCCTAAAGCGTAAGAACCAAAACGGTCTAAAATCTTAATCTTTCCCGCCGGTGAATCGATGCGTGTCGACTTTACGCCGAAGACTTGGCCCAGATCAAAGTTCAAGCTTCCCATATCCACGTACACGCTTTGGGATTGATAAAAATTGGCCTGGTCCATGACGGTTGGACCACCTAAGATTTTCGGGGCTTCCTGCGATATTTTTTTAGATTTTAAACTTTGCAGAACCGAAGTTGGAACAAAAATCTGATCGGCACTGAGGTAATAGTGGCAGTCTTTGATTTTTAATTTATCTTCATAGTACCTAATCGTTCCTACTTTTTTATAAGGATAAAGAAATTTTTTATTATCCAGACTGACTCGATCAAGGGGTTGTAGAATCGTGTACTCATCCGTTGGCGTCTTACGTATGAACTCAACATCTTCAATCAAATCACCCGGGTTGCAACCCACGGAAATGCTTGAAAGTCGGGGAATTCTTAAATCACTTAAGACGAGACGGTCCGTTAAGAAAATGTCCGTCGTGTAAACGAATGGAATTTTTTTCGGCGGCTCTAAATCAATCATTTCGATTTTTCGTGGTTGTCCAAAATAAAGTTCGCTGCGGTAAATCGGAATGCTCGGCGGCAATCGGGTTGGTCGATCTTTAGAATTTAGGCGAGTTCCATCACCCGCTTTTTTATTCGCCTCTATACCCCCGCCGAAGGCCTCTAAATTAACGGGAGTGTCTTCCGAATCGTCAGGGGTTTGATAAAGCGCCATTTCATCGGCCGGGATTTCTACCGGAGCCTGCATGAACGGATTTTCTGGATCTTCGGAAACAGAACTGGCTTTCGCCTGCGGGTTTTTTCCGGAGCTATCGGCATTAGGCGAAAACTCTCCGACCGCTAAGGTGGGTACATCATCGAAAGAACCCGGAAAGAAATTAACCCGCATGCCCGGTAAAATGTAATGGGGATTCGTAATGCCCTGACGATTCAAAGCCCAAATTTTTGGCCAAAACAATGAGTCGCCGAAAAGCGTTTCACTGATGGTCCAAAGGGTATCCCCTTTTTGTACAATGTAAACTTCGGCGCTTCGACCAAAAGTCGCCGCAGACCATTGCTCGGTCGAAGTGGGCTCGGCATTGTAACGCATGTAATTTTGGTAAAACTTTTTTTCAACCTGTTGATCTGGTTCGTCCGCATTTCGCGCGACTTGGGCTTTCGTCTTTGGTTTTGATTTTGGTTTTTGAACAGCCATTTTCTTTTGTGGCGTATTAGTTTTTTTGACGATTTTCTTAGCGCGAGGTTTTGCCTCAGCCGGAGCGGCGGGCTGCGAGGCTTCAAAGCCTTCTGGAGATTTCTCGACCGCCGGAGCTTGCTCAACGACTGGGGGCGGTAACGGAGCGTCCAAAACTTGCTTGATATCATCAAGAACCGGTTCATTATCATCTTTTAAATTTTCGCGACGAGCGCGAAGTGGATCTAAACTTTCAGGATCGCCGATAAACGAACTGCTTTCTTTATTCGGGTCCTCAGGCGGTCGTGGACGAACCGTCGGAAACTGAGTCGCCGTTGGCGGCGGAAATTCCGGAGCCGGCGGCGGCGTTTCTTGCGACTGCGCAAAATGAAAAATGAAAATAAAAAAAACTAAAAAAACTTTCTTCATCGTTTAAGTTTCGTTTTTCCTTGGGGAGCTACGACCGCAGAAGCCGAAGCCGTTGCGCGAGACGTTTTATTTAAAGCAGGTTTTAAAATCTGACCCTGTGACATGCGCATATTTAAATTTGCCGGCTCGCTGAGGCCCATCTCTTTGTAGACTTTTGCTTTAGCCGCGAAAGCGGCCTTTACTTCGGGCGAACGCGGGTACTTTTTTAAAACCGTATTGTAATGCTTGATCGCCATGATGTAATTTTTCGATTCCGCGGCACGCACCCCGGCAAAATAATGCTGGGTTGATAGAGGTTTCGATTTCAACTGCTCTTGAGTGGGAGTATTCGAAGCGACTTTACCGGTCAGCTCCTTAATAAGGCTTTGCTCGTTCGATAAAGGAGACTGAATTTGCATTCCGGACCGCTCGGGCTTTTGCGCCCCCGCGAAACCGCGTTTTTGGCTATTTGCGCAGCTCGCTGAAAAAAGAACCAACAAAGCGATTTGAAAAAGATGCGTTTTAGATTTAAGCATGAAAACCCCCTACTTTGACTATTAAACTGGAATGTAGGAAACGAATCAACGATCAGCTACGGAGTTATCCACAGTTTTTGTTTAAAAACCCTTTTTCTAGACTTTGGACCTATTGAATATCAAGAGCTTCAGCGCTTTGCCAAGAACGAAGGCATCAGTAAGTCCACGAAATAACTTAAGAAATTTATTTTAAGGCCTTTTCTAAAAGTGATCTTAAATGAAATCTTAAATTCAAGCCTGGTTCCTTTGCATAAAGGTTCATGCACCTGACTCTTTTCATTACATTTTTGCTAGCCGCGGCCCATTGGAGTCGACTTTCGATTTATTCCTGTCTAGCGGATGGCGCGGCTTTTTTACATTCGGAATGTATTTTGTGGCTTCCTCAACAGTCAATGCACCGGCCAGAACTTAAGGCCTTAGTTTGCGGCGCTAACTTCACCGAGCTTGAAACTTCGCGCATTTATGTCGCCACGGGATTGATTCACCTGTTCGTTGTATCAGGAGCTCACCTGTTGATACTAAAAAAGATGATCGACGTTGGATTAGCTTGGATTAATCCGCAAGTGGCCGCCGTTCTATGCTTAGTACTATTATGTTTTTATGCCGGGGTCTGCGAATTTAATCCTCCAGTCATGCGATCCTTGGTTTCGTTAATATTAGCGAATGAATTTGCGGTTGGAAAACTAACGTGGCCCGCGCATCTAAAAATTTTCTTTACCGGATTGTTAACTCTTCTGCTGAATACGGCCTGGGTTGGCTCGCTCAGCTTTCAACTGAGCTGGTTAATCGCTTTGGGATTATGTGTGGGTACAGAATTTTTTCGGCATCGCTCGATTTTCATTCGCCAAAGTTTAAATTATATTTTTATTTTTCCGACTTTATTGTTATTTCAATTTCCCCACCCGCTAACCATTGTCATGAACGTTATCTTCGGCCCGGTTTTAGAATTTATTTTATTTCCCCTAGCCCTTTGCGCCAGTGTTTTTCCGATTTTTATCAGTTTATTCGATTTATTGATTTCGATTCTTTACGTGACCCTATCGAAAACAGAAATGATTGCGGGATTTGGCGTGCTGGAAAAAACCGACACTTTCTTGATATGCAATTAGCTGCTTATATTTAGTATTCATGCCATTTTACATTTACGCCAAGTCATTCAGAGAAGGAAAAACTTATGTCTAGGATAAAAATTGAATTGATCATTTTCATGATGATCTTTTTGAAATCGGCTCCGCTGCACACGGCGCTGGAAATCGATCACTGGGTTGTTTGGAACGTGGGTCAAGGACAGTGGGTCACGCACGTACTGAACGACACTTGCCTTCACTACGATGTTGGCGGTGAAATCGGGAGCTTCACGTCGATTCGCCAAAAAATTTTAAAACTTTGCTACGCTCGGCAAAATGAAATTATCCTTAGTCATTGGGATTTTGATCATTACGCAAATATCTTAAGTTTCGCTAAAGCAGTACCGAACCTTTGTTGGCTTTCGCAACCCTCGGAAAAAGTTGAAAAAGTTTCGGCAAAATTTGTCGTCGAACTTAATCTTCGAGCTTGTTCCGATTCACGCTTTCTAACTTTTCAAAAAGATACGCAAAGATGGCAACCCGCTCACTTTAATTCTTCGAATGAATCTTCGGGTGTTTATCAAGATGCAGATGTTTTACTGCCCGGAGATTCCCCCATCAATCAGGAAAAAATTTGGAGTTCACAATTTAAAAATATAGCGCAGGTAAAGGTTTTAATCTTAGGTCATCACGGAAGCCGTACCAGTACGGGTAACGAGCTACTGACCCGACTTGGTGGCTTGAAAATGACGATCGCCTCAGCGCGATTCGCTAAGTACCATCATCCTCACTTTTTGACTTTGAAAAGAATTCGCCAAAAACAAGTCCCGGTCATGAAGACCGAGGACTGGGGAAATATTCACTTTTAGTTATTAGCCGCGCCGTTGGTGATCCACTGAAAAATCGCGTTCTTTTCGGCAGTAGTTAAAGAACCCGGAGCCCCTTGCGGCATCGTCGGATTAACCGCCACCGAAAGGTAGAGTCCACTATTCATCGGTAACGTTCTTTGCACCGTGTTCATCGTTGAAGCGTACGTGCTAAAACTAACGCCGCCACGCTGATTAGCCGAGTTATGACAACCCAAACAGGCGTTTTTTAGAATGTTTTGATAGATCGAAGCATACGTCGGACCTAGCGGAATTGGGCCCGAGCCCGGAGGTAAATTAACCGGCTGGTCTTTTTGCATTTTAATAATCCAGTCCGAGATGGCCATGATATCTTCTTGGGCTAGCCCGCGTCCTGGGGGCATGCTGCCGCTACTGACCGCCTGGAATAAAGGTGATAAGCCCGGCTCGGTTGGAACGATCGCTCCCGTTGCCAAAAGTAGGTCGACGCTCATGACATCAACGCCTGCCGAAGGTGAGGCCGAATTATGACAAGTCGCGCACTTTGTTCTTAAAATCGTTAAAGCTTTTTGCTCCGCAATGTTTAATTCAGTTAAGCCCGACGCCATCGAACTGCTTTGCGATATGGGTTTCGCGCAATTCTGATAAAACATCAACGTCAACAAGCTGGCACTCAGTAGCACCGCTGACTTTATTTTAATTCGCATATTTTTCTGCATCTTAAAAACCTTTCACGTTCTATAATAAATCCAACAAAACTAATTATCCAGAGCACCCTGCATAATCCATTTTTCAACTTCAAGAATTTTGTTACCGTCTTGCAAGAAACCATCTTGCGGCATTGGTTTATTTAAAAACTCTGGATTCGGGTGCATGCGCACGTACATTTTGCTGTTCACATCGCGTGGGATTAAAACCCGGCGATCAAGCATCATCTGGTGGTCGGTCATATCGTAACCGCCGGCATTGTCTAACGAGTTATGGCACTTCACGCAGTTCTGACCTAAAATTCCCGACTGTGGATTCATCAATTGCGAAAAAGTTAAGACATCGGGATCCGGCGTTGGGTTATTGTACTTGCTGATAATGTAATTCACTTTCGGATTTGCGCCGAGATTGACCGTGCCAAGAACGCTCGCGATATCAAATGTCAGCACTCGATTTTTTTCTTGGCGGATATTCTTAGAAAAATAAACGCGAATCGTTTTCGCTGATTCATTTATGCTAAAGTTCGCCGAAGCTCCGGAGAATTTGTAATCCCAGTCGTAGCGGTTATACGTATTTCCGGTTGGAAGTACGATACGTGCTCGGCCGAAATCTTTTGCGGCGGCCGGACAGTTTCCACCCGGACACATGGCGCTATAAACCTCGGGTAAGCAAGTATCGCTGACCGTCTTAAATAAAGTATTTGAATTCGCGGCAGTGCCGGCCGTGCCACACAAGTCCATATTCTCGGCAACGGTCACAAGGATCGGCTCTTCGGCTGGTGCCGACAACGTTAATGTTAAGTCCACGTAGCTTGTTCCCGGAGTGACAAAAACGCTTCGACCGCCCGCGATGCTAACCGTATTTGGCGGAGGAGGAGGTGGTAACGTCACTTTTTTGATATCGATAAAAGATACGGACATCGAGTCTGTGGGCAAAATAACTTTTGGCGCAACTAAAGATCCGGTTGAAATCAAACCCGACACGTCGGTAACGCTTGCATTGGTTGATCCCGCGCGTATGCCTTTGTTAACGAAGCTGAAAGTTGTTGGGTAATTAAGTAAGAACCCATTTACGTTTACGAAGATACCTTCGATTTGCGCATCGACGGTGCTGCCGTAAATTTTAGGTCTTGAAAAGGTATAGTAAGTAAAGCCGCCAGCGTTTTTTAAACGCGTAACGTAAATAACAAATTTTCCACCTGGTAAACTCGCAAGCGGAGTAGTTCCCTTGATTCGGTTTAGCTCGGTATTAAGATCGAAGACAATTGGGGTCGCAACGCCGTCAGCCGCCGCGCCGATAACTTTTGAAATTGTTTTTAAAGAAATTTTTTCGATTTGGCTTTCAACCGGAAGGTTTGAACTATCGCCCGTACACACGGCGTAATCCTGTAAGCCTTTTTGCCATTCGACTTTAAGTTCGTTCACGATTTGCGTATGTTGTACGCCTGAATAAGGAGGGTTATGCGAAGAGTTAACGGCGTTCGACGCCACTTTGGTATATCCGATAGATTGAAAATCTCCGTAAGCAATTTCTAAATCCGCATTTGCAAAACGACCTTTTCCTGGCCCGTTCGCGTGACACACGGTACAATTCGTTTTCAAAAAGTCCTGCCATCCACGAGCGTAAAGATTTTTGATATCTTGTTCGCACAAGGTCCCCGTACCACCGGCTCCGCCGACGATACCGTTGGCCGTATCTAGATTAAGGGCCGCTTCAGAATTGCCTTTGCAGTTATTAAAAAATAACACCAAGACCGTAAATGAAAGCCCCAACACGCCTTTACAAATTGTGGACCAAATCGTATTTTTCACTCTTAATCCCCCCGGATCACGTACTAAAAACAAAACAGAACAGAAATCGCAAGCTTTGATGTTCATCAAAGCTTGCGCAATCAACTTATGTAAATTTCGTAATTAAGTCTAACTCATCGGTCGTAAATACGCGAGGTAAGTACGATTCAACTAAACCTAACTTTCCATTGAACGACATGTAGTTCACGAAAGAAGCGGCTGCCGCTAATTCAGTGTTACCACCAGTCAAAAATAAATCATCGGCTGCTTGGCCAGAAGTGTAATGACCAACTTGGAAACCTTTCATAATATGAGGTCCAACTGGATCATAGCTCATCATGTAACTTCCGCTAGCGACACCGCGATCAGATGCCCATACCGCTCCTGGAATATCTGAATCGGGACTTGTTACGGCACCGTCAGTCGAACAGGTGACGAAACCCTTTTTACCCATGACGGCTAAAGATTGAAGAACGTTACCCAATACGGTTCCGATTTCTAAATCTTTGGTATCACCGCTAGTGCGGGTCATGTCGTGGTAATCACATCCGCCGACTTCTAAATTTACGGTACTGGCATTACCGTTACATGCGTTGTAAACCATTGAAGCAAACACGAAATCTTGGCTGCCTTTGTTCGTGTTGGCGTTGATTCCCCATACCGCCGAAAAAGCCGCGTTGGTTAAAGGATCGATATTTAAAGAAGAAGTGTTGGCAATTAAGTTAGTGTTCGTTTGATTCGCGCAGCCTAAAAGACGACTTAAAGTTTCGCCACCGGTCATACCGTCAATCGAAGCTGATTGTCCTGCAGTTAAACTTTGGATGGAATGAAACATGTTACCCTTTTGGGTCGCGCTCAAGGCGGCCAAACTTCCCGATACGCCAAGTGAACCGACGATGTCATTGAAGTTACCGACTAAGAGTGGAGCCGATGGACGAGTGTAAGCAAATTGATTTGATACTCCAACTTCGCCCGTTCTTCCAAGACCCGGTAAAATCGAACCTTTCACGCCGCTGCTCTGAACAAGTCCCGTGATATCGATTTTATTATTGGCCGAATCATCTTGTGACCGATACCAGTTAGCGCAAAAATTTGAATTTGCTAATGTTAAAGTTGAAGCGCGCGCCCGAATTCCGTTTAGGATTCCCGACGTTGCTAAGAAAGGAGCGCGGTTTGCAAATTCGTACGCAACCGGAACTGCTCCGCCGGTACCGCCGCCCATTTTTGAATAGGAAGCCAAAAGCTGGCCACCTTTATCCAAAGGAAGTGCATTTGCAGAAATGGCCATTCCGCCCGAACCTTTTACGTTGATGTAGACGGACATATTGCCGCCGCCGACGACTCCACAAATAGGATCGGCCGCAAGGGCGCGTTCCGGAGCCAGCAATGTTAGCGCCGATGGTAAAACCATTGATGCCGAAAAACCGATTAGGCCCGTCGCTAATAAATCACGACGTGTAACTGGCTTTGCTTCATGTAAATTTTCGAAAGTTTCTTTTTTTGGTAGATCGTTTAATTGTTCGATCTCGATTTTTGATTTTTTCTGTAATTGCTTTTTCACGTTTTCCCCATTCCCATTTATTTAT
>CAXSEH010000097.1:0-11389 GCA_964236345.1 uncultured Bdellovibrionales bacterium
ACCCTGATTTTGCACGCATCAAAGCGGCGGATTGAAAGGAATTTTTATGAAGTTAAAAGAAAGTCGCGCGACGCACGTTGAAGTCGACTTAAAATCAAGACGCATGTTTTTGAAATCGGTCGGAGGCCTAACGGTCGCCTTACCCTTTTTACCATCTTTACTAACGGTGTTTGCAGAGCGGGCCTTGGCCGCCACCGATACGCCGCTTCGTTACGTTCAGCTCTTTACCCCACTCGGAGGATTGCAACATAAGAATTGGTTAGGTACTAATTTACCGACCACTCCATTTCAACTTTATCCGGGTCAAACTGCGCGCATGGGAAATATAGCGGCGATGGCAGGATCGAATGGAATTTCGACGGTTCTTAATTCAAGTTTTCAAAATTTATTTCCTTACATGAATTTAATCGCGGGCGTTGATGGCAGCAACTACTGGGGTCATCATCGTGGTCTTACTCACGGTGCATTTTGTCGTAACGTTACGAATTATCCACCGGTATCTGACCAGTTAACTTTGAACGGAAAAATCGACACGGATTTTCCGACGTTTGACCAAGTCCTTGCCTACGCCGGAAATAATGGAATCTACGGATCAAGTATCTCGGGACGTCGTCGACAATTAAACGTGTCGTCGGCGTATTCATCCGCATCGTGGGGCCGCGACGACTATTTTAATCCAAGCAGTCCCGTGATTCCTAAGGATGTTTTGAATTCCACTTCGGGTGCTTTTAATTATCTATTCGGTTCTGTGCAGCAAGGCGCAAACCAAAGCTCGACAAATCCATTACTTAATTTGGTCAACGAATTTTGGCCAGCGGGAAAAACTTTATTTAAATTTCTTTCTGGCGAAGATAAAAAAACTTTAGACAGTTTTTTTGATCTAGCCCAGAAAGCATCCAATGATTACTCTGGACCGGTTCCTCTGATCGGGAACGTGCAGAAACCTGCAGGAGTATCGGATCAATGGCGTGATGATGGATCAAGTTTACGCGCGCTAGCCGATATCATCGTTCTTGGTTTTCAGTCAGACATGACCCGCATCGCGACGGTCTATGCCGGCGACACCAATGGATTGCAGTGGCATCCGCTATCGCACGCACCAAATCCGCAAGCTCCAAATGAAGGGCAGGATGGCCTTGTCAGTATCCATAGTTTAATTGCGCAAAACTTTTTTGGTTACCTCGGCGAAAAACTACGAACTACGGCCGATCCAATGCGGAGCGGAAGTGGTTTGCTAGATAATTCGGTTATGATGTGGACCCACGAACACAAGTGCGCGCACCAAAACGTTTCGATTCCCACGGTTCTTCTTGGATCTGCCGGCGGACGAATCAGTACGGGTAACTTTGTTGATTTACGAAACCGTGACAAAGGCGGAACCGGAATGGATTACACCGGAGACACTGAGTTCGAAGGAGATTTAATCAATCGCCTATGGGCATCGATCTTCTACGCGTTTAATATACCTAAAGCGGCCTACGAAATAACTCGGGGCGGTTCAGAAGCGCAAACGTTAACGAAGGGTTACGGACACGTTCTTAAAAATACCGATAGTTGGTATGCAGGCGCAAATTACAACTTATCGCAAATCGGCGAGCCTTGGGACTTCATTAAAAAAGCCGGAACCAGCTGGGGCTAGGTCAGAGGCTAGTTCAAATAGCTGCTTAGATTCAATGCCTACGTCGAAATCTAATTATCGACGTGGGTTTTTTCTTTTGGGGAATTATTCCCACTTCTTAGTTAAAAACTCTACATTCTATTCCTAGTTTCCTGAAATCACGGTTGATAATTCCTGGAACGACGCTTGCAAACGTACTCTGCGTTTTAACAAACACGTCAACAGTAACCAAAGGAAAACAGAAATGAATAAAATGAAAAAAAATATGGCAGTTCTTTGCGCAATGTGCGCGACCGTTCTCATCACTGGGGTTTCGTACGCTGCGGATAAAGCCACTGATAAATCAGTTCCGCCTTCACCAGCAAAAGGCAGCGAAGTTGATAACTCAAAAATGAATGAACATCCCGCGAATCAAGAGAAGACTGCAGAATCACAATCGAATTCTAAAGGTGACGTAGAAATCACTCGCCAGATTCGCCAAGCCATCGTTAAAGATGAATCTTTATCAACTAACGCCCACAACGTGAAAATTATCACGAACAATGGTTCGGTTGTTTTAAAAGGTCCGGTTAACTCCGACACCGAAAAATCTAAAGTTGAAGCTTTAGCCAAAAAAGTGGCGGGCGTTCAAAAAGTTGAAAATCAAGTCAACGTTAAGACAAATTAATTTTTAGTCATTTTAAGTCAATAGAAGCAGAACAAAAACAAAAAAATTCGAGGAGAATTTATGAACGATAAAAAATCAGTATTTGGTATTTACAAAAGCCGTCAAAGCGTTGAATCAGCAGTTGATTCATTAAAAGCCGGCGGATTTTCTAGCTCAGACATTTCAGTGCTTATGCCGAAAAGCGATAGCACTCAAGATTTCGCGCACGAAAAAGATACTAAAGCTCCAGAAGGAGCAACTACGGGCGGAACTACGGGCGCAGTTGTTGGCGCGGGTCTTGGTTGGTTAGTTGGTATCGGTGCATTAGCGATTCCCGGCGTTGGTCCATTCATCGCTGCGGGCCCGATCATGGCGGCCCTTGCGGGTGCTGGTATCGGCGGAGCGGTTGGCGGTTTGACGGGTGCTTTAGTTGGAATGGGAATTCCTGAGTATGAAGCAAAACGCTACGAATCTTTCGTGAAAGACGGCGGCATTCTTTTATCAGTTCACTCTGAGAACTCGGAAGAAACTGAACGCGCGAAAAAGATCTTAGAGCAAACGGGTGCAAAAGACATCGCCTCTTCTAGCGAAGTTAAGGCTTCTGGGTCTGACCACAATGACACGACTTCTCGTCCAATGGGAACGACCGGATCAACATTGGGAACGACGGGTTCATCGATGGGATCTTCGTCAACTTCTACAACGGTTGATCCGACTAAAAGATACTAATTTCTAGAGACCTAGAATAATTGAAAGGGCCGGCGCTATCGCCGGCCCTTTGTTTTATCCGAAGATTCGCATTTGACCCACCTTGTAGACCTTGAATAAATCTGCCAACATCATGTTAATGCCAATAATTTATAACTTCACCCTACTGAATTTGAAGAAGACTCTAGGGGCCGCCTTGCTTGTGATTGTTATCATTGCTTTGGGCGTAAGCTTAGATTTCCCAGTTGATATTGCGGTGCCCGTCATCGTAGGCGTTGCACTTATAATCCTAGCTTGCCTGATTCCGTGGATCAGCGATAAAGAACAAATCACGATGACGTCTTGGGGATTTCAGTCACAAATTTATGGCGACATTTACTACGATAAGATAACGAAGTTTCAATTAGATCACTTGGGTCCAAACCCCGTAATAACTTTTTATTTTAACGAGCAAAAAAAGATCACGATGAATCCCGGTAATTTCGGAAAAGGTAAAATTGATTTTCAAAATTTTTTAAGCGATTTTCAATCTCACGCAGAAATACCTTTAGTAAATCGTAACGCAATTTTACGGGAATCAACGTGGGACGCTGGCTGGATCATGCCCACCTTAGTTGCGGTCACGGTGCTTAGCTTCATCATCATTCCACTTCGTCCGGCTACCGCAATCATGGCCCTTCCCATCGTCGCTTCGGCGTGGCTAGCCTACTTTAGCAGGACTGGAAAAAAATAACGATCTGCCATTATCTTGTAGATCTTTCGGAAATCTGCCAAAATGAAGTTATGTCTATATCCTCGATCGAAGATCTAAATCAGTTAAAAGCCATCGGCGCAATCGTCGCGCGTTGTCTAGACCATATGTCTAAAAAATTAGAACCCGGAATGTCGACCCTAGAATTAGACGAAATTGGCAAAACCTATTTGGATCTTCACGGCGCGAAGTCCGCACCGAAACTGGTTTACAATTTTCCTGGGACCACTTGCATCAGCTTGAATCACGAGGCCGCCCACGGAATCCCGAGCGCGGCAAAAAAACTGCGGGCCGGAGACCTTATCAATATTGATGTTTCGGCCGAAAAGAATGGCTATTTCGCAGACACGGGTGGATCGTTCATTATTCCTCCGGTCACTCCGGTTAAAAAGAAAGTTTGTGAAGTGGCGATGTCGACAATGTGGAAAGGCATCGAAGCCTGCGTTCACGGAAATAAATTAAACGAAATCGGCCGGGCCATGGAAAATGAAGCCCGCGCTAACGGTCTTTCGGTCATTCGAAATCTTTGCAGTCACGGAGTTGGCCGTTGGCTGCACGAAGCCCCGGATCAGATTCTAGGATACTACGATAAAAAAGATCGTCGGGTTTTGCAGGAAGGTACGGTCATTACGATTGAACCCTTCGTTTCAAACGGCGCGCGCAACGTGGTGGATAGCGGAGACGGGTGGACGCTCGTCAATCCTGGGCACTTCACCGCGCAGTACGAACACACGATCGTCATTACGCGCGGTAAGCCGATGATTATGACTTTAACTTAAAGCTTCGGAATGAATTTTTATTTTTTCGTTTTTATTTTTAGTTTCTTCGTGACGAACAAAATTTTCGCACAGAATTTGCCGATGGCTCCCGAAGCCGATTTCTCTACGCAGTTACGCGAAATTTTACTTGCCGAACCCTCTTCAAAATGTCGGATAGAAGAATTTTTAATTTCGGCAAAGGATTCTACTTCTGAAAATAATTGGGTGAATGAATCCGAAATAATGCCCGCACACCGGTGCTGGAAAACCTCGGTTTATTTTTTTGATCTGAGTGACGGAATTTTGAGACCGTTCACGAATGAACAAGCTCTGGACGCTCAGCAAAGTTTTTTCCAAATTAACGAGTATAGGACCAGCCAAAACGTAACGGTGACGGTCGAATTTATAAAGTCACCAGAATTTACCTTGTTGAAGGATCAGTTTTCGTGGGTCGTCAAGGTCACCCGGATGAATACAGATCCAAATCATATTTCTTTTTCTGTTCATAGCGATGTGGGTGTCGCCTTGATCAAAGGCAAAAAGGTGCAATGTATATGACCACGTTTCCGCATGCCGACTCCGAAACCGCCATGAAGTTTTTAGAAGATCAGATTGTGAAGTGGGTAAGAAGTTTTTCCTTTGATCCCGAAAAAATCCAAAGCGAACGCTGGCTGAAGAAGACCGAGCTCTTAGATCTTTTTCGCGGCCCCCCTTATGATGCGGCTCCGCTAAAAATCCCGTTAGGTATTCAAAATCTAGTAGCCGACAAAGAAAACCAAGACCAAGAAGCGTTCCGCAGGATGGCCACACGAATGGGACTTGTGGGCCTTACTTTCATTCTTTTACTGGTGTCTTATTCCCGTCGTAAAAAGCCTTAACTTAAGGTTTACTTGACCAGTACGTTTGATAACGATTGCCGCGTGACATGGGCAATGCGCCGATGTCTTTACAAATGCGGGGGGCCAGGCTAAATTCAGCAACTGTGAAAAATCTTGTGCTGGTTGATCAAATTCCATTACTCCGTAAGGCTATTGAAGAGCTTGAATCTTGGCATGAAAAAATCGAGAATTTAGAAATCGAAATTCAGAAATTTCAAGAGCATGACTTAAAACTTTTTAACGATTGGTCATCTTTAACTTTACAAAAACATCAAGCCGATATCGAAATTCTTCAAGAACAGTACAAAAAGATGATCACGTTTCATAATTGGGTGGTCTACACCGCAGATGACTTAAACATTTCTTTGCCGCAGGCCTATCACCTGATGATCTTGGAAGAGCAGCTTTACCAAAAGGGTACAAAAGCCGAAAAAGAAAAAATCGATGAAATTCGATTCGCCCGTGATGCCGGCCTTCACGAGCAAATTCACGGCGATGACTCTTCAAACGACGAAGAAGAAGGTACGGAAGATCCTCGAACTCGTGAAGAAAAAATAACCGACGCTCGCGGTCTGTACGAAGAACGTCTTCAATTCTTTGAGCGGCTCAGCGATAAGAAAGTTAAGCAACTGATGCAAGACTTCGATGAAGCGCTTTATTTCTTAGTCGAATGCGTGGGCATTTGCATCGAAACTTACCGCTACGATTTGATTTTACGAATTTGGAATTTAGCGCCCGCAAAGGTCAAAAAAACTTTTAACGAAGGTTTTAAATCACAATTCGGCGTGACCCTTGACGCATTTTTAGAACGAGCAGGTAACAAGGCCCGTGAAGATGCGGGGGTGGACGAAGATGACGAGTTCGACTTTTCGGCGCATTTCGAAGGCCCCCTTGCCGATAAAAAACGTCGACGTGACGACAAGCCTGAAAATGTCGAGCTTGCTAAAATTCTTTATCGCAGGCTTATGCTGAAGGTTCATCCCGATAAGTTGCCGCCGGATTTCGTGACGACGAAAAAAAGCTGGCTCGATCGACTTTGGAAGAAGATTCAAACGGCTTACACCGAGGCTGATTCGGCGGCGCTTGAAAAACTACATTTGCAAGTGCTGATTACGCTTAAAAAATACGATGAGGTGAGCTTCTCAGAACTAAAAATCGGATCGGGACTTTTAAAAAAAGAACACAACCGAATTTTCGAATCCCAACGGCAAACGCGTGAGCACCCGGCATGGGGGTTTGCTCAATTAAAAACTTACGCGGGTCTTGAAAAAAAAATCACCGAACCTTATAGCGAAAATAAAAAATTACTGCGTAAAGAAATGACGCGCATTGCGAAACTGCACCAGGCCCTGGCCGAAGCCGCTTCGGTTGCCGTTCAGAATGGTGGCTTTGCTAGAAAAAGGCCGCAACCGCGTCGTAAGAAAAGAAAGCCAAGGCGCCAAAGTTCAAGATACTAAGTTAAGTGGGAAGCTTCTTTTTTACAATTATCACAGTTATCGCAATTTTCAAATTCAACCTTACTGTCAAAATAGTCGGCTAACATTTTCCAGCGACACATTGCGGACTGGGCGTAAATGATCATTTGCTTTAGTTTTTCAGAGTCTTTTTCTTTTTTACTTTCGTAAATGTTCATCAAATTTTCAAGTTGAACGTCGGTTAAATCTCTTCTTAACAGTCGAAAGTCTTTAACAGATTGTGAGATAATATTTTCTTCACGTAGCAGGGAAAGCAGTACCTTCACTTTACTTTTCGCGATCGAAGATTCAAGCGTCAGTTGTGTTTCATCGATCGGGCCTTCATAAGTTTTTAAGAAAGCGTAAAGCTTCTTTAATTGATCGGCGCAAGGATATTTTCCGGCCAGAAAAAAACTTTGCGTCCTTTTGTCCTGTTTCAAGTAAAGTAATATACAACGGGCAGGAAGCAGGTCCCGCCCCGCGCGGCCCGATTCTTGGTAATAAGATTCAAGGGAACCAGGAAACTGAAAATGCAGTATGAAGCGGATATTCGGCTTGTCGATCCCCATACCGAAAGCGTTCGTCGCGATCATGATCCGATCGTCAGATGACATAAAACGTTGCCGGTTTTCGGTGCGTTCACCGGCGCTGAGTCGACCGTGATACAAATCCGTATCGATATTATGCTCGGTTAAGAAATTTTGCAATTCGACCGCACTCTTCACGGTTGAACAATAGATAATTCCCGGTCCCTTTAAAGACTGAAGTAATTGTAAAACCTTTTGCGGTTTTTCATTTTCTTTTTCAACGTGGACGGCTTCATAATGAAGGTTTGTTCGTAATATACCTGAAGAAATCACATTCATTTCGCTCAGACCCAGTTGCTTCTTAATATCATCGATCACCGCCGGAGTTGCGGTTGCGGTTAGCGCTAATATTTGCGGCTTTCCGATGACCTGCCAGGCATCCCGAATCTGTAAGTAAGCCGGTCTAAAATCATGACCCCATTCGCTGATGCAATGGGCTTCGTCGATCACTAACATATCAAATTTTAATTTCTGGAGGGATTCAAGAAAACTGGGGTTCGTTAAGCGTTCTGGCGTAACGTAAATAAATTCGGTCTGGCTTTCGCTAAGCATCTTAATGTTTTCATCTTGTTCGCGCTTACTTAAAGTGCTGTTCAGTTCAGAAGTTCCAAGGTTCAGCTTATCAAGATGTTCAATTTGGTCCTTCATCAACGCGATCAAAGGGGTCACGACCAACGTTTTACCCGGAAGCATCATTGCCGGTAACTGAAAGCACAAAGACTTTCCGGCACCGGTTGGCATCAATGCCAAGGTGTGTTGGCGCCTAAGGACCGAACTGATGACTTCGCTTTGGGCGGGGCGTAGCGATTGAAATCCGAATCGTTCCTGTAAAATTTTTTGGGCCGAGGCATTTAAAGCGGGGCTCATTTTGACCTATCCCTTTTGCTGGCGACTTAAGTAATACTTTGAAAAAAGCATCGCTAGGTTTAAACAAAGCGAAAAAGAATTCGTAATGATAATCGGCCAATCTGATTTCAAAAAGCCGTAAACAATCCAAAGCAAAACGCCCGTGGCTAAAACCAGATACATTAAGTACGATATGTCTTTTGCGCAGTGCCGTTTCCAAATTTGAACAATTTGGGGAACGGTGCAAAAGGCGGTCATGCAACCAGCAAGCAAACCGAGCCCGGTCGTTACGTCAAACATTTTGATCCCACTTTAATGAGGTCTCCTCAATAAAAAAACCCGGATCGATGATTAGGGTTATCATGGATTCCGGGGCAAACGTCCCACCGTTGGTACGTTCCGAGAACCCGCTTAAGGCGGGAACTCGTTATGTCTAATTAATAATAGAGAAAGCAATGTAGGGGCCAGTTTTATAGTTGAATGATTCGCCGGGGACCACTGTTCCTGTAGACAAATTCCCCGAGCGCCGCAAAAATGAAGGCCCAGATCCCCTCCGAGATCTGGGCCTTACCTAAAATCTTAAGCCGCCTTTAAATTTCGCGCCAGAACTTGTTTTGTCGTTTCATCGACGGCGCCAAAGATCGATGAAAAGGGTAAACCTTTATGCCAATGATTGTAGAAAGAAAAGTGTGAAACGGGCGGTAGCGTAATTTCTTGTAAGGGAAGACTGGTGCAAATCACTACCGGAACTTGCCGAACGGGAAGTCCCGGACGGTCAGCCTTTTTTAACTGCTGATCAGCTTCTTTTAAAAAATCTCCACCCTTCATGTAAGGTAAATTCCAATCTAAAATCAGGAGATCATAGCGGTGATTTTGCAGCGCCGCCAAAGCGTATTCCGGTAGATCACAATGATCAACTTCACAACCTAAAGATTTCAAAGTTGATTGCAGCACAAGGGCCGCAGCGGGATCGTCCTCAACAATTAAAATTGAAAGTGGTCGTTTCGGTTGAGCGTAAGATTCAGTACTGACTTCCGTGTAGTAATCGTATTCGGCGGTTTTATCAAAATGAAAAGTTTCAATCGCCAGCTGAAATTTATGCATTTGCAAATTTCGGGTGAACTCGGTTAATCCCTGGTCAATCACTTCTGACAGTGAGCGGGCCGTTTTTTTAAGTGCAACGTGGCCGCGGTTGTAGCGTAGTGATAAATCGAAGGTCCAATCCAAGTCATTATTTTTTGAAATATTCATATTCATGGCGGCGTGGCTTGGTAGCTCTGATATCTGTTGCGCCAAAGTGCGCTCGATTTGAAATCGGAGCAAGTCATTCACTTCACAATTTGTCGTCGTCAAGATCATTGGGTTTTCAATTTGTTGCATAAGGCCTCCCGGTCTTCGTTATTCTTCTTACATAACTTATCGGGGGGAAGGTGTTACCGAATTGTGAATAGTAAACGTCTTGAAATGAGACAGAAAAGGCGGTGATTGAAAGTCCGTGACGGGGCTCCGGTTGGAGGCAAAGCGGCTGGCGCTACTTAGATGTGGATTAGTGGCGTTTTTTCTTCTGAGGAGCTTTACGGTGCGCCTTAACGGGAGCCACCGGCGAGGCTTCGGCCATTTGCCCGATAGAAGCCGGTTGGCGCGGCGCCGGCTGCACTTGCGGTAGCTGCCGGGCGCCCTTCGCATTGGCTGCGTAATTCTTTGCGGGTTCATTGTTCAACGAGGCGGTCGCGCGGGCTTCTGACTCGCGAAAAAACAAATTAAAGATCGAATATTGGTTATCTAATTTCAGTGCGATCAACGAAATAATGTAAAAAGCGAACAACAAGTAATGGCGAGTTGAAGCTTTTTGCTTAATCATGGATTCGATCTTTGTCAGACGAATATCCATGTGGCCGCTTGCATCTTCAGGATCGGCCGAGCGTAAATGTTTAAATGGAGTATTCAGTCCGCTATTTCGATCCGACGGTACGACCATAGTTTTATCGTTCGCCTGCGCAATGTATAAAGAGGCTTGCGCCTGCATGTTTAACATCTGCAGTTCTTTTCGTTCTTCTAGAATTTCCGTCGCAAACAATGCGCGCGCAATTTTTCCGGTGTCATCATACGAATAGTTCGGGCTTAGTTTTAAAAGCGCGCTTCTGAGGGCCACCTGAAATTCACTGGCCGTGCGGTAGCGCTCGTCAGGATTTTTCCGCAAAGCTTTTAGAATAATATCATCTACTTCTTTGGGAACATCGGGATTAAATTGAGATGGCGGAACGATCGTCTCATCGCAATTATCAATGCGCGCGATGATGTTTACTTCACTGTCGCCCTCTTTGGTGAATGGGCGTTGAAGGGTCAGAAGCTCCCAAGCGACGATGCCTAACGCAAAAATATCCGACCTAACATCAAGGCCTTGTCCGTTCACCTGCTCGGGCGACATGTAGGCGGTTTTTCCCTTGATGGTTCCAACCCGAGTTTGTTCGGCCATCGAACTTGCGGCCTTCGCGATGCCAAAATCGATGACTTTTAAATTTCCTTCATAAGAAAGAATAAGATTGTGCGGAGAAATATCCCGGTGAATCGCGTTGACGGTTTCGCCGGTGACCTTGTTCACAAAATTATGGGCGTAGCTTAAGCCAGCCGAGGCTTGCGCGATCAGACTTAATACGGTTGGTACCGGAATATGCTGTTTCTGTTCGGCGACTTTCGCGATCAATTCTTTTAAGTTTTTACCTTCGATGTATTCCATCGCGATGAAAGGTTGCCCGCCATATTCGCCTGAATCGTGTAGTTGAACCGTGTGCGGATTATTAAAACCCATGATGACCTGAATTTCGGTCTGAAACATGTTTAAAAAGATGGGACTGTTCGCAACATGAGGCAGAATACGTTTCACAACCTGCACGCGGCCGTTACCACCTTGGGTTGCGGGACGCGCTAAGAACACTTCGGCCATGCCGCCGGCAGCGAGTCGTTTTAAAAATAGATAGCTTCCGAAGGTTTCGAATACTCTCACGTTGTGATCTGCCGATGTGCTCATACCTATATCTTCGGCTAGTTTTTTGAATTTCTTCTACTTTATTTTTTGTTTTGTAAAGTGTCGTACTTATCGACACGGACATTGTCTCAAACTGATGATGAAAGGCGCCGAGGTT
>CAXSEH010000098.1:0-5876 GCA_964236345.1 uncultured Bdellovibrionales bacterium
GGCGTTCGGGGTGCAGGAGTTTTCATCGTTTCCATCTAAAGACCTCCAAATATTATCCTGGTGGGTTAATAGACCTATCGGCTAAGTCTTGGAAAAAGTTAAGGAATTCTCAATTTGGGTCGGCCAAACAGAATAAATTGACTTTGGCGTTAGTCAGCGACATATTTAAGTTATCCAACCAAACTATCGAAAGTCGATATCCCACCCATTAAACTAACTTAATTAAATGCACGCGGAATCATCAAAAGGAGCCCCTCTTGGCTAAAAAAGAAGTTGTCATCGAGCCAACTAAAAAAAGAACCCGTAAGCCGGTTACTGAAGAATCTCAAACAGAAACAAACGCTTCTCCTCCAGCACCGGCAGCCGAAATTGCCGTTACTACCTTTCCCACGCCTCCCCAGTCAGCGCCGCCCCTAGCACCGACTCCTGAACCGGCGGCTCCGCAACCGGTAACGGCGCAACCGATCACTCCGCCTCAAGCAAACTCAGTACCGCAACCTCAAAATCACCCGCAGCACGATCAACCCCCTCGTCGCGAATTTAGAAAGTTCAGCAACAATAATTCGGGCGGCGGTGGCGCAGGAGGCGGCGGCGGTCAAAGCAACAACAATAATAATCACCGTAACAACAACAATAATAATCAAAATCGTTACAGCAACAATAATAATAATAACAACAACAATAATCCAAGACGTGATAATTTTCGTGAAAGATTCGATCGTAACAATCGCGATGACCAAGATCAGCAGCCCGCAGTGCAAGCCGCTCAGTCGCATCACGACAATGATATCGACTTAGCCGATATCAACTTAAACGAAGAAGAAAAAAGCTGGCTGAACTCGAAAGATTTAAAATCTAAAAATATTCAAGTTCTGACCGACCTAGCTTCGAAGCTTAAAATTGAAAATGCGGCCGGAATGCGCCGCCAAGATATGGTTTTCGAGATCTTGAAACGCGCGGCCAAGCTAGGGGATATCTACGGATCAGGAGTTCTAGAAATTCTTCCAGATGGCTACGGATTTTTAAGATCTCCGGATTACAACTATCTGCCAGGACCAGATGATATTTACGTTTCTCCTTCGCAAATGCGAAAGTTCGGCTTAAGAACGGGTGATCTAGTGACCGGTACCGTTCGTCCACCAAAAGAAGGCGAGCGTTATTTCGCTTTGATCAAAGTAGATTCGTTGAACTATGAATCTCCTGAAGGCAGCAAAGACAAAATATTATTCGACAATCTAACGCCGCTTTATCCGCAAAAAATGTTGAAACTTGAACATATCCAAACCGAGATGACGACCCGAATTGTTGATTTGATGTCTCCATTAGGTAAGGGTCAAAGAGCTTTGATCGTTGCGCCCCCGCGAACCGGTAAAACCGTTTTGATGCAAAATATCGCAAACGCGATCACAACAAATCATCCCGAAGTTAAGCTGATTGTCTTATTAATCGATGAGCGTCCGGAAGAAGTAACCGACATGCAACGAACCGTTAAAGGTGAAGTAGTCAGTTCTACTTTCGATGAACCACCAACTCGTCACGTACAAGTTGCGGAAATGGTTCTTGAAAAAGCCAAACGATTAGTCGAACACAAGCACGACGTCGTTATCTTACTTGATTCAATTACGCGTTTAGCCCGCGCCTACAATACGGTCGTTCCTCCGTCGGGAAAGATCTTATCGGGCGGTGTAGACTCAAACGCCCTACACAAACCAAAACGTTTTTTCGGAGCGGCCCGTAATATTGAAGAGGGCGGCTCTCTAACGATCATCGCGACAGCCTTAATCGACACCGGTTCACGCATGGACGAAGTCATTTTCGAGGAATTTAAAGGAACGGGTAACGCGGAAATTCATTTGGATCGAAAATTAATGGAAAAGCGTATTTTCCCATGCTTAGATATAAATAAGTCGGGTACTCGTAAAGAAGATCTTTTGATCGACAAAACGGATTTAAACCGTCTTTGGATTTTACGAAAAGTGTTAGCACCGATGAACGTGGTCGACGCTATGGAATTTTTGATGGATAAAATTGAAAGATCAAAAACGAACAGCGACTTTTTGAAAAGTATGAACGGATAAAGATTGAAGCATCCAGAAGATGATCAGAAGCAAGAGTCTGCGAAAAAAAAGAAAAGCCAAATTATTTTCGCGATCAGTTCTGTCTCCGCGCTAATCATCGTCGGGGTAATTTCATTTTTTGGTCTCAGCAAAATCAAATCATTACAATCACGCGACATTTTATCGGGTGATCTTTTATCGCAAGACCAGTTTGAAGGCGGCGTAGAAATTTCTTCGCAGCTACAGGCCGAATGCCAAACATCTGCCAATAAGCTTGCGAAGTTGCAAGACAACGCGGCCCTCGAGCAAGAGTACCGCCAGAATGCGGAGAACTGTAAAGACGTGTATTTTGCGCTTGAAAATAATCCTCCGTTTCGCAAGGAAGGCATGTACGCTGACTTAGTTGTGGACATCGCAAAGCACATAGCAAAAACGGATAAGCCAAAAGCCATCGAACTTCTTAAGTTCGCCCGTGAAATTAAAGCTTGGGATTTCTATTTAGGCCCCGTTAGTTGTGACTCACAACACGTTCTTGATGCGTACATTGAAACTTACGCATTAGCTGAAGGAAAAGCCTGTTACACGACCGCAGATATCAAAACTAAAATGTCCCCGGATTTGGTCAAAAAAGATTTTACTTTTCTATCAAAAATGATCTATGAAAATGAGGTTGTTTGGTTAGGAATGCCCGAATCAGACGTTGGTTGCCCTGAAAAAGTAACTTCGGTCATTGAAGTGTTAAAAAAATTAACGCCGGGCCAAATCACCGTTGATGATTCGCAAGCAGAGCTCAATGAAAATAACCAACTTAATTTAAATATCAAGTTGTCGGACAAAGAAAACATAACCCTTATCCTTGCCAGCGAACAGCAATGCTTAAAGTTAAGTTCGGTTTTGGTTCCAAACCTCGAAGTTTCTGAATAGTATAAATTTATATATAAAAGAGGTAACTAGTGGTTGTAACAAAACTTTTCAAAATTCTGATTCTGTCGTCAGTTATACTAAGCTCTGTGTCTTGCACTAAATCCGGAAATGGAATTACTCAAGGCGATAACAAAGCAAGTGCGGCCGGCGAAATATTGGACATTCCAGATGCGGCATTAGGAAAGTTTACCGGCACTTTCATGATCGGCGACAAAGGGAGTCAATTCGCCAATGCAACCCTTTCTAAAAATGGCAATGCAGTTTCTATTTCTTTTTCAGGTGGTAAGCCGGTAATCGATCCCGCAACTCCGGCACTTACTAATTTAAGATTTGCAGCCGGCACTCAACAGGGAACATTTGATTCTGTTGATACGAATGGCAGCGTCAAAGGCGTGCACCTGTCGATGTACAAAACAAATTTGAACATCGAAAATGTATCAGTCGGAAATAAAACCCTAATTTTTACCGGCGTCAAATGCGATGTCGCTCCAGAAAATTTACTCTGCACATGCGAAGTAAATCCAACCAGTCCCATGTGTCAGTAAAGACTACGTCGAAAGCGAAAAGATCTCTTCGTTCTCGATGACCGTAGAAGCTGACTTTATTTTGGCGGCCACGACGATCATTGCTTGAACGACGCGCCTAGATTCAATCGGCCGGTATTTCGAATATTTTCCGATAAGTAAAGGCGTCACTACCGGGGCAAACATCATGGCCAATCTTTCCGCTAAACGAAATTCCTTTCGATCCCCCAAAAGTAAACTGGGCCGAAAGAAGTGTAATTTCCCCGAAAATCTTTGTAAGACGGCCGTTTCCATTTCGCCCTTTACTCGATTGTAAAATGTCTCAGATGTTGAATCCGCACCTAAAGATGAAACCACCAACAACGTGGCCGCCCGGCAACGTTGGGCTAAGATGGCGAAAGCGACGACGTGTTCAAGGTCGACTTTCCGGAAGGCCACTTCGGATCCCGCAGCCTTGATGGTGGTGCCTAGGCAGCAGAAGAAGTCTAAGTTTGATCTTCCCGCGTAAGAGGTGATTTGCAGTTCAAGCTCGCCCCAGTTGCCGAAATCAAACTGCAGGGTTCGAATTTTGGGATTCGCCCAAGTTTTCGAACGGCGCCCGATGGCTAATACGTTTTCCCACGAACCCTGGCGGGCTAGTTTTTCTACTAGTTCTTCTCCGATCAGCCCGGTCGAGCCGATCACCACAGCCGTTCTCATTTCACACCTAAACTCACGTTATTACTAAATAAATTAAAAATTATGAGGGGTTTAGAGCCCGTCTTGTTTAAACCAGAAGGCCCGAAATTAATCCGTCATCTGAATGCTTTTCTCTTGAGCTCTAGCCTTGCGTTATGCTATCACCTAAGTCTTTGAAATCAATATATAAAGGAAAGCTTATGAAAGAAGGACTACACCCTAAAACAAGAACGGTCGTTTTTAAAGACATGTCTTGCGACTTCTCATTTTTAGGTACGACGACGATCGATTCTAAAGAAAAAACAACTTGGACTGATGGCAAAGAGTATCCATTAGTGAAAGTTGAAATTTCGGCAGCGTCTCACCCATTTTACACTGGAAAACAACGTATTATGGATACTGAAGGTCGCATTGACCGTTTCAAAAAGAAATACGCAAAGCCAGCAGCACCAGCAGCAAAATAGATTTACATTTTTGGCTCTTGCACAAAGAGCAAATAAAGAAAGCGGCGCATTCACGGCCGCTTTTGTTTTTTGAGTCCACACCTTAAGGGAAGCCAATATGTTTTCGAAGTTAGATCAAGTTGAATCGCGCTATGAAGAAGTGAACCTTTCACTTCAGCGCCCCGATATCGCCGCGGACCAAAAAAAATACCGGGCCTTGATGAAAGAACTTTCAGACCTCGAAAAAATTGTCGTTCTCTACCGTGATTATAAAATAAAAACCAAAGCGCTAAAAGAAAACAAAGAACTTTTAACGAACGAATCAGACTCAGAAATGAAAGAAATGATTCGTGAAGAATTAAAGGAACTTGAAGCCGCCATTCCGCAATTGCAAGAGTCCTTGAAATTAGCTTTGCTTCCGAAGGATCCCAACGATGACAAAAACATTCTCTTGGAAATTCGCGCGGGCGCGGGTGGTGACGAAGCATCATTGTTCGCCGATGAATTGTTTCGGGGTTACGCAAGTTATGCTTCGACTCAGGGTTGGAAAGCCGAACTAATTTCCTACACCGACGGAAACGTCGGCGGAGCCAAAGAAGTCATCGCCATGATTTCGGGCGAAGCGGTTTTTTCCAAAATGAAATTTGAATCTGGCGTGCACAGGGTTCAGCGTGTGCCGAAAACCGAAGCCGCCGGGCGCATTCATACGTCAACCGTGACGGTGGCGGTGATTCCGGAAGCTCAGGTCAACGATATAAAAATCGACATGAAAGATATTACGATCGACGTCATGCGCGCTTCGGGCGCGGGCGGGCAGTCGGTCAACCGGACTGAATCGGCGGTTCGTCTACATCACTTACCAACCGGAATTTTAGTTCACTGCCAAGAAGGAAAATCGCAAAATTCAAACAAAGAACGCGCGTTCCAAATTCTGGCAATGAAGTTACAAAAATTAGAAGACGAAAAAGTTTTGGCGCTGGCTTCGGAAGCCCGCCTGGATCAGATCGGAACGGGCGATCGTTCTGAGCGCATTCGAACGTATAACTTTCCACAAACGCGTATTACCGATCACCGCATTGGCTTAACGATTCACCAGTTAGACCAAGTCATGAGCGGACAATTTGAGTATTTAATCGACGCTCTTGTTGCGAACTTCCAAGCAGAAGCACTTAAAAAACAAGCGATCAGCTAAAGATGAAATTAAAAGATGTTTTTGAAAAATCAGTGCAATTTTTCAAAGATAAAAAAAT
>CAXSEH010000098.1:5976-11246 GCA_964236345.1 uncultured Bdellovibrionales bacterium
TATTTTCTGAGGTGCGGATCATCAAAGATCTATCAGGACTTGATCGAACGCTTAAATGTGTTCGATAATTACGGTCTAATTAAGTAAAGGAATCTCATTTATGGATAAGATGTTGATAAAAAGCGGAGCAGTGTTAAGCGGAACAGTTGCGGCAAGCGGGGCGAAAAATGCGGCGCTGCCAATTCTTTTTTCAACCCTTTTGGCTGAAGGTGAACATCAATTTGATAACGTTCCGTTGCTACAAGATATTGAATCGACGGCGCAACTTTTAGAAAGTTTAGGCTGCACCAGCCAGCGCGAAGGCACAACGTTCAAAGTCCAAGTCACTAAGTTAAAATCGTTTGAAGCGCACTATGATTTAGTTCGTAAAATGCGAGCCAGTATTTTGTGCCTTGGCCCGATACTGTCTAAATACGGCGAAGCGGTCGTTTCGCTTCCTGGCGGCTGCGCGATCGGTACTCGACCGATTGATCTTCACTTAGATGCCATGCGATCCCTGGGTGCAGAAATTGAATTAAAAGACGGTTACGTTCTGGCAAAAGCCAAAAAACTTAAAGGCGCCACGGTTTTTTTTGAAAAAACTACGGTGGGTGGAACAGAAAATTTATTAATGGCGGCGACGTTGGCCGAAGGAATAACCACGATTGAAAACGCGGCTAAGGAACCCGAGATCGTAGACCTTGCTAATTATCTCAATAAAATGGGAGCGAAAATCACCGGCCACGGAACAAGCGTCATTAAAATTGAAGGTGTCGCGAAACTAAATCCCGCAAAACATTCCATTATGCCCGATCGGATCGAAGCGGGTACACTGTTGATTGCGGGGGCCATTACCGGCGGCGACGTCACCGTTACGCACTGCCAGTCGCAAGATCTAGAATCCCTTATTATGAAAATGCGCGAAAGCGGATTTAAAATCGATGTCACTCCGAACTCGATGCGAGTGTTTCCGCTAAAGTCTTGGGAAGCGGTCGATATTACAACTGCGCCTCACCCTTTGTTTCCGACTGATCTTCAGGCGCAGTTTATGGCGCTGATGTCAGTCGCAAATGGGACCAGCGTTATCACCGAGACCGTATTTGAAAATCGGTTTATGCACGTTACCGAATTAATGCGCCTTGGTGCTGACATCACGCCGAAAAGCCAAGTAGCCGTTGTGCGAGGAAACCCGGGGGGCTTGTCGGCGGCGCCGGTCATGGCGACTGACTTACGCGCAAGCGCTTCGCTAGTTTTAGCGGGGCTCGTCGCAAAAGGCGAAACGTCAGTGAGCCGCATTTATCATCTAGATCGTGGTTACGACGATCTCGAGAACAAACTAACAAAACTTGGCGCAAGCGTAAGACGCGCGCACTAATGGTCTGCCGGCGATGATGAGGGTGGCATGAAGCAAAAGTTTATATACGCATTGATCATGATGGCACTACTTTTATGTACTTCTGCGCACGCAATCGCCCAAGAATTTTCCTTTAGCGATTTACAAAAGCTTATTCAAGACAAGAAACCGAACTCGGTTGAAAGCGTACTGCGTCTTTTGCCAAAAGATTATTTAACGAATTACACCTTAGTTTTTGAGTCTAGAAGTTTGCAACAGTCCACCGTTAAAAATCCGCGGGCCATCGTGTTTGGCAACGACGGTCGACTTATTATTACGTTCAACGGAGATCCGACGCTACCTGGTTACGATTCGGTCGAGACGATGCAGTTCAACCAAGAGACTCTTGAGATGGAATTCAGACATATTCAATTTAAGAATAAAACGGCATTGATCTCTGAAAAAAATCCGCAGCTGTGCATGTCATGCCACGGGGAATTGGGGCACCCCATATGGGGAAGCTACAGTGCCTGGCCCGGCGTGTACGGAACAAATGACGATACAATTTTTAATAACGATGAGGGAGACAACTTTAGATCCTTTCTTAAAGGAATGAAAAAACATTCTAGGTATCGATATTTAAATCAACGCCCGGAAATTTCAAATGTTTGGCCCTATCGCGAAGACGGTTCGAAACATATTTCTCGCCCGAACGATCGCGTCGGAAACTTTCTGGGAAATCTATGGGGCCAAAGCGTAAGTCGAAGAATAATTAATTCCAATTTTTACAAAGCGCATCCGGCCTCAACATTGTTATGGCTAAATTCTTTAGGCCTTGGAAATTGTGAAAGTAAAAACATCGCGGCCCGAATCAACGCGTGGTTTGAAATTCGCTTTCCGAAAAATGAATACGCGTACTTATATCAACAGCTTGAGTCTATTCCAGAGTATTACGTATTCCCTTTCGTCACGAAGTTGAATCTTGTCGCCACGGTTCAAATGGAAAAGCTGATTCTTGATTCGGATCATTTAACGTGGGATCTTAAAATAGATGCCTTACCGCCCTCGGTTCATTTTTCTTCAGGCGTGGCGATCCTTGAAGAGCTGGCCGCCGGTCGCGTATTTCAAAATGCGGCAGCCCAGAATGAAAAACTAAATGGATTATTCGGCCAGACGACTTTAGAGAACTGGTTTGATTTTGGTTATTCCCCTGGCTACTTCAACAAGGTGGCCGCGCCTTACGGAGTGGCCAAAAACTATGAATCCACCGGCTTTTTCCAAGACTATGAAAAATCAAATTTAGCCTGCGATCTTTTAGAGGCCGAAAGCCGGGACGAGCATTAACAGACTAACGTCTAATTGATCTGTTTCTTCAATTAAACCGCGTTAAATGCCGAAAAGAAGCTTTAAGGCGGTTTCATGAAAAGCATTTATTTAAGTTTTGTTTTCGTCCTTGTTTTGGGCTGCAGTCACTTTTCCCAAAAACAAAGTCTCACTTTTCAATATTCCGAATACTCACAAAGAAAAATGGCCAGCGAAATAGCGACTGCAAAAACAATATCATTACCGCGCTTGCGGACCGAGCAAGAGTTTAATTCGATTGCGGAAATTTCTGCGGGAGTCATACGCCAAGGACACACGGTTAAACTTCTAGTCGATAATCGAGATCTGAAAAAGCCGACGGTGTATTTTTTGAACGCTAATTACTGCCCAGATTCAAAATGTGTAACTCCGCCGAAAGAAGCCGTCTTTCATTATAATTTTGCGAAGAAGGTTTTAAAAAATTTTTCAATGACCGAAGCCGATTACATCAACTCGGCCTATTACACGAAAACAATTCAGGACAGAAAATTTTTCGACGCCCGCGTTCAGCAATTTCATCTTGATGTGGACGGCGAAGACACATTATTTTACGGAGTTCGATTCATCGAGCGGGATCTAATAGACGCGAAGATGACTCAGTACGCACTGAACGAAATTGCGAAAGCGATGAATATTCCAGGTCAGCGTCTTGCGATTTTGATTAATTCTGAGACTCAGAAAGTTGATGAAATACGACCCTGGCTTGATGCCCAAGGAATTAAAGCTTTCACGATGGAACAAATTCTGTCAGGAATTAGTTTTATTGGACTAAACCCTGGCGAAGCCTACGGATTTTTGCGCGTGTTCCCAAAGAACGAAGAAGACCTTGAACCTTTCGACATTCCTGTTTTTGACTCGCTTCCTTTAGATCTTTCGGTTGTTGCCGGAACTATTTCAACCGAATATCAAGATGTTGGATCTCACGTCAATTTAAAATCAAAAGAGCGCGGCACCCCCAACATGGTTATTCGTGATGCTAAATTAATTGAAAGATTAAAGTTGTTAGACGGCAGACCCATCAAAATGAAAGTCGATTATGCCGGATACACAATCGACGAAGTCAGCAAAGATAAAGTCTTTGCGGACTATCAAAAAAGAACTGCGGGACCGTGGACCAAAGTGGGCCAAGTCGACGCGACCGAGCTGATCAGTTTTGATGAAATGTGCGCGAAAGAAAATCCTAAAAAATGTTTAGAAAAAGGTCGCAGCTACGGAGGTAAAGTAGCCGGTCTTGGTTTTCTGGCGCATCCAAAGGTCGCGGGAATGGGGAGCGCCTTACAAAAGAAGTTTGGCTATCGATTATCGCCCATGGGTTTTGGACTTCCGCTTTCGCAGTACAATGAGTTTATGAAATTAAATATGCTTCGAAACCAAGTTTTACGTGAATCCCTTAACCGCTTGATCGATGCCGAAATGGGTTTGAACGGCGCAAAACCATTAGCCTCTGATGAACGAAGAAATTTGGTTTCTTTGATTCAAGCCGAAATTTTGAAAGGCCAAATTCCTAAAGAGCTTTACGAAAAAGACTTTCAGCAATTGCAGAAGTTAAAGTCGCAGGTAGCGGCTGCTTACCCGGGAACAGACTTAGATAAACTAAAAATTCGCTCTAGCAGCAATGCGGAAGATATAAAAGGGTTTAATGGCGCGGGTCTACATGACAGCTACTCGGCAAAGATTTCAATTTCAAAGATTGAAGATTATGCCAATTCCGAATGCGCTTACGTCGCGGAAACCGACGAAGACACGGGCCTTTCCGAAATGGCCGTTCACCCTAAAAGTTTGGCCTGTGCAATTAAAGGTGCCTACGCAAGTCTTTGGAATGTGCGAGCCGTTCGTGAAAGATCTTACAAAAAATTCGATCATCATTCAGCCTCGATGGGACTTTCTGTTCAAACGTCTTACAAGTTTCGCAAAGGCCAAAAAATAACCGCTAATTCGGTCATGATCACGCGTGTTTTAGGAACTGAAAATGTTTATGGCCAGCAACTTTCCACTCAGGTAGGAAATGGCCTCGTAACAAATCCTATTCCAAATACAAAGTCGGAATTAGCCATCATAGCATTCGATGCGACCGTGTCGTTCATTGGTATTAACTTTTTGCAGTACGCTAAGCCTTCACCCGATAAGCCCGTCATGACCGAGAAAATTTTAAGTCGCGAAGACATGTTAAAAATTTCTGAAATTGGACGTTCCGTTGAAATGAAATATTGCGAAGCCATCCCGGATTATTTTCCGGGTTACGATTGCAAATACGTTTCAAACAGCCAAAAAAAGAATTTAGCGATCGATATGGAGTTTAAAATTTATTCAAATAATGAAATTCTGATTAAGCAGGTTCGTACATTTAGCGGTAAATAGTTGGGTTCAAGAAAGAAACTTGAACCTCAGCCAAGGAGGGGCCAAGGCCGAGGCACTAAAACAGTTTGCCGGTTTACCCGACAGAGTTTTCTAAAAACGAATCTAAATCTATCAGACGAAGATCCTCATTTTGAATGCTTGGGAGGGGATCCTGAACGTTCAAAATTTTTGAAGATTCCGTCTGATAATTAAATTTTTCTACGGTAGGGTTAGATTCTAAGCTTGTTCTTGCCGTTGC
>CAXSEH010000099.1:0-11184 GCA_964236345.1 uncultured Bdellovibrionales bacterium
TTTGACCTTTTGGTTCAAAGCCATGACGTCAATTTCTGCCATTCTATCTCCTTATTTCGCCCCAACGGCTCGTCAAAGGCGGCCAGATTCTGGCGACCCCTTGTTGGCTATTCTGTCACAAATGGTCTTGATTTCAATATCAACTCGTTGGATTATAAATTCCTATGCGCACCTTGACTCAAGTCTGGGTTTTTTTCGTCGGCTTAACGCTGTTTCTTCTTTTAACGGGATTTCAGTTGGCCGGGCGACGAGGATTGCTACTGGCTTTTTTAATCAGTTTAGCCCTTATCTACGCAACGCTACATCGTGGGCTTGCGCTTTTTAAAAAACATCTCAACGTTAAAGTCTGGGATGGAAATGATCCCTCGGGTTTTTCGGGAGCTTTGCAATCCTTAAAAAAAGAGTACAACTTGTCCCGCGTCATGTTGCATTTTACGAATACGCCATCGCCGCCGCTCGTCTGGAAAAATAGTCCTCAAGAAGGGCACGTCATGGTGAACAAACTTTTGCTTGAGCACTTGAACGTGAGCGAGAGAAAATTGTTAGCGCATTTTCTGCTAGCGCACTTAAACGAAAGGTCGTTTTTGATGCCTCGCGTGTTGTCGATATTTGAACAAGGTTTTTGGGGCCTTAATTTTTTACTGGCGCCGTTCGTTACTTTTTTTACTTTCATCATGCGAATCCCTTCGCAGCTGTTAAAGGCGGATTTAAAAGCGATGCAGAAATCGCAAGTGTCGGTTTTTGAAATGGGTTATTTTATAAATAAAATTCACCACTTCCATTTTCATAAAACTAAATCTTTAAAAGGCGGCGAATTTTTCTCGACGCTGACGATTACGAACCAGTCGCGATTTCGCTCGCATGGTTTACCTAACTTAAAGAAAAGACTTATTAACGTAATGGGCTTTGAACCCTAAAAAGGAAATCAGATGACAACCGAAAATCAGACGCATACCAATTCCCAAGACATGCAAGCGACATTTTCTATGCTGATCATGTCAATCGCATCGAATTCCTTGATGGCGATGGGCCACACCCCCGATCCCCAAACGGGGAAAACGGAAGTCGATAAGCCATTAGCCAAATTTAATATCGAATTACTTTTGACATTAAAAGCCAAAACAAAGAATAACTTAAATCCTGACGAACAAGGACTTTTGGAACACATCGTTCAGGACTTGCAAGTTAAGTTCATTCAACTTAAATAAAGATCATTACGGAGTCTAAAATGAAAAAACATTTATCACTTCTGCTATTCTCAATCATTACCGTCGGTTGCTTTTTATCGGCTCAGAATTCAACGGCCCAAAATCCTTCGAATAAAAAAGCGGTGAACGTTGCGGTCCTTCCGCAAGTGCCGGCGCCAAGTTTAAAACTAAATGATCCATTACCGCTGAACTTATTTGTTGAGCTGGGAAAGGCCATTAACCCTTCAGTCGTTAACATTTCGACGTCGGTCATTCCTCAAGGTCGCACCGCCCGTGATCCGATGGCGGAAATGTTCGAACAATTTTACGGCGCGCCCTTACAGCGAAGGCAAGAGCGCAGCCATCCGGGTAAACCCCAAAGAATGGGGCTCGGAACCGGGTTTATCATTCGCGAAGATGGTTTGATTCTGACGAACGCGCACGTCATACAAGGCGCCGATATTGTTGAAGTGCAGTTGACCGAAGATTCCGACAAGCAGTACACGGCCGAAGTTATTGGTTTCGACCAACGAACCGACATCGCTTTAATTAAAATTAAGGCTGACGTTAAATTACCCGCGGCTTCGCTGGGATCATCAAAAGACGCGCAGGTTGGCGATTGGGTTGCGGCCTTCGGAAATCCTTACGGTCATGGGCATTCGATGACGAAGGGAATTATTTCTTCAAAAGCGCGCGCGATTGGCGAGATAAATAAAATTCCATTGTTACAAACGGACGCTTCCATTAATCCCGGAAATTCCGGGGGTCCATTAGTCAATTCGAAGGGCCAAGTCATCGGGATTAATTCCGCAATCGACGCCCGAGCGCAAGGTATCGGCTTTGCCATTCCGATCGACGAAGTGAAATCCATATTGCCCCAACTTGAACAACGCGGAAGCATTAGAAAAGGCTTCTTAGGAGTAAGTCCCGGCGACATCGACGATCAAGCTGCAGAAATTTTAGGAATGACCGAGTTTCGTGGGGCGGTGGTCTTAGGTTTAGGTGACGGTCCCGCTAAAAAAGGCGGGCTTCGAGTTTACGACGTGATCACCGAAATCGATAACAAAAAAATTAGAGATTCGCGCGATCTGGTTGACACCGTCGCCGATCTTGAGCCCGGTAAAAAGATCCAAGTAAAATACTTACGGGACGAACGTGGTAGACCGGCAAAGAAAACCGGTGAAATAACGATCGGTGAAAGACCCGACGAGCGACCGAAACAGTTGAGCGAACTTAAAAAATATGAAGGTCAAAAAGCTCCCTTCAATTTGGGGTTCGTGATTTCCGATTTGAATACGGATCTTAGGCAAGAGTGGAAAATATTGGACGATGTTGATCGACCAATCGTTATCGAAGTCGAGCGAAATTCAATCGCTTCACGCGCTGGCCTCAGAGTTGGAGATATCGTCGTCGACGTCAATTCGAATGATATCAAAAAATCAAAAGACGTGATCAAAGCTTTTAAAAAAGGAAAGAACTCTATTAAGATTGCTCGTCCCAGTGGCGTCAGCGTTTTGAATATCGATTTATAAAGAACGACCTTAAAAAATAAAAAAGCCAAAGATACAATCTTTGGCTTTTTTATGTCCTGTCGGAATTAAAATTAATTGCGATCGTTACAGCTAATCGTCGCGCGGGCGATGATCGTTCCGTATAACTGCTCAACCAATTGAAAAGTCGCTGACACGTCAGGATTTTTCTTCTTTAATTCTTCCGCAACTATTCCCGGGCGTGAAGCTAAAGCTTGGTACGTTTGGATTAACTTGTAAGTCGGCAATGGCATTTGGATGCTACCGCCGCCACCCCATTCGTGGGTAAAACCGATATTAAATCCAGCTGACTTTTCCATGTCATTCGAGTTTCCACCGTTCACGATAACGACTCCGCCGTTACCCGCCTGCGCGGCTTGATTTCCGACACCGGCATGAAAACCGATGTTGAATTTTGAACGACCCTTACAAGTCCAAGCGATCATCGTGCAATCGCCAACGCCTTGACCCTTATTTTGACAGTCGAACTGCACACCCCGTTGAAGGTCGGCAATCGCTTGCGTAAATTCAGCTTCAGAAGCAGAACCCGTTTTTTCTAATGAATTTCCGCCCAAAGCTAAAAGCGAATCCGGTGTTGATTGTTGCACTGCTTGTTGAGCAGAGGCCGAAAGGGCTACGAATGTTAAAAGGGCGATTATCGTGTTTTTCATTTTTTCTCCGTTTATCTAATTAGTTACTTTTACAATTAAATTGAATGCCTGAATTTACTTTGTAGTCATATCGCAGTTCAGGGACCTGCGAAATCTTTACGGTTCGAATAACTTCGGTCACGATTCCGGTATCAAGACTTGTGACCTTAAGTTCGGTCAAAGTTTGGTTTAATGGAATTCCGGTGCGATCATCATTTAAACTGACGCAATGTTTGCCACTTGCATCGCAATACTTCTCAAACTCGTAAGCCCATGAAGGTCGCTTTTTACCGGCCTTCATCGGGGTTGAGCCCAGCGCAAGTTCTGGCAAAGTCTGCATCGTTAAGGTATCTAAAGTTGGCAAAGTCGCTATTTTATTCGTCCCGCTTGAAACTACCGTCGTTACACGTGATTGACGATCTCGAACCGAAGATCTTGTTAACGCCGCCGCGAGCGAGTTAATGCCTTCGTTCGGATGTAACAATTGCGAGATAACAACGATCGAGTCACCCACCGCCACTTTTTTTATTTCGGGACTTAATTCGACTTCGGTATTACCACCCGTTAAACTATAGTCACCCGAAGTATCACCTTCGATTCCGTACCACTGGGCCTGAGCAATCAAATTTTGTTGCCAAGTTTTCAGAACGATAACCGTTCCGTTTTGCTTTTTCAGAACGATTGAATTTTCAATCGTTACTGGCGCCCTTTGCTGAGACGGACCAGAACAACCGACAGTCGTGCAATTCACATCTGAAACGTTAATAATCATGTTACTAAGCTTTGCTTTCACTTTAATCTCGGGAACTCCGTTAAGAGTTAACTTCGAGAAATGATAGTTCGCCGCGTAGTCTTCTGATACTTGCATCGCATTCTTTAAACCTTTGAATTCGGTTTTGGTAATGGCGACATTTGAAGAATCGGTAAACTTAAGTCGCATGGCTTGGGAAGTAATTAAATCTAAAGAATTTCCCTTCGCTTTGTCTTCGACCGTATAACGGGCTAAGAAGCGACCGTCTAAATCTTGATAGCGAATCTTTTTTAACTCTTCAGAACCCGCGCAGTTTTTCGAAAGTTGCGGACGTATCTCGTAACTTCCGTAAGGTTGCAGAATCGCGCATCCTTCGCCACGAGCGACGACCTCATTAGGATTAATAATTTCGGTCGTGCAGGTTGAAGATTGCGCTAAAATGACTTTACCCTGGCTTAAGTTTCTGACCCGGTATTCGATACAGGCATTGAGGGCCTTTTTTTCGTCGGTAATCTTTTGCTTTGGATTGTAATCAGGAATCAAAGTTGAAACCGCATTGGTCAATCGGCACTGATTGGTAGTGATCGCGGCCGCCGCCGTTAAGGCAACGTCGGGTAACTGCTGGATACCGATCATGCCGCCTTGTCCGTTATCAGTTACGAAACCGTAATAGGCCGAATCCCATGGAAGTCTTGCGTACGAACCCAAGGCCAGTTGCAATTCAGAACCGCGAACGCCCTGACAACCGGTTACCGTAATTGTTTCGGCGCCCGAAGTGATTCGGTTATCCATTCCAGTCGCAAGATCAAGATAAAAATGTTGGGCCGGAAGCGAACCCGGAACTTGCTGACAAGCCTGGGCCGTTCTCGGCGTGGTCATCGCGAAGGCGACGACCAGCGGAATAAGAGCGGTAGCATGTTGCAAAGAATTTTTTAATTTATATGTCGTCATCGCTTACATCCCGTTATCTGGTTTTCAAACTTTAAATCTTCGCTCATTAATTTAAATCAATCGAAACGCCCGCTGGAGGATCAACTAAAGTTGTCTTCGTACAGATCTCAACACCTTGAGGCTTTGTTGCGCGCTTGATTGGTAAAATTGATTTCCAATTTGTTTCACGGACGATGTAACGCATCTTACAGTTGTAAGCGCCATCGACTGAACCCATATCGTCATTTTTATAATCGCCCGTTAAATCAACCGCTTCAACGTGCTTGAAGATATCGCCCTTTGAAACTCCAACCGGAACGCCTTTGTCGTCTAACTTAAATTCGGCTTTGACGCGAATGTCAGTTGAACACGCTAAGTATTTTTCAATCGTTGGTCTTGCCTTACCGATGTAAGATTGGCTGTCAGAAGGAACGATGTTTAAGTTAAAACGGCTTGCGTCCAATCCGATCAATTTCGTTGGATCAATGACGTCAAAAGAAACGGCAGAGTGCTCAGAAGCAACGCGGTAGTTACCACGAAATTCAGAAATCTGCGGAGCTAAGTAACAGATATCGAAAAAATACGCACCCGTGTAAGCTTCTGAAGCGAATACGGCTTGTAAGTTTTCGATATAGTTAGCAAAACCTTCTGCTTCAGAATAAACCGAGCGGAAGACATCGCTATCAGCGTAAAAGCTTTTGATTTCATTAGGCTTACTTGATTTCTTCTCGCCGAAAGCATCAACCGGAGTCGTCGATAAGTTTAACATGTTAATCCAACGCATACCCGCAAGCGAAGTACACAAACAATCTGTATGACAGGTGGCCTTATCAGAACAACCGTTCGGCGTGCAAATTCCGCGTTTCGCGTCGCCACCGATGTAACAAATTTTATCGTTCTTGATCGCCGACGTCACGCCGGCGTTACACGCCCACATGTTGGGACCCGAAGAAACGATCTTCGTTTTGAAACGATATTCTAAAGCATTGGCGCTTAATGAAGTCGTTATCGTTAATAATAAAAATCCTGCTTTAATCCACGTACTGATACTCATTTGAATCTCCTGTTAGATCATTTGTTTGTTACTTAATTTTTAATTTCAACATTCCTAAAGCAATTAGAAGGCCTGGTCGTTCAGTTGCGTCACTTTCTTTCCCGCCGTTTTTAACAGCTTTTTGATATCCGTTTCTTGTGTTTATTCTTAAATTTACTGCAGAACTTTTAATCGTTGTGACGTTTCTGTTCGCACGTTGGCGTCCATTCTTCTAAACCCCAGCGCTGCGCAATGCTCGCGTGCGGGTTCGCCACCAATTTCTTTTGCGAAACCTTGTTCCAAATGTCAGACAGTTTTAACGAACCGACCTTGGGATCATAGGTCTCAACCAAACAACCGCTTTGGCCTTCACCCGTGAACGTGGCCGTTAGTTTTTCTTTGGTCTGGTTACTGACCTCATCGCCTTCAATCTCTCCGGCCAACTTGCGCAGGTACTGAAAGAAGTCTTTTAGTTTTTCATCGCGGTTAGTAGTCGAGTAATCTTCAACCTGTTCGGCCGACATACATTTTTTATTGTTCATCCATATGCCACTACTTAGCGACACCCAAGCCCCACGCTCGCGGGCATAAGAACAAAGCGACCCCAGAGCCTGGTCGATTTTATTTTGCAAGGTAGGTTTTTCGATCGCGATCTTATTCGTCAAACTTTCAGCAAAACCGATGTACGAGTAGTTTAAGGCCTTTGCCAGATCGTACTGTTCTTCCGAATAGCCGGGAATTAGACTTTGTTTAACACCTAATTGGGGAGGCTGACGAAAGGCGCGATAACCATCAAGCTTTTTATCAAGATCGGTTGGCAAATAAAATGGAACGCCTTCTAATCGCATTAATAGACGAATGGCCACCGGCACAGTTGACGAATAAGTCGTGATCATCCCGTCTCGCTTAACATCTTTAATAAGATAGGAGTGATTTCCCGGAGCGACGTAAATAATTCCCGCGCGAAAATTTTCAGAATTTAGCGCTACGGGATACGTGTCGGCCGGTAATGTACGGCTACTGGTATCGCGCATAAGTGCCTTCAGAAACGTGCGGAATCGTGGCGCACCTTCGGCGAATGAGTCAAACTGCGTGCTTTCACTCGATATCCCATTCGCCGTCTTAAATGATAGCTTTCGCTGGTAAGCAAAAGTAGCGCGTGCGGCGTAGACCGAGTCGGCACAATCCGTTTCGATTCCTTCTAAAAAAGATTTAGGATTTGTAAATATATCTTCCGACCATTCTTTTCGCACCCATTCAGAGAATTGCTTCTCGGTTTGGTCGGTCCACGTATTCTGACTGACCCAAACCGATGAAAAGGCGGAGGAAGAAAATAAAATAATAAAAAAAGTTAATAAAGTGTTTTTCATGCGTCCTACTTTAGCTCGACCGGCGCGCCGCGGCCGTAGGACGACTCATATTGTAAATGGAGAAGATTTTCGCCACACATCAACGCGAAAGGTTTGTATCCGCTTTCAGTCTGTTTAATTAAAAATACTGAATCCCCTCCCGAAATCGTGGCGGGACACATTGAATTCCATCCAGATTGAAGTTGCGTAAATGTCTCGGCCTTCAAGGGATCAAGTAAAATATTTTGCCGAATTCCAACGACGAAAATTTGCGGATCACGAAAAATGGATGCCTGCGCTTCGGCATTGAAGGCGCGTTCGGTCGCGTATCGTTTTTGCGGCTGATTGAAAAGCGCCCTTATTGTTAAATCACTATCTCGGTAACAATCAAAGCAAGACTGCGCTTGGGGAATTTCGCACTGGTTGGCATTTCCGCACGTCAGTTGGCAAGTTGAATTCATCGGTCCGCACGTTAAAACGTACTTCATCTGTATGACTTCGTTTTGCTTATACACGACCGTTTTTAAACCTTGTCCCAAAGAAGTAATGCTAAACAAGTTAATTAGAGTGAAGACGCCGAGTATTAAATTTTTCATTTTACAACCTTTCGGCAATCGCCATAGACGATGAATCTATTTCTAGACAGGGGCTGGGCCGCCTCATCATCTTCGCAAGTTGCGGTGACCGCCACTTCGCCTTCACACGATTCAAGCTTCATCCAAATTTGTTTTTTGATGGCAAGGCCACCACTTTCTTCTTGCGCTGAATAGACATTGGCATCTTTTACCTTTTGGCCGGTCATCCGTTCAAACTGCCCGACCGCCGAAGACACGCAAAGATTCTTCATGCAACGCGCTCCGTGATGAAGTTCCCAAACGCATTCGTTCGGAATGCCGTTGTACTTACTGTACGTTTCGGCAACGGCCTGCGGATTAATCGTGAAAGATCTTGGCATATCTAAACTTTTCTTCGAGGCAAAGAATTTTAAAACTCCCTGAAAAATGCGTAAGCCTGCGCCCCAGTAACGGACGTTTTTAAGATAAGATTCGGAATTTCTGATCGGTGCAAATTGATAGGTACACGAACCGCAAATCGCTTTTCCGTCGACATTTCTTTCGGTCACGCCGCCGGTACCCATCGAAACCGACAAAGATTTCGAGTCGCGTTCTTTCGAGCAAAGGCTGCCCGATACTCCGGTGAACGCGTACAGTTTTGAAGATGGCGCTTGCTGTCCCTTAAGCCCCAGCGAAATGGCGCAACTTGTTCCGGTAATCGGGCCGAAATCTAAGTAAGCCGTTGCATCGTATTTAGTCGGCGTCATTTCGGGCGCAAATTTAATTTGTCCCGAGTCGACGCGATCTTTAAACGACATGACTTCGGGTCTACGCTGGTCAATTTCAATGTAAAAGGGAATGGGTAATGCCGCCTGCGCGACCGCGGAAGCCACATCCAAAAATAATTTCTTTTGACGATGCTGTGCTTCGTACCAAGGGTCATACTTACCGCACGTCACGGCATTACTAAAATTTTCGGACATGCGATGCGAACGCCCCGGTCCGGTTCCGAACAAAGAATTCGAATAAAGAGCAACCGCGTACAGGTCAGCAATCGATTCCATCATCATGCGAATACATTGCATTTCGTTGGCGCATAGGCCTTGGCCAGAAGACAGCAAATATTTTTTGGAACGCACATCTTGCGGCGGCGGCGTCGGAAGACCAACGACCGAAGTGTCCAACGCGTTTGATGACAGCCGCTGGTACCAGATGCCCATTTTTAGTTTGTTGGCGTTTAGGTATTTTGCAGGCGTTATCGAATTCGCTTTGGCAACTTCACGGCAGATCGGTAATAACTGATCAAGTGCCGAAAGTGACTGATCGATCAAAACTTGGGGTGGTAATCCCGGGAAGTTAAGTGATTTTAAGTTTGCGAAGATTCCCTTCGAGCGATCAAGTTCCGAGGCGAAAAAACTGATGTCCTTTTCTTTGATAGAAAAAACTTCGGCGCACATCACGTCGAATTCCTGCAGATCTTCAGGTGTTTTCTCTGTTTTATTTAGGACGGCTTGAACGTCCATCACGAGTTGTTCGGGATTTCGCTGATTCAATAAAGTTTGCAAGAAAGTTAAACTAGCATCGGCAATTGCGGCCGTTCGCACACGTGAATCCATCGTGTTCAATAGATAGCCGCGGTAATTGTCGACCTCAATGGTGCGGGCGGCTCGCGGATCAACCAAAATATCTACGGGCTTTCCCGACGCGACATCAAACTGCGTTAGTTTTTCAAGCCATTTAGTAGGGTGTACGATGGCGGTGTCTCGTAAAGTTTCGGCCGTTCCTTTTGCCGTTAGTCGAAATAATTTATTGTCACCCATCGTTCGAAGGTGAGACTCAGACAAATCATCGGTTCCGCATTCGGGTTTTTTCAATGAATAACAACCTTCAGGAATCATCACTAACGAATCTTCTAAAGTAAGTGCCTTAAAAACTTTACTGTAATTTGGGGCGGCCGAATCTAGATAGTTCGAATTTCTCCACGTCCACGAAAAATAAATTTTATAGCTTTCCCAAAATTCAAAAGATATGGACTTAGAATCAAGTCCCGTCGAAAACTTATAGAGACCGTCCGGGGTTTGACGTTTTTCAGGGATATTATCGCAAGTACGAATGTATTTTTCGGCTTCTAAATAAGAAAGCGCGATTTTTTCCAATTCTTCTTTTTTCTGCATGTGGGTCGCGAACATCGAAGGCAAGGGCTGAATCGCTTCGTGGCAAAAAGCCTTAGCCGACTTTTTTTCTAAATTTTCGTAGCGAGACCAGTTCTGTGCAACGTCGTTCGCACATCGCTCGTGAAGACATGACGGACTCCACAAATTAATTTCGGCTTGAGATAGGGTTTTCAAATCACCCGTGGCAAGACCATTCAGAATTTTCATCGTTAATCCGCTGGCGGCACGGTGAAACTGTCCCCAACTTTGATAAGCGGAATCTGCAAGGGCTTCATTCAGCTGCCCGGCCGCATTAAGCGCCGCACGTCCCGGAATGTAACCATCGATAAAAAGGTAAATAGATGAAGCGGCCTTTTGGCTTTGCTGCGCGCATTGATTCGTGTTCGATATTTCTAAGTTACCAAATAACTTTTGGGCCGTTTCACGATCTTGCGTTGATCCAATCGAAGCGTATAGGAATATGCTCGTACAAATTAGATACGCGCCAAGTTTTTTAGACCCCATGAAACACCTCTACAACCTATGTTACAAAGTCGTAGCCACGGGCAGAAATCCAAATCAACTGAAAGCCAGCGCCGGCGTTTCAATCCGGGACGAAAGGCTCCGCGGACAAGAAACTGTTAAGAAGTGCCTTTATTTGTTATACAACATAAAAAATTCTGATTGTTTAAGGCGTCGCGAAAAGTTCTTCGGTTTCCTCAGTTTGTTTGGCGCCTTGGTCAATCCAATCGACCAAAATCTGTTTTTGTTCGGTCGTCAATGGCATCGCGTGTTTACGAGGAGGCATAAATCCTTTTAGAACTTCACTTTTAATTTCTTCACGGGCCGCAAAAACATTTTCGTAAGTTTCTAAATTCAACTTACCTCTGTTACCCGTCGCGTTCGAATGGCACCGAACGCAGCTAGTAGCTAACACCCGCTCCATGACATCATTAAAAAATGGTACGCCCACAAAAGGGGGGGTCACCACTGGCGCTAGGCCCACCTCTTCGCGGGCCCCGCTGTCGATCCACTTAAGCAAACAATC
>CAXSEH010000100.1:0-11129 GCA_964236345.1 uncultured Bdellovibrionales bacterium
TCGGGATTAATATATTCTGCCATAAATTCTCCTCTTTTCGATCTTAAAGCATAGGTGAATTGGCGTTAGAATCAAGCGAAGATTACTTCTCGAAAAGGTCATTAGCGGAGTGCGCCTTAGGTCGAGGGATCACAATTTGAAATTAAAAATATTTTGGTCGAATTCATTGTACTCGTCGTACCGAGTCAGATCGTACAGCTGCTGGCGGGTTTGCATCAGCTCGACGGCCTTTTCTTGAGAACCGTCACGAGTGATGATGTCAAGGCCGCGTTCGGTGGCGCCCATAGCTAAACGCAAAGTTGTAACCGGATAGATTACTAAATTATAACCGAAGCTTTCAAGTTCTTTGGTGGAATACAAGCGACCTTTACCAAATTCGGTCATGTTCGCAAGCAGCGGAACGGAAACGGCTTTACGCATGGCTTCGAATTCTTTTTCGGTTTGCAAAGCTTCGGGGAAAATCATTTCCGCCCCTGCATCAACGTAAGCCTTGGCGCGATCGATGGCTTTTTCAAGACCTTCGCTGGCGCGGGCGTCCGTGCGGGCAATGATTAAAAAATTCGGATCTAGTTTTTTGCCGTTTACGCCGGCTTTGATTTTCTTAATCATATCCGTTGGCGCAATTAAAGACTTATTGTCTAAGTGACCGCAGCGTTTTGGATTAAGTTGATCTTCAAGATGGCATCCGGCTAAACCCATTTCGATAAATTCTTGAATCGTGCGGGTCACGTTCATGGGTTCGCCCCAACCGGTATCTGCATCGATAATCGCCGGTAAGCGAGTGGTTCGAGCAATTTGGCGTCCGCGATTTGCAACTTCTGTTAAAGTGGTTAGTCCAATGTCGGGATAACCTAGATCGTTTGATATAACCGAACCCGAAATGTAAACGCCTTCGAAATTCTTTTTTTCGATCAGCATGCTGACGAGTGGCGAAAAAGAACCGGGAAATCTTAATAGTTTTCCGGTCTTTAATTGTTCGCGAAAAGTTTTTCGTTTTTCGGCTGCCGTGATTTCGGGAAACAACATTTTAAAAAATTCCTTTGGTGTCGCGTTTGTTATTCACCAGTTTGTCGATCGGAATCTGAACGTTTAACTGTTGAACTTCGGCGGCGGTTAATTCGGGAAGTCTTTCGCAAAGCGAGATAAAACGATTCCGTTCATCCTTCGTAATAATGTCTGCAGTTAGCATGTCGAACTTACGAATATAATCGGCGCGCTTAAAAGGCTTGGCTCCGGCGGGGTGCGCGTTTGCAACGCCTAATTCATCAACTAAACCTTCGCCACTGTTGAAAAATATTTCAACCCGACCGCCAAATTGTTTTTTATTGGGGTCAACATCATGATATCGCTTCGTCCATAGTTCATCTTCGATCGTACGGATTTTGTGCCACAGGCGAACCGTATCGGCCCGCTGGGCTCGTTCTGGATTGTAAGAATCGACGTGATGCCACTTTCCATCTTGTAGCGCGACCGCGAAAATATACATGATTGAATGATCTAACGTTTCCCGCGAAGCTTTGGGGTCCATCTTTTGCGGATCGTTTGCGCCCGTTCCGATAACGTTGTGGGTGTGATGGGAAGTTTGAATGATAATTTCTTTGATGTCGTCCCAAGTTTTACCCTTGGCTAAAACCGCTTCCTTCATGCGAGCGGCTAAATCAATCAGGGCCTGAGATTGGTATTCTGCAGAATGTTCCTTGGTGTAAGTTTCAAGGATCGCGCGCTTTTCTTCACCTGGTTCTGGAAACGCGACCGTGTATTTTCCATCTTTGCCAGAAAGCATGTAGGCGATGACTGAATCTTCACCTTCATAAATCGGCGACGGTGCGCCTTCGCCACGCATGCATCGATCAACCGCTTCGATTGCTAATTTGCCGGCGTGGGCCGGAGCGTAAGCCTTCCAAGAAGAGATTTCGCCCTTGCGGGACTGTCGAGTGGTGAACGAGACGTGCACGGCTTGTTGAATAGCCTGGTAAACGGTTTCGGTTGTTAAACCTAAAAGCGATCCAATGCCGCCAGCCTGCGCCGGTGCTAAATGGGCAATGTGATCTTTTTTGTATTCGTGTAAGCAAATTGCTTTAACAAGGTCGACGTGAATTTCGTAGGCTACCGCCAAGGCACGGATAAGATCCTTTCCCGTTTTTCCTGACTGTTGCGCGACCGCCAGAATGGGCGGAATATTATCGCCGGGGTGCGAGTAGTCTGCGGCTAAGAAAGTATCGTGATAATCAAGTTCGCGAACCGCGGTACCGTTAGCCCAAGCGGCCCATTCGCAGGAAAATTTTTGGTCATTCGGCATTCCAAAAACGGTTGCGCCGCCCGCGCGCGGGTGAGCTAATGACATCGAACGAGCCGAAGCAACCGGGTGGCGATTGCTGGCCGCGATCGCGACCGAAGCATTGTCTATAATGCGATTAATAATCATATCAATAACGTCTTCTTTGATCACGGCACTGTCCGTACAAAGTTCGGCCAATTTCCAAGCCAGCTGGTCCTTGCGATCTAATTTTTCTTTGGACGGGTAAACGCGCAGTTTGTGTTGTTGCATGATGGCTCCTTAAAAATCAAAATTACCTTAGAAAACACCGACCGACAAATGAAATGCGCCGTCGTTTTCGCCGGGTTTGCGATCTAACTTTTGCCCGTATTCTAAGTTCACGGGACCGATCGGAGTATTGTAGCGGATGCCTACGCCTAAAGCGTCGCGCCATTTGTCGTCAAATTCGAAACCGTCGACTAGAACTTGACCGCCATCATAGAAAACGGCCCCCATTAAATCCCATTTGGCGACTAAGGGGAAACGAAGTTCTGATTTGATCAATTCGAATGAGGAAAATGTGGTAAGCCGGTAATCGGTGCCTATAAATTGGCGACTACCTTCTTTCGTCGATGGAAAAAATTCTTCCGATCCGAAACCTCGAATGGTTGTTCGCCCCCCAAGGGTGAAGCCTTTTTTGGCGAACGGAACGCCGACCGGGGTCGGTCGTAAATCTTGAACATAACCACCTTGTAAAGATTGGGCAAATACGATTCCCGATTGCGTGACTGGAAAATACCAAGTGGTCTGGCCGTTGAATCTTAAAAAATCGTCGACATTGTTGTTACTTAAAAAGCTTGAAGCGTATTCGGCCGACAATCTTGAAAAACTGCCCTTCGTTGGATTGAAAATGTTATCGCGATAATCAACATCAATCGTGGGGCCGGTCGAACCAATGACAAAACTTGAGTATCCATATTTGTAACGAACTTCATCTTCAGGAGCGATTCCGTGATCGACATACGTAGCGACGCTCCATAAATCCCAAATTCCGGTGACGTGCGATGTAAAATCTTGTTCGACGGATAGGACGCCTAAGTTCAGTTCCGTTACTTTTCTTATCGTTATATCCGAAATGGCCCGGGACCTGGTTACGTTCAATCGAAGGCGAGCGCGTGTATCAAAAAGGTAAGGTTCGACGCCACCCAAGATAATTTTTGATTCTAAATATTTAACGGAGGCAAAGTTATAATTTCCTTCGACCCGCGCCGAAAGTCCGCGACCCCAGCCCCCGATGTTCCGGTAGGCGACACCGGTGTAGCCGCGAATAGTTCCGTTATTTTCATTGGTTCCGCCGGCACCGATCGTGAAAATTCCGGGATCTCGTTCAACAAGTTTAATTAGAACCGTTCGCTTCACGATGTTGCTGCCGGCTTCAACGGTCGATATTTCAATCGAACTAAAATGCCCCGTGCGTTGAAGTCGTGAAATCGATTCGTCAATTTTTGCGGGCGTTAGGACCTGGCCAGGCTTAAAATCGATTTCGGTTAAGATCACTTTGTCGTAAGTGCGTTCGTTGCCTTCGATCAAAATAGACTCGACTTCAACCCGAGGTCCTTCTTGGACGACGAATTTTAAGTGGGCGCGGGTATTTTGGTCTGAGTAAGTCATCAGGTCTTTGCTTTCGTTGACCAATTTGTATTCGATAAAGCCCAGGCCCAAGTAATAATTTTTTAAATTTAGAAGACTTTGTTCTAAGCGACTTAGATTAAGAACCTGTCCGGTTTTAAGTTGGGTCACTTCTTCCAGTTGCGCGGGGGTTTGCGTGATCAAGCCTTCGAATTCGATCGAATCGATAGTGAGTTGGGGCCCTTCATCAATTTGAATTGTAACTTGCCCATCATTGGGTTTTTCCCGGTCCGTACCGATTTGTATTCGGCCCAAACGAGCATTGACGAAACCTTCATTTTGCAACTCGGTCAGTAAATTTTTTGCGGCGGTTTCAATGTCTTCTTTGATGAAAGTTTTGCCTTGCAGTTTTTCAGAAGCCAAGCTGTAGAATCGTTTTTTATAATATTTTTCTTCTCTTGAAAGTTGGCCCACGATTTTGAGTTGATCAACATGGGTATAGACCCCTTCGTCCAGGTTAAAAGTCATTATTAATTTTTGACCCTCCTTCCTTTCGTAGTAGGCAATATCGATGTGGGGATAGCCCTCTGATATGTAAAAACTTTTCAATTTTTCCATCAGGTCACCACCGAAATTAGGATCTTTCGAGTAGTAAGTTTCTAGCTTAAGGACATCGTTTTCAATATACGAGATGGGAAATTGAACGGCGTTTAAAATTTCTACCGAAAACGGGTTGGTTTTATTTATTTTATAAATAATTTTTGCCGACAACTCGTCCGCCGAGAAAATGATTTGCGGTGGTGGAACCAAACCTAAATAGTAGCCGCTTATGCTGAGCTGGCGGCGAAGTTCGTTATTTAAGCGGCTCAAAGTTTCTTGATTTAAAACCGGCTTAAAAATCAAAATTTTCATTTGCGCTTCGATCGTCTGAGTGCTTTTTGGATCAAGGCCTTCGACTTTTATATCGGTTAACCTGGTTTGCTTTTTGATATTAATGTTATATTGAATTGTTTTTTTTATGGTTGATTGGGATATCACGCTGTAGCGAACTTCGGCGAAGCGGTAGCCCATTTCGCGGTAGGCCTGGGTCAATTTGTCGGCTGAGGCTTTTAACATATCCTCATCTAAAGCCGTTTTTAAATTTAAGTTCAGGATGGTCAGCGCTTCCGTCTCGGACATTTCTTTTAAGCCTTCGAAATCAACCTTGTCGACGATTGCCGAAATTTCACCGATCAGCCTAGTTTCTTGAGGAAATCTTACGGCCCTTATTGAATTCAACTGCATCTTCTGATCAATTTTCTTGAGGACATTATTCAATTCTTCTTCGTCTAAATCTTTTTGCTCTAGTTCTGGTACTTCTTTTTTCATCTTCTCGATGACATCAGCAGGCCAGTCAGAAAGGTTCAAGGGCGGAATGATCCCGGGTTTTGCGCGCACGGTGAGTGCCATGAATAAAATGAAAATAGGTAAAATTATTTTCATTTAAATTCTTTCTTATATTCGAAATCGAGTCCCAGGATACCCTGATCGTTATTATTCGTATTGCGAATTTGGTCTTGTTGATTTGTTTCAACGTTCTGATAGTTAAGAATCATCGACTTATTTGGATTAAAGAGATATTGCAATTTCCATTCTTGATTCTGGGTATCTCCGGTCAGGGGCCTAGAATAAGAAGCGTTCACGTTTTTTTGGATCTTCTTGCTGACGACGACTTTTGGAACGGCAATGTTTTTGGTACTATCTACCGTCGGTGCGAGCTGCACGGTTAAACCAAATTTCTCTTGAAACTTTTTATTGATTTGTGACTGATTACTGATGGCCGCCAAAACCTCAAGTCCGGTTTGCTCTTGCTGGGTTTTCGAACTTAAGTTCTGATCCATTTTTGATGAGGTTAACCCCAACGCCAATAAAGAAAATATGTCAGGCTCACTGAGTGGTGGCTGACTTGTCGGTTTAATCGTCAAATTTTTAGTGGGTACACCTTGTACTAAAAGATTGATGTCGTAATCCGACACTCTAGCATTTGCCGTCATGTAAATGTCGGGAAGCATATCGACCGTACCGGGAAATTTAATGGTGGCCGTTTGGATATCGAACGGTTTGTCCTTAAAGTTTAGTTTGCTGCCTGCACGAATATCAATTTGGCCCGCCATGATTGGGTTTTCGGGAGTTCCAGTGACGTGAAGCTTTCCGCTTGCCTCGCCTTCGATCAATTGATTCTTGACTAAAACGCCCTGGGTTAAATCAATAGCCACGTCTAACAATAAGGAAGGAGTTTGTAATTCGATTTGCTGGGGCGGCAGGTAGGGACTTGATTTCAAAGTGGTTTTACTTTGCCCCGAGTCTTGACCAAAATCTTTTTCGACAAGACCGCGGGCCACTTTGAAATCGACTTTCAAAGTATAAGGAAGCCACTGCCCGGAAAAAAGTAAGTCAACTTTTCCCGCGGTCGTGATTTTTTCGGGAAAGGTGATTTCGATATTGTCCGAAGACGCTTGCACGTTGACGACAATGTTGTGCGATCCTTTGATGTCGACTTGACCTTGGCCGCTTACTTCATTCAAACCAAGTTGTGCCGTAAGATCACTAAAGATAATTTTTGATTTTGAAAATTCAATGGGCGTATTAATATTTTCGATCGCTTGCGGAAATCCCCGAAGACTTACAACGCCATCGGTTATTTCTCCGTCGCCTAAAAGTTCGAAAGTAGAATTTCGAAACAACACTTGGCTATCGACCTGCAGTCGACCAGACAATGTTTGCACGAAAGGCACCAAAAATTGGAATTGGCGAAGCTGCAAATCGCCAGCGACGGTCAACTTCGTTTCATCCGACTTACCATCCAGTAAGCGAATTTGCATTGAATTTGATTCTCCGTTTAAATCAATCGGATCCATTTGGCTTAAACCATTTTTAAAATGTAAAGTACTAGCGCGCCCCAATTTTAAGTAAAGGGCTCCACGCTGCAAAATAAAATCGCTGATACGAATGTGACCTTCGGAACTTTTTAAATTACGATGACTTGCTTTTAAGTCAACATCGGCATTGAGGCGTGAATAAAACTCGGATGGAGGTTGCGGCAGCGATATCGCCGGAAGCAACATCAGGGGATTAAGGTCGCGAATCTGCAGGCGAAGCGAATACGGATTAGCGACGTCCCAAGGCCAAACAACGTCGGACTGAATTTGTCGTCCAAATAGTTGACCGGTGAAGCGAAAATTCTTTCGATCGATAGTGACAGAGCCTTGCGAACCCGGATATTCGTTATTTTCAAAACTCATTTGTTTTGCGTTGAAGTTAAAAGTCAGCTCGGGATTTTCAATCGTTCCTTTAACGGCCCCTTCAACCCATGCCTGTCCCGCAAGATTTGGTGCGAGCCTGATCACGTGGTCAAGTTCTTCTACCGCCAAAGGTTGGGCCTTGATCTGCAACGCAAATTGCGGTTCGGTCTTTGCCGTTAATATGTCACCTTCTACGGTCAATCTGCTCTTATTCTTTTTTAAAAAAGATTGATCGAAGTGAATGGCGTCACCGCTGGCTTTCAAATTCACTTGAAGCTTTTCGAAACCTTCTTCAGCAATTTGACCCTGATCTAAATAGCCATGAAGATCATACTTCAATTTCCAAAAGTCGAAAGGTCCGTTCAGTTCAACGTGCGCTTTGCCGCGTCCACTCATCGTGAAGGGTAGACCGAAACGCTCATTCAGTGCGACGATGATGTCTTCCCCGTAAAGCTCCTTCATGTCTAATTGGGCCAAAATTTTTGAGTCATTGAAATCAAAAGTGACGTCCCCCTGGTAAACTGACTTTCCCAATAGCCCCGCGGCCTTTTGAAAATACAGCTTTGATTTTTCGTACTTTAATTTCGCTTCAAGTCGCCCCAGTTTAAATTTATCGATTTCGGCATTCGTAAATAAGACGTCGGCGTCGATCAACCCATGAGACGAATCACCTGACGTGGTGCCTTTGATTTTAAGGTTTCCCTTAAAATTAAGGTCCGCTAAAGATTCGACATCGCCGAAATTTAAGTTTTCAGTTTCGTAATTCAGTTTGAAGCCTTCGGCAAAGTTCACTTCTCCAGAACTAGTACCAACTGATTCTCCAATCTTTAATTGGGCCGTATACTTTACCTTCTCTGGGTTAAATTGCACTTTGCCAACTACTTTTGCGGTTCTAAGTTTAACAATATTCAACTTGGCTTTTTGGCTGGGCCGAACCCAAATATCACGAAGGTCAGTGTTTACATCGCAGTCTACTTGCGCGGTAGGTTCAAACGAGCCCGTGCATTCGGCAGAGCCTTCGGCCAGGGTTCCCGCAGGAACATCCGCTAACCCGATCGAAACAAAAAGTTTTTGAAGATCAAAATTTCGGATTTGCGCCGACGCTCTAAAGCGATAAGGAGATTTCTGTTCAATTTCGATTCCCTTAAACGTTGCAAGTGCGGCTGGATGCTCAACTTCAATTTGATTAATAAATATTTGATTTTTTTTAATCTCGGCACGCATTTGCGCTTGACCTAATTTGAAGTGATCGATGTTCACTTGTTTCGTTTCAACCGAGATCTGACCGTTAACATCATCCATCGATTTGAACGATACATCGCCGCTAGTTTTTATAAAACCGGTGATGGCGGGCATCCGTGATTTCTGGGGAAATAAACTAAGGCCCACGGTTCTTAAGTCGTCAAAATGAATTTCGCTTTCAAGTCTCACGGAACCTTCGGGTTTTTGTAAAACATTTTTTAAATGGTCTAACTTTCCGGTCGCATTGACGTAAGAGTCTAAAGTTTTTAAGTTAAATACGGTTACTTCTAAAATCGAATTATCTTTCACGTTCGTTACGGTTGCCGCTAAATCGAGTTCGGCCTTAACGTGAGCCTGAGCTGCGGCCTTCGGGTGAATGCTTAAAGTCTTCATATTGAGAGAGAGTGACTTTTTTCTATTTTGAATCGCTACGTGGGGAAGGTTTATGATCAGATCTACTCCGAGCGACCTATCGGTTATATTTAATTCAGAATTATTGATGTAGACTTGATCCACGGGAACTTGCGGTAAAATTTTGAAGAGTCTGTCGATGGGAAGTTCAGAACTTTCTTTTGCCGCTGAGCCTTTTTTAATTTCGAAGGCCCATCCGATTTGATCGACTTGAATCTTTGAAAGTGAAAGTTGGCCTACTATCAATTTAAAAGGATCTACTTGCAAACGGATTCGCTTTATTTGCATGGGCGAAAGGTCTTTCATACTCCCTTTGAAGCTGACGCTTACGCGCCCAGCGCTGAGTTGTAATTTCAAAAATGAAATATCTAGATCGGTGACTTCAACATTAGCAAATTCCTGCGCTTCGTTTACTTTAGGAATTTGCTGACGGATCAGATTCAGAATTTGGGGCTTGATTACGAAAGCCCACGGGACCGAGATGGCAATAAGCAGACCCAGTGGACTTACAATAAGGCCGAACAAACGCATCCCCTTCATGAAGTTTTCCATTCATGCAAGAGGGCCTGGGTAGATCGGTAGTTCGGGGCTTTGTCCGATAAAGATTCGAGTAACCTGATCGCAATTTCCTTTTGCCCTAAGCCAAAATAAGATTGCGCTTTAAGATAAATAGCGCCGTAAGTGCTTTCCGCCGTTTGGATGAGGTGGGTTTCAATGTGTTCAACGTGTTTTAAAAGTTCAAGGTAGCGACCTGATTCAAAAAGCATTTCGGCCTTCAGCCATTCGCCAGGCACGGTTGCCGGAGCGTATTCGATCAGATCCAGACTGACATCGTAAAGTTCAAACTGCATGGCCAAGATCGCCAAATTATAAATTTGATCAGGCGACTCAGACATCAGTTTTTGGGCTAATAAAAACAAGGTCGATTTCAATTGCAGTATGAAGGGTTGCGATTCTGGATCATCGTCGGCAAAAACCCTTCTGGGTGAATGCGTATCCCAATTGCGCGGATTTTTAACCCGGGCCAGAATTTCGTCGGCCTTCTTTTCCAGGTGAGCCTGGTGCAAAAGTTTGACGTCTAAGTCGACCGGAAATATTTTGATCAGCTGTTGTAAAGTTTGTTCTTCTTGCTCGGGTTGCAAGTACAGTCGGTTGTGATTGAGTTGCGCCATCAACTTTGACTTAAGTTGCAGCTTTTCAACCTCGTAATTCTTTCGAAGCAATTGCACCCGCGCCTGTAAAGTGGGGATGCTCGCTAACAGGGTAGGGGATTTGAAACAACTTTGTTCTTCGGCGTTCGCTTCAAGGCCCATCTCGATCAACGAAATCACGAGGTCCGGAATTTCTGGTTCTACGAGTCGAACGGCTTCCGCAAAATAACCCCAAGGAAAAACCGCGATATTATTTTTACGTAAACATTTTAGATAAAATTTGAACAGCAAATCAATTCGGCCGGCCGTCAGCAAAAAGTGGCTGATACTTTCGGCCTCGAAGGGACTAACCACATCATTCTTTTCGTATTTTGATACGACTTCTCTGCAAATCAATTCAAGGTTATGGCCTTGTTGAAATAAATTGTGAATTTCGAGTTCGAGACTATTATGGCCCGCCAAAATTCAACCTCGACTTCGTGTGAAATTACTTCTGCGTAACTCGTTCAACATATTCTCCCGTTGAAGTGTCGACGCGTAAAAGGTCGCCTTCATTGATATGCAACGGAACATTAATCACTAAACCGGTTTCCATGGTCGCGTGTTTGGTGGCTCCAGTCACTCGGTCCCCTTTGACTCCAGGCTCGGTGTAGCCCACTTTAAGATTCACGGCCTTAGGAACTTCGACGACCACCGGCTTGTCGTTGTACATGGTAATCGTGACCACCAAGTTTTCGATGAGGTAATCTTTTGAATCGCCTACTTCGTGTTCCATCATGGAAAGCTGTTCGTAGTTCGTTTGGTTCATAAAATTATAACCATTGTCGTCTTTGTACAAATAGGTCATCTCGACGTTCTCAACATTCGGGATTTCAAACTTTTCACCGGATTTAAAAGTACGTTCCAAATTTTGTCCGGTTAACAGGTTGCGCATTTTTGTGCGAGAGAACTGATTTCCTTTGCCAGGCTTAACGTGCTGAAAATCGACGATCACGTACGGAGCGCCTTCAACCATCATTTTGAGTCCCTTTTTAAAATCACCTGTTTCGTACATAAATGTCTCCGTTTAAGCTTTTCTGTTTTTCGAGCAAATAATTGAAATTACAGTCTAAATCATCGAAATTAAGTCGACAAGGTTTCGCTTTTGATAGATTCGAT
>CAXSEH010000101.1:0-11102 GCA_964236345.1 uncultured Bdellovibrionales bacterium
GGCGGATTGGTGCTTGTTGTGGAGTTAGGCTATTTCATATCCAAGTCGGGTAAGCGCATTTTTGGCATGAAGTGTTCGCCCTGATCTAAGAGGGACATGTGGGCTTGAACCATCGCTTTTAGATTGGCTTCGAATTGCATACGCGCGCGTTTGAGTTCGGCGATATCTTGATATGTTTTTCGTAATGAGTCTTTCGCATCCCGCGTGATCATTTCTGCTTTTTGTTGCGCGTCGTTGATGATCAGCTTCGCTTCACGTTCGGCATCGCTCTTCATTTTTTCGGTCATTGTCGAAGCTGACGTGATCGTAGCTTTCAGGATTTGGTCACGGTCTTTGTATTCAAGGATGTTCATGTCTTTTTCTTTGAGGGCTTCGCGTAGGTTATTCCGCTCTTGCAGCAGAGCTTCCATCTGGGCGGCAATAATGGTTAGAAAATCTGAAACATCGCTAGGATCGTAACCCATCAATTTTCGTTCGAATGTTTTATGGGCAATTTCTGTAGGATAATGTTTCATAATTGTTCCTCCGTGAACAAAAAAGAAGACCGTCTTTAGGATAGGTTATTTTTGCCTAGTTAACTACTGGACCAAAAGCTAGTTACTTCATTGTGCGCGAAATCTCTTGCGATCGTAGCGCGGCCTTTTCGAAGCTTAGACGGAGGGCTCTTTCGATTTCAAGTTCACGCATCGAACTAAGGCCCGCAGCGGTGACACCTTTTTTTGAAGTGACCCTTTGCTGAAGTTCTTCAATTTCGATTCCCGCAGATTGGGCCGCAAGTAAAGAGGCACCCAAAAAAGTTTCGATGGTCATCTTTTTTGACATTTCTTCACTGAAGCCGCGTTCTTCAATCCAATCTTGCCAATACATCATCATTTCAAAAACGAAACCAGTTCCGCTAGAGCAAGAAATCATTAAGGCGTCGAACTGATCTTCGCCATCAACTTCTAAGACGACGCCAAGGCTTGCGAAAAGATCCTGCATCAACGTTTTAACAAAATCATCACCGGGTTCTGCACAAATGAATCCTAAAACGCCTCGGCCGATCAGCGATGGAGTGTTGGGCATTAGGCGAACTAAGCGACCTTCTGGAATTTGCTTAGCTAAAGTTTCAAAACCAATTCCGGCGACCAGCGAAATCACAATTTGATGCTCGGTTATTTGGTTCGCAATTCCCTCTAAGGCTTTTGGCAAATCTTGCGGCTTCATGGCCAAAATAATGACATCGCATTCTTCGACGACCATTTCATTGTGTTCGCGCGTTTGAACTTTATAAAGATCGGCCATTTTGATTAATTTACCAGGAGTGCGATTAGAGACGATAATATGATTTGGCGGGACGGCTTTTGATTCAACCATTCCTTTTACGAGGGCCTGGGCCATGTGACCCGCTCCGATAAAGCCGATCTTCATTGATCTCAAGAAAGGATTAACCACGATGTCCTCATTTCTGTATACGATCACCGAATAAAATTGTTCCCAACCGAATCCAAGTGGCTCCTTCTTGCAGAGCTATCTTATAATCATGACTGGTTCCCATAGAAAATTCATTCAAATTCAGAGATTGTCCCATTTTTTTTAAGGCTTTGAAGTAGGGACGATTTTTTTCGGGCTCATTTTCCAAGGGAGGCATTGTCATCAATCCCACGATTTTTAGGCCTTGCAGTTTGTTCAAAATGGGCCAGCTTTTATCAAAGTCTGATTGAAGAAATCCCGATTTGGAAGATTCCTTGGAAAGGTTAATTTGAACAAAAACTTTTTGCTGATAATTTATTTCGGTGGCTTTTTGCGAAATTTTTTCAGCCAATTCCAAGGAATCTATTGAATGAAGGTATTCAAAGTTTTTTTGCAAAAATTTTACTTTATTTTTTTGTATGGGTCCGATGAGGTGCCACTTAATATCCAATTTATTTAACTTCTGAATTTTTTCTAAAGCTTCTTGGATATAGTTTTCGCCAAAGTGCCTCTGTCCACGGTCATAAAGGTTTATAATTTTTTCGATTCCCTGAAGCTTGCTAACGGCTAGAAGATTCTGGTTAGGTTTCAGTTCTTGAAGAATGTCCATTCGTTCATCTTGAATATGTTTTCGAGTGCTTGCAAGGGTAGTCCAACCACATTATGAAAATCGCCATCACATTTTTCGACGAACTTTCCGCCTAGGCCCTGAATCGCGTAGGCCCCGGCTTTATCCATGGGCTCGCCCGTTGCTATGTAGTTATATTTTTCTTTTTCGGTAAGTTCTTTGAAGAAAACCGTGCTGGTCTCGATATGAGACACTTCTTTTTGTGATAATTGATCGACCAAAACTATCGCGGTTTTCACTTGATGGCTTCGACCCGAGAGTTTCGTTAGAAACTCAAAAGCCATCTGTTCGTTTTCAGGTTTCCCTAAAGTATTTCCGTCGACGCAAACTAAAGTATCGGCTGAGATGATCAAAGCATCTAGACCTTTGACCTGCGGAAGTTCGCTGCAGGCCTTCGACTTACGTCGAGCGATATCAATAATTTGCTCATCAATATTTAGGTTTTTATTAGGAATTTCCGATACATGAACAGGAAGTGCAACGAATTGATAACCGGCTTTTTTTAAAATTTCTGAGCGTCTCGGTGACTGCGAAGCCAAAATTAATTGTTTCATTTTCTATAACCTTAGTTGAAAAGAGGAACTATGGGTAGTGCAGAACTGATGTTATTTGCCGGACTCGTATTGGCGGGCGCCTCTGTGTATCTTTTTGTTTCAAGCTTGCTTGCGGGAAAGCCCGGAGAATCTCAACTGTCATGGGCAAGCGGCTCGGAACCCGTTAAATCGAAAAATGGCGTCATCAATCTTTGTCGACCTTTAGTTCACCAATTCACCTTACAACATGCGGCCCGAATTAAGTCAGAAAAATACCGCAAAAAAATTCGGCACCTGATAAAAGTTGGGGGATTAGCGTCGGAATTGAACGAAGACGAATTTATCGGATTGCAATTATTCATGGGAGCGGCCTTTCCTATTTTCTTGGCGATCATGAATTTTTCGCTAGCTTTAGACTTACCCATGATGATGGTTGTCGGAATTGGCTTGATCGGATTTTTCTTACCGGAAATGCATTGTAAAGGAATGAAGAAGCAGCGCGAACTAAGCGTGCGGATCGATATGCCCTTTTTCATCGACCTTTTAGCTTTATCAGTCGAAGCCGGGTTAGATTTTTTCGGAGCCATTCAGAAGATTGTCGACAAGGTCGCCACTAAAGACTCCGTTTTGGCCGAAGAATTTAAAACGGTATTGAAAGACATTAAGATTGGTTCATCGAAAACGGAAGCTCTAAAAGAAATGGCCGCAAGACTTGATATGCAAGAAATTACAAGTTTCGTTGCGGTCTTAATCGACGCCGAAGCTTCGGGGTCAAGTATTTCAAAGGTACTTAAAGATCAGTCTATCCAAATGCGACTTGAAAGATTTCTAAGAGCCGAAAAGGCCGGTGCCCGGGCTTCGCAGTTGATTTTACTTCCCTTAATGATTTTTATTTTGCCAGCCGTTTTCATAATGGTATTTGGTCCGGTGGCGATCAGCATGATGGGCGGAAATTAAGATGGCAAAGTTGTACAAAACTTCTCATGACGGTAAGGATAGCGCAGAATTATTGCTCGATCAATTAACGGTCGCCGATTCATTCTGGTCACGTGGCCGTGGACTTCTGGGCCGTCGAAAAATTGAAGCTAGCGAAGCGCTATGGATCATGCGCTGTAATAATATCCATACTTGGTTCATGCAAATTAAAATTGATTGCATTTTTGTTGATAAAAAAATGGAAATTAAAAAGATTGTATCTGATGTTTCGGCCTTTCGATTCGTGGGGCCGTACTGGAAAGCATCCTCGGTGATCGAAACCCAAGCCGGTTTCGCCAAAAGCAAAAACTTGAAAGTTGGGGATCAGTTGTATGTGGTCAATTAGAGTATTATCAGGGCAACAGTCCGGCCAAATTCACGATTTGAAGTTAGGCAAAAATGTTTTTGGCCGGGGCGGGGTAAGTGATTTCAAAGTCCAGTCCTTGGGAATTTCGAAAGAGCACTGTGAAATTCACGTTTATAAAGATAAAATGATGATCGTCGATTTGAAGTCAAGTAACGGGACTTTCGTAAACGGCGTTAAAATTCAAAATTCACTGATTAAAGTTGGAGATAAGATAAGCTTATTCGACATCATCTTTGATTTGATTCCAACTCCAGATATTCGACCGCGCAATAATTCAAAACCTCAGCAGGCGCTGTTACCGGTTGAAAGATCGCAGCCCGCTCAGCAATCAAATCAGGCCCCGGCCGCTTTAACGGCATCGTATCCGCAAATCCCGATGCCGCAAATTCCAATGCAGCAACAAATGGCTCCGTATTCGCCGCAGGGAAATTTAGCGTACCAGATGAATTCTTTTCCCCAAATGAATATGCAGCAGGCTACGCCGCCACCAAACGTAGAACCGGTTAAAGCGCCGCCGACCTTTGTAGAAAAGGCTGAAAATTTTATTGAGAACGTGGTCATGCCCGCAATTTATAAATTAGGAATGATTTTTTCCTTTAAACAAGTGCTGATGGCATTCGTGATTATATTTATTTTTGGCGTCACTCTATTATCAATGATTCCGCTTACGACAATCGTTAAAGAATCTAGTATGAACGAGGCCAAAAAAAGGGCTCGATCTATTTCGCGCGCATTAGCAAAGGTGAACGAGCAAGCCCTATTATCGGGTCAGTTGACCGCGTTAACCGTGCAAGAAACTTTGAAGGAAGAAGGCGTTAAAGAAGCTTTCATCATTCAACATGCCGACGGGCTTATCGTCGCACCGTCGGAAAAAGCCGGTCGAGAAACCACAAACTCTTTCATCCTTCAGGCAAGGCAAGAATCACGTTCTTCACTCGGGATGAGCGGTCCAAATACGATCGGGGCCAGCCACCCAATCGGGGTCTACGATCCTTCAACCGGCGAACCCACAGTTAAATATCATGCGGTCGTTTTGTACGATGTTAGCGCACTTAATTTAGACCAAGAAAGAGTTGTAAGTTTGTTCATGCAAACGTTGATTATTTCATCGCTGATGGGCCTATTATTGTATTTCTTATTTTCTCGTTTCATTGAACATCCGATTAAGTCATTGAACGAACAAATCGATCGCGCGCTGCTAGAAAAAACCGACCGTACGGAAGTCTTGATGGACTACCCATCATTCCAAAAACTTATTTCAAACGTAAATACATTGCTAAACCGCGTTTGGAGCAGCGACGCAACAGGAGCGGCTAACCAAGCGCCACAACAAAATAAAGATATTGAGTATTCGCATTTGGTAGAAATTATTTCACATCCGGCCATCGTCATCGACGCTCATAATCGCATCGTCGCCCTTAATTCTAATTTCGCTGAGCTGGCCCAAACATCTGTCGAAACGATGTTAAACCAATCTTATCAAAATTTGACTGATTCTGCTTTAGTACAAAACGTAGACTCTTTAATCGTACGCGCGAAACAATCTCCCTACGATAAACACGCCGATAAGATTCCTTTTTCACAATTTGAATGTCACATTTATTGTCAGGCTTTTTTGAATAACATGGGCGAGCCGGAGTATTTTATTATGACTTTAGTTCAAGCGGAGGCTTCATAAGATGTCGGCAGCGCTTCAGCAAGGACCTCAATTTAAATTAAAATTGAGTGTGGTCAAAGGACCGCATGCTGGGCAAGTATTTGATTTAAACAAAGATATGATCGTGATCGGACGCGGTCCCGAAAATGACGTTGTATTGATGAATGACCCGCAAGTAAGCCGCTCGCACGCTTCCATTGTATTAGTCGAGCGAGATTTTGAGATTATAAAAGTCAGTCAAAAGAATGCCATTATGGTGGATGGAGAAAGTGTCGACCGTTGGAAATTGGTGAACGGCTCTAGCTTTACGATTGGGGACTCTGAAATAAAAATTGAGTACGACCTTGGTCGTGCCGTCGCGACGGTGCCGCCAAAAAAATTGGCCGAAATTATTCCGCTTAAATCGCACGAAGCGACGCAAGTTTATACCCAACCTACGGCGCCTTCACCCTTACCGGTTAAATCAAATGTATTGCCACCGCTCTCAACCCAAAAGGCTAGACCTACGGCCTTATCGGCCCAGCAAAAAATTCTTTTACAACAACAGCAAGATCAACAAAGACAGCGAATGGCGCAACAGCTAGCATTGAATGCGCAAGCCCAAGCCCAGCGAAGTGCGCAGGCAGCGGCGTCGACTTCGTTGATGGACAATCCGCGATTTCGATTTTACGCGATTATCGTATTGGTGCTTGGGGCCTTTTTGCTTTTCATGTTCAAACCAAACAAGGTCGCTAAGTCGTCTAAGGCGAAGCCCGTGTTAAAATATGAAGATGAAATCAACATAAAGATGAACTCGACCCCCGAAAAAGAACTAGTCAAGAAACGGGAAGAGAAGAAGCAAGATCGAAACTCGCCGCAGTTTTTAAGGGCGCAAGAAAACTTTATCAAAGGAATGCGCGACTACAGTTTAGGAAACTATTTGCGGGCCCAGGAATTTTTCCAAGTCGTACTGAATTTAGACTCAGATAACGTTTTGGCAAAACGCCATTTACTTCTTTCCAGGATTAGATTTGATGAGCTCGTCCAGGCAAAATTAATGCTTGGAGAATCCTATTACAGCAAGCATAATTTTGATATGTGTTTATCGATGTACCAACAGGTTATGAATATGCTTGATGATAAGAAAGCCGACGTTAAGTACAAGCTCGCGGAACGAAAAGCTAAAGAGTGTGAATTAGCAAGCGAAGGCATTCGCTAATGTCGCGGCTAAAAGTTATGCTTCGGGGAGCTACGATTAGTGAAATCGGGCTTCAACCTGAAAAAGAATACATTGGCGGACGTAAAGATGGCTCAGACATTCGTTTGCAGGCCGAAAAAGGTATTTCACGAGAACACTTCAAATTAAAATTTATCGATGGTCGTTGGAACGTTCAGGCCGTGTCTCGATTTGGCGACGTTTTCTCAATGGGTCAAAAAATCGAGCAAGTGTTTTTAGATCACGGACAGTCCTTTCAAATTCCGCCCTATGAATTTCAATTGCTAGAGGTCCCTGACTCGGACGTTGCCGCCGCAGGCAAAACGAATGCGGTTCCATTTAACGAAAACGACAAAACGATTATTGGCGTGTCTCCGCAGGTTCCTTATATCAAAATTGTCAATTCAAACGGGGATATCCGAGAAATGCTTCGCCTTGAAGTCGGCGAAGTGTGGGTCGCGGGTCGCGATCCTTCTTGTCAAATCAGTATCCCCGATCAGCGCGTAAGTCGTCGTCAATTTGAAATTCACAAAGTAAACGGAAATTACACCGTAATTGACTTGGCCAGCGTCAACGGTACATTTCTTAACGGTTCACCGATCTCTTCGACGGATCCGCAAAGTTTAAAAAGTGGTGACGTTCTTACCGTCTTAGACAATACGATGTATTTCGAGCTTCATGATCCAAATTTTAAATATAAGATTGAGAAAATTGAAGTGCCGCCTTTACACTTCGAAGCGCCGGAAGAAATCGAACAGCCACAGCAAGAGCCATTGCAAAATTACGAGCACTTGCCCGTTGAAATTCCGCAAATTCAACAGGATCAGATTAATCCGCAACTTGATATGTCGGGCGGGCCCTTTACGGGGATGCCCAACAATCCAGATCCAAATCAATTTTATTCTTTTGTACCGCCTCCACCTCCTCCTCCAAAAAAGTCGGCACTAAATCCCGTTTCATTGTTGATCATCATTCTTTTGATCGGCGGCGGCGCGTATTATTACCTAGATCAGGGATCTGAAGAGCCAACCATGGCTAAGAACGTTGATTCAAATGATCCGTTCTCAAAACTGACGCCGCAGCAGCAGGCGCAAGTTAAAGAATATTATACTTTGGCCGACCAAATGATGACCCAGAACAAGTACGACCTAGCTTTAGAAAAGCTTGCGAAAATTCACGCTCTTTTAAAAGATGGATATATGGAATCCATGGATTTTAAAAATCGTGCCGAACAAGCTTTGCAAACTAAAATTCAAGAGCAGAACGATGCCGAATTGGCGGCCTTAAAAGAAGAGAACGCAAAAAAAATTGCCGAAATTACAAAAACTTGCGAAAAACTTTTGACACCAGCGGTGACGGCAGAGCAGATGCGTGAGTGCTTGGCCCCAATGTCGCAAATCGACGTGATGGCGCCAGAATACATTCGACTTTCAGCAGAAGCGGAAAGACTTGAAAGAGATCGCCTTCAAAAAGACGCCCTTGCAAAAACGCATGAAGAACAAGTTTTGGAACTAGTTGAACAATTTAACAAGGCCGAGGCCGTTCAGAACGAAGGCTTAGCGTTTAAGGCAATGAATCAATATGACGAAGTAATTAAGTCGACCTTACCCGATCCTCGAAAATTAAAAGAGAAGGCGAAAGAGCGAATCGCCTTCATTCGTCAAAAAATTGCGGACAAAACCTCAAAAAGCGTTTCGACGGCGGAAACCCTCATACAAGAAGGTAAGTTGAAACAAGCTGTCGCTTCATTGCGGGATTCCCTAGCGTACGATCCCGACAATCGCAAAGTTAAAGAAAAAATTGAATCTTACCGCGAAGAATTGCGACGCCAGGCCCGAACTCTTTATCAAGAATCAATTATTGATGAAAGTTACGGCCTAGTTGACAGTACCGAAACGAAACAAGGTGCCAAAGATAAATGGAAAAAAATTACCGAAATTGATTTAGATGACGGCGAATATTTCAAAAAAGCCGTCATAAAACTAAAACGTTACGGAGTTTTGTAATGAAGTGGGTTTCGCGATCGTCTCAGCAAAAGTTGAAAATGCCCACGACGCAGGTTTACCACATGCTGGATGATCAAATGACCTTATTGGTTCGCGCCTGGGGCTCGCAAGAGCAAAATCAAAAATTAATCGACGAAATTACCCATTTCATGTCTTCGGCCCAAGCAGATTTAGATGTTACATCCCCCTTTGATTTTCGTGAAAATTTATCGAATCTTGCAAATAAAACTAGAATTTCCTTGTTACTGGCCCATGATTTGTTCTACAAAACCGAAAATAAAAACGATTTCGCCGTAGGATTTGAAGTGGCGGTCTTTTTCAGAATCAAGAATGAACTTGCGTGGTCAAGCGTTGGAAGATTTAGTTTAAAAAAAATTAACTCTTCTTATCTTCAGACATTGTACGCGTCGGGAAGTGATCGGGATGACGATACTCTATTGCCGACCGATCTTCTCGGGGCCGAAAAGGAAGTCGAAATCAACTCGGGATCTATGCTTATTAGTGCGCATACTCACGTTTTAATTTCTTCGGTCTACGGGGGCGATTTACTTTTTGAATCTAAAAATGATTCTCAGGCCTCGATAATTCCGTCTAACAGCAGCATGACTTATTGGTACTCTTTGGTCAGCCCAGACTGAGCCCAGTTTTTACTTTTGCCCCACAGGCCCCATAGATTTTCAAGCGATAAATTCATCGACTGGCGACGGGCTTCTTCTAAAAACATGTCCTTTTCGTAATTCTTTTGCGGTTCAATTTTTAAGTTTATTTCCTTGAGCAGTTCTTGCTTGTTATTAACCGCAAAATTTTGAATCATGATGGTCGTCAGTGGCTGGCTAATTTTGGTATCCTTAAATCTTTGAAATTCACCTTCTAGAAGAACGGCCCGAGACCCGGGTTCAAGCCAGTACTCACGATTCGCCTGGACCCAATCATCCAGGCTGGTTTTGTAATGAAGCCACTGATTTTGATCGGTGCTTTGACGAATTAAAGCCAGCGCTTTTCGATTTTCATTTTTAAAGTCATTTTGATTGGCAGTAGCGGACGCCGAAATGTCAATCGTTTCTAATCCATCTGTAAGGCTGTTGTAAAGTTCATCCACCGGATTTTCCAGGAACACCAAATTTTTATACAGTACCGCGAATCGACTTTCAATAAGCTGAGACCAAGGATTGACCGTTTCGATTAAAATTTTACGGTCGACCGTAGCTAAAACATTTTGATCCGAAGCCTTCCATAGCGTTGACAGGTCGATAACGGGAAAGGCTTCGTCTGATGATTTAATAATCGAGGCATCAAAGGTCCTTATTAAACTGTAGCCAAGATCCGCTAAATTTACAAAAGTGTCGACTTTCAAATTAACGCCATCATCACCTTTTTGACGTGGCGGTTTAACAAATAACGCCACATTGGTATTCTCGGAATGAAGGTTAGACATCATCGATTCATCGGGACGGTTGTAATTTGATTTTCCCTGAAGACCGACTACAATAATATAGTTTGAATTCCACGCGTCTTGGCTTTTCAGCTCATTAAAAAAATTAGATAAATTTTCATCTAACTTTTCAAATACTGATGTGTCGGTTTCTGTCTCATTCAATGAATCAAGTTCTGAATTATATATAACGGTCAAAGAAGGCCCTTTAGATTCTTGCATCCAGTTTAAAGCCGATTCGGCCTGGTGCTTAAAGTCAGTTACATAATTTTTGCTCTCTAAAAATGATAAGTCGTCAAAGATATCGAATCCTTTTGAAAGTCCCGTTTTGCGCATGACGGATGGAGCACTGCTGAAAAAGCCGGTCCGGTAACCTTGAGCATCGGCGATCTGACCAAGTGATTTTTCTTTTGCGCTAATGCGGCCTGATCCACGATGTAATCGATGTACGTAGGGATAACTTCCAAATAAAACTGACCCCATAGCCGCCGCAGGTTGGGGCGAAGTCGTATAGGCATGCGTAAAACGAATTGCTTCTTGGCATAAAGTTGCTAAGCCCGATGAGGACATCGATCTTTCATCAGAACAAGAAAACGAATTAAAAGACAATCGATCTAAAGCAACGATAATGAATGACGGCTTTTGTTTACGGACACATCCCAACGAAGACAAAAGTCCAGGTAGCAAGATGAGCATATAAAAAAAAGCAAGTTTCCAGACCTTAAGAAAAGACAGTTTTGACGGCTTCATGAACTGAACCCATAATGTTAGAAACTTGGTGAAAAGTAAAGGAGAGCTCTGATGTTTGCGGAAAAAATATTTGCGATCGCTCATTATGCGGATCAATTTGTACTGGT
>CAXSEH010000102.1:0-10959 GCA_964236345.1 uncultured Bdellovibrionales bacterium
AGCAGCTAAAGCCATTTTTGAGCTTGCTGTTTGTGATTCTTACGCTTTTTGGTTTAGTTTTTATAAAAATGGAAGAACGAAGACTGTCGTACGTAGTTCTAAAATTATCGAAAGAACATAAAAAAACAATCGAAATAAAAAAACAAAAGGAACTGGTGCTAGCAAAGCTAACTCGCCCGCAACTTTTAGAAAACTTAGCGACCCGTAAGCTAACTTTAAAACGGGTAACGCCTTCGCAAATCATACATCTGACGCCCACTCAATCACTGGCAAGGACAACTCCTTGAAATCGAAAATCCTTTCACTGTTCATTGGCATTTGCTTGCTGTGGGGGATGATCATTTTACGAGCGGGGTACTTACAGTTTCTTCCACAAGAAAAACTGAATGCGTTACAAACTAGACAGTTTGAAACCGTTGTGACATTGCCGGCGCGACGTGGATCGATCGTGGATCGTAACGGTAAAGAATTAGCGATGTCATCCCCCGCGTATTCGCTTTACGCAGACCCGAAAATAGTTGAAAACAAAAAAGCGGTGGCGAAGCAGGTGGCGCAAATTACGGGTGGCAACGCGCGCGAGATATTCTCAAAAATAAAAGATAAATCAAAACGTTTTATTTGGATTGATCGATTGCTCTCGGCTTCGGCGGCCGAAGAAGTGCGCGATATGAAAGTAAAAGGTTTGGGGCTGGTTGAAGATTGGAAACGTGTATATCCGAACGATCAGCTTCTTGGAGCAACTTTGGGATTTGTCGGCAAAGAAGGTCAAGCCCTAGAAGGCGTTGAACTTTTTCACGACCGAGTCCTTAGGGGTGAAAAGAAAAAAGTGAATCTACGCAAAGATGCGCGAGGAAGACCCCTTATTCAAGACGGTCTTCTTTTCACCGAAACTCCTCAGGGAAAAGAAATGAAGTTAACGGTCGACGCCGATTTGCAGTATTTTGTCGAGACCGAACTGTCGAACACGATAAAAAAATACGAGGCGGATGGGGGTTGGGTTGTCGTGCTTGACGCAAAATCATCCGCGATTCGCGCGCTGGCGACTTTGCCAACTTTCGATCCCAACAAGCCGCTTTTAAGCCCCTCGATCGATCGTCGAAACCGTGCCGTGACCGATACTTTCGAACCAGGTAGTACATTAAAAACTTTTGTCATCGCTCAAGCCATTGAAAATAAAATCGTACAGCCGAACACAAAAATATTTTGCGAAAATGGGGCCTTCCGAATCGGAAAACGCGTCATTCATGAAGCTGAAAAAGAGCACGCGCAGGGTACAATTTCGGTTAGCGAAGTTTTGGCCTATTCATCCAACATCGGAACTTCAAAGATTGCATTGATGATGGGTGATCAAAAACTAAAAGACGCGTACAACTTGTTTGGTTTCGGGCAAAAAGCCGGAATCGATTTACCCGGCGAGGCGAAGGGGATCATGGTTCCGCTTCCATGGCGTGACCACTTACTTGCTAATATTTCATTCGGCCAAGGTATTACCGCGTCGCCTTTGCAAATTGCTAACGCCTACGCGGCGATCGCTAACGGCGGCGTTTTGAATCAACCCTTCATTGTCGACAGCGTGACGGACGTTGAAACTAACGAAACGACGACAACGTTAACCAAGCCCATCCGTAGAGTCATATCGGCCGAAACGGCCGCGCAAATGCGTTTAATGTTAGCCAACGCGACTTCTGAAAACGGCACGGGTGGCGCCGCCCGCGTTCCCGGCTATTTTGTGGGGGGTAAAACAGGAACCGCGCAGAAAATTAAGCCGAACGGTCGCGGTTATATGCAGGGTGGTTACATCGCTAGTTTTTCCGGATTCATTCCCGCGAACGAACCCAGCTTAGTTATTTTTGTCGGGGTTGATCACCCTCGTAAAGGATATTATGGTGCCCAGGTTGCGGCCCCGTTATTTTCTAAGATTGCTTCTTACGCTGTTCGCCGAGATGGGGTTAGTCCAGAACTACTTTCAGAAACGACGATTTCGCAAGTTAAAGAAGACAGCCTGGCGCAAAAGTTTTTAAACGCAGATAAGAAAGTTCAAATAGATAAAAAAACTTCTGAAGAAACGATCAGTCAGTTAGTTACGGCCGCACCCCAATTAAAAGATTTAACCGTTCGCGAAGTATTGGCGAAGGCCGCCGAGCAACAAATCGAAGTGAAACTAGTCGGCACCGGGCGCGTGGAAAATACGTGGCCCGAATCGGGCCAAGCGTTAAGTGATGACCGTCACATGACGGTTTTTCTAAAATAGACAGGTAGAAAATATTCTTAACTGCTGGCACTCGAATATTGGCGAAGGCAATAGCGCCAGTAACGTTTAAGTAAAAACAATAATAAAAATGGTAAGACTAGGCTCCAGGCGATCATCCACGGTTGCGCCGGCTCTAATAGAAAACGCGCGGGGACCGACGCAATCATTGAAAACGGAATGATAAAGATAAGCGTGAACCTTAGAAAACCCGAATAGATGGCGTCAGGACGCAACCCTAGGCGAAATAATGAATACCAAATGTACTGTAAAAAATCGGCCCGGGTAAATAAGATGGCCGAACAATTAAGTGCGAAGCGGCCACAAAAGATAACCGAAAGACCACCCGGAATTAATAAAATAAGCCACAACAACCTGAACCAATTGAAATCAGGTAGTTGCATAAGGGCCCAAATTAAGCCCGCAGCGGTGACGAAAAGACAGGGAATGTGCGACACCGAAAGACGTTGCGAACTCAACATAAACATCGAATCGATTGGTTTCGTCAGCAGAAGATCAAGACTTCCCTTCCGGACATTGTCGGTAAAAGCCGAAAAGTTTGGGTCCCATAATATCATGTAAATAGAATCGATGAAGAGCACCAGAAAAATAAAGACGCGCATCTGGGTTAAGTCCCATTCGCCAATAATGTTGGTGTGCCGATACAAGACCTCAAAAAGGATCAATTGCGTCGAGTACCAAACGAATTCTGCAAATATCAAAAAGATAAAGTTCAATCGATACTCAATGTCGGCGGCCAAACTTGCTTTAAAAAAGGCCTTATATATAGACGTGTATTTTCTAACTTTTAATCCGAAGTTCATCGTTAAGCTCCCGTTCCGGTATATTCACGAACGCCCCGCTTCCAGAAGATAACGCAAAGAAAACTGAAAATAATTATGGCCACGCTAACATTTAAAAATCCGGTCTTTAGCAATGCAAAGTCACCTCGACCAGAAAGGTAGGCAAGTGGAATGTAAACCCCGCTTGAAAAAGGTAGGATTAATAATAATTTAGCAAGGGCCTTCGGCATAAGGTCAATCGGTACCAGTTCGCCGCTAAGTAACAGCAAAGTTAAATTTTTTAAAAGCGTGAATGATCTAACCCGAGTTAAATAAAAACCAATGACCGAAATTAAGAAACTCATCATGTGAACCAGAATCAAATAATAAATAATTAATAACATGGCTAAAGGGATCCGCAGAAAGTGTACCGGCAACTCAAAAGCCAGACTGGCAAGTAACGGAACCATCAACGAAAAGGCCGTCGTAATCAATTTGTAACCCATTAGCTGACTTAAGTAATATTCAAAAAAACTGATCGGGCGACTTAAGATGGTGTTAATGGTTCCTGAAGAAACCTCTTCGACCATCATGGATTCGTATATCCAGCTAATAGTGATACGCCCCAAGAAAGGAGCCCACACCGCGTAGGCCAGGTAATCTTCTTTGTTGAATCCGCCAATTTGCGCATTTTGGGCCGTTTTAAAAATAGCCAGCCACAATAACACTTCAATTCCCACGGTTAAGATGGGTTGAATGAAAGCATCAATGATAAAATTGAATCTGTACTCGAGATTGGTGACGATTCCCAAATTAGCGAGTGCTAGATTCCGTCTCCAAAAAGCGATGAATGACATCTTCAAAATCGACCTCTTCTACTTTTATATCGGCAACTTCTCCGGCCGCCGCCATCTCGGCTAGCACCTGCGGAAGTTCCTGCGAATTGAATAGCATTTCTTTTTCTTCGGTCGAATTTTTTAACCGGTAAATGAGTTTCTTTTTTAATTCGGACTTTGCCATGAAGTGATCGCAAGTTCCGTTGTAAACAATTTGCCCTTGCGAAATGAGCAACAACTGGTCCGCCAGCTGCGCGATGTCGTCCATATAATGCGATGTCAGAATAATGGCTGGTTGATGTTCTTGAACATATCTTTCCAGAAAATCGCGGATCGTCGATTGCGCAACGATGTCTAGGCCGATTGTTGGTTCATCCAAAAATAAAACTTTAGGGGCGTGTAGCAGTGAACCGATAATTTCCATCTTCATGCGTTCGCCCAAGCTTAATCGCCGAAGCTGAGTATCCAAGACGTGGGAACAGTTTAAAAGATGAGCCAATTCATCAACGCGACCCCGCGAAACTTTTTCATCGATATCGTAAATTTTTGTCAGCAATGAATAGCTGTCTCGTGGAGTAATGTCCCACCACAATTGGTTTTTCTGACCCAGCAAAATGCTAATCTGTCTTAAAAATTCATTTTCACGTTTCCAAGGTTCAAATCCTAAGACGCGAGCGGTTCCCGATGAAGGATAAATTAAGCCCGACAGCATTTTTAGCAAGGTCGTTTTACCGGCGCCGTTTGAACCGACAAGTCCCACGATTTTTCCCGCTTCAATTTGAATCGTCGCATTTTTTAAAGCAACCTTTTCGACGTACTCGCGGTTGTAAAAACCTTTGAGCGAATTAAGGATGCCTTCTTTTTTCGAGTAAGTTTTGTACACTCGGCCGAGTTCGTTTGTTTCAATCGCGTATTTCATAATCGTTCTTCAATATAGTTCTTTAGTTTTTGAATGACGATCATAGGAATTTCGTGGCCACCCTTAAATGATACAAATTGAGTTTTAACCTGGTTTTTTTCGAAAAAACTTTGCAGCTGCGCAGATCCTTTATGCGGAAGCACCTGATCCATTTCGCCGTGAGACATAAACACTTTTGTGCCTTGCCGTTTTTTGATGAGCTCGGTCCAAGTGTCCTGACTCATCATCGTACCCGATAGGCAAATCAGGCCCGCAGGATTTTCTTCCATTTTCAAAAAAAGCTCGGTGGCCAACATGGCCCCTTGGGAAAATCCGCCAATGATTAAGTCTTTCATCGGAATTTTCATCGAGGTAATCATCTTCATGGCTTTATCTACGGCTTGATCCATCTCGGGTGGTCGCAAACGACTCCAGTCACCCGGTAGGTCATTCATTTTGATCGACCACCACGCGCGACCCGTCCATCCGGGACCGATCGGAACGCTCAAGTGGGCGTTAGGAAAAAGCCAATTACAAGGTTTATTAAAAACGAATGAATCAACAAGACCGGCCAAGTCATTCGCGTCTGCACCGTAACCGTGAAATAAAATAACCCATTTAGCATCGGGGCTATTATAAACTTCTACGGCTTGGAGGGGACCTGCTTGTCGCATATATATCCTTGTTAACAGCAAATTCAAATACTAAACTATTCCTTCATGAAACTGCATCAGTTATTTTCGTTTTTTACCCTGTGGAATGTAACCTCCCAGCAGAATCTTGCGCTCGAGCAGGAAGTCAGCGGAGTGTTTTTTGACGCTCGTCTTGTCAAAGCGCATTCGGTCTTTGTCGCTATCCGGGGCCACGAAAAAGATGGGCATGAGTTCTTACCGCAGGCCATCGCAAACGGCGCCATCGCACTAGTTGTCGAAAATAAAAGCAAAGTTCCTGCGGAGTGCGACGTATTGGTGATTGAAGTTCCGAACACGCGCAAAATTTTAGACTTATTGGCTTCGCGATTTTATAAATTTCCTTCGCAAGATTTATTTTGCATAGGAGTTACGGGCACTAACGGTAAGACTTCCGTGACCTACATTTTAGAACATATTCTAAACCTTAATAAGAAATTAACTGGGGTTATGGGAACGGTTAACCACCGTATCGCGGAAAAAGTTTGGCCGACTCAAAATACAACTCCGGACGCGGTCACGTTACAAAAAAGATTACGTGAATTTGTTGATGCCGGCGCCGTTTGCGCCGCACTAGAAGTTACATCACACGCCTTAGATCAAAAAAGAGTCGAAAGCGTACATTTCGACACGGTGATATTTACAAATTTAACCCTCGATCATTTGGACTACCACAAAAACATGCAGAACTATTTTGAAACGAAGCAGACTTTGTTTACGGACATGATGGTGAGTTCGTCCAAAAAGCCGAAGTTCGCAATCGTCAATATCGACGACGATTATGGACGAAAGTTAAGAATAGCGGATGACGTTAACTGCTGGACATTCGGAAAAAAGGAATCAGATTTTCAATTCAAAATTTTGAAAATGAACTTTGCCGAAACCGAATTTGAGCTAAAGACATCGGCGGAAACCATTCAAGTAAAGTTACCTTTGTGTGGCGAGCACACTATTTATAATGTCATCGCCAGCGTGGCCGCCGCCTTGACTTGCGGTATCTCGTTACAAAAAAGCTTTAAGGCTTTGCAAACTTTTAACGGCGTTCCCGGAAGACTTCAAAAAGTTGAGAGCGGTTCAACCAAAACATCGTTCGTCGACTACGCCCACACGCCCGACGCTCTTGAAAACGTACTAACTAGTTTAAAACAAATTAAAAAAGATTCGCAGGCGAAAAATAAAATTATAACCGTATTTGGGTGTGGCGGGGACCGCGACAAATCGAAGCGACCAATGATGGGTCGAATCGCCGCAACCTTAAGCGATTTTATTTTCATAACTTCGGATAATCCCCGGACCGAAAAACCCGAAACCATAATACAAGAAATCGAGATGGGATTACCAAAAGATTTCAGAGCATTTACTAGCGAAGTCGATCGGGAAAAAGCAATACGCTTAGCGATCGAAATGGCAGATGATGGGGACGTTATATTAATTGCAGGCAAGGGACACGAAGATTATCAAATCATCGGAACAGAAAAAAAATTTTTTAGCGATTTTGAGGTTGCAAAAAGGTACTTATGAAATGGAATTTGAAGCAGATTGCAGATTGGACCGGAGCCGAAATTTTAGCGGCCCACGAATATAATTTCGACGCTATTGGAACCGACACCCGCGCAGATTTAACCGGCAAAATTTTCGTAGCGCTAAAAGGTGATCAGTACGACGCGCATGACTATCTAGATAAGGCCGTCGCCAGTGGTGCAACCGCGTTGCTGGTTCACGAATTTGACGAAAAGTTTTCTCGACTTAAAGATAAGGTTTCTATTTTAAAAGTTGAAGATACCTTAGTGGCTCTTCAAGAATTTGCCCAAGGCTTCAGAAAAACTTTAAAGACCCAAATTATCGGTATCACCGGATCAAATGGCAAGACCACCACCAAAGAATTTACGGCGCAAATTATCTCGCCCTACAAAAAGACGCATTACAGTCACGGAAGTTTCAATAACCATTGGGGTGTACCCTTAACCTTGCTCGGAATACCGACCGGTACTGACATCGCCGTTGTGGAAATGGGTATGAATCACGCCGGTGAAATAAAGCGCCTTGTTGAAATTGCCGATCCAGACGTCGTGGTTTGCACCATGGTCGGAACCGCGCACCTCGAGTTTTTTGGAACTCAAGGCAAAATTGCGCAAGCAAAAAGCGAAATTTATAATTTTTCGAAAGAAGAAACGGTGCGGGTCTTTAATCAAGACCAAGAACTAACTTTTGATATGATGTATCCCGTGGCAAAAAAATACCCACACTCGCGCATGCTTTCGTTTTCTGCTAAAAATGACAAAACGGACGTGTACTTCAAAATCGAAGAAATCACGATGCGCAGTTTGAAAATTTCGGGCATCATCGCCGGTAAAAATGGTGAAGCCGTCATCCCCATCTTCGGAAAGCAAAATTTAACGAATTTAATGGCGGCCGCAACCCTTGCCTACGCCTGCGGAATTTCGCCGGACCAAATTTGGAAATCATTGCCAAACTGTAAGACGGCATGGGGACGAAACCAGTTCATCGAAACCGAGGGCGGCGCCGAGATTTTATTCGATGGATATAATGCAAATCCCGATAGCATGAAAGCCTTGATCGAAAATATCCCGTTACTAAAAACCAGCGGAAAAAAAATCGCCGTTTTTGGTCAGATGAAAGAACTGGGGGCGGAAGCAAAAAAAGCCCATGAAGAGTTGGGAGCTTTGGCTTCAAACGCGGGATTTTCGCATATCTTTTTTATTGGTGAAGATCATTTACATTTCGCGGATGGTTTGAAAAATTTCAAAGGCAAAAAGTTTGTCGCAAAAAGCTTCGATAAGAAATTAGGAGAGCAATTGCACTCGTTACTGTCAAAGGGTGACCTGGTCATCATAAAAGGTTCGCGCGGCGCCGAAACCGAACGTTTTATCGAGTTTTGTGAGCCATTGAATTGGTCTAAAAAGAAGTAGATCTGACTAACAATTTTTGTAACCTCGCTAAAAAACGCATTCCTTGCTCTCGCTGCTCGTTTTAAATTGGTACAATACCTGCTATTCCATCGAGGTAGAGAGATTTTTTTAACAAGGAGCTTCAGATGAAAAAAGCGGTAATGGCCTTAATGGCGATCATGATGTTAGTCGGTGCGATGGCGAAAGCTGACGGCAAAAAAAGCCAGTATGAAGTCAGGGACATCAACGGTCAAAAAGTCGTTATGATTACGATGGAGATGACCAAAGCTATCGATCAAATTATGAAGAGCAACTTATCCGGTGACGAAAAATTAGCTCGAGTCCGCGCCATGACCAAAGAAGAAGGCCGCTTAAGTTCAAGTGACGATTCTTTTTGTAAAGTATCTGGAGATACGTATAAAAACGTAAATAAAGACGCGCAAAAAATGGCCGAACAGTGCGAGAAACGCATGCTGGACGAAGATATGGTCCACGAACTTGTCGAAGATTACGCGGACCTTGCAGAACTTCAATATTTGTATTCAGTCACGTACATGATGCTGATTACTTTTTCGATGTAATCAAATTTTTACTTTATCGATCTGAATATCAAAACGGCCTAGGGCATAATCTTTGTCCGGGGCCGTTTTAAATTCTACGATGACCTTCTTTTGATCGGCCTCACTTAGCCCCTTTAAAATTAAATCTCTTTCATTCAATGCTTCTCCCATAAAATACATCTGGCTGATCAGCTCGTGGTAACCGCGTTTCGAAATCTTGAAGTGAATATGAGGCGGACGGTCCCAACCTACGTCGGCCGGGTAGCTGCCGGGAATGATCGTGCGAAAGCGATAGTGCCCTTGCTCGTCAGTGACGGCTTTTCCCCAATATTGAAAATGAGGATCTAGCGGAGCGGTATTGGGATCGGATGGGTGATTGTAGCGACCACTTTTACAAGCTTGCCAGATTTCAACCAGCGCATTCGAAACGGTGACCCCATGCTGGTCGGTTAAAGTCCCTTCGACGATCACGATTTCGCCGTCTGCCGTAAGGTTAGAGCCATTCACTTGGACCAGATCAGAATCCTTATCCGTTTGATCAACGACCGGGTAAAAAGGGCCCTCGGTCTGTGGAGGGGTTTGCGCTGCCGCCAACTGCGGGATCGCCAAAAGGGCGGCGGTGGAAAAAAAGCTTAACTTAATCAAATTTCTTCGGTTCATGGGTTTCTCCTATTTCAAATAAGATAGGTCCGGTGCTAATATTAATATAATGAATAAAATATGTACTTGTGATTAACGATAATAATGATAAATTGGCTTATGAAAAAAATGAATTTAGCCGAACTAATAGCGCCCGTTAGCCTGACAGAATTTTTTGAATCACACTGGCCACGAAACCCCTTGTTTTTAGAATCAGACAAGAAAAAACTGCAGAATCTTCTGACCATTCCCCAGTTACAAAGTTTAGAAAGCGTGGTTGCGGCTAGAACACTAAAGGTGCGCGCGTGCTTACCGGACTTTGACGATGAGTACAGTTCAATGCATATCGAACCGCACGACGCACTAAAGGCTTACCGAAATAATATGACTTTGGTTTTCGATTCAATGCAAACGCAAGATGTCAGTATCGCGGAAACCTTGCAACAGATTCGACTTGATCTTGGGCTTGTCACGGGCGGCGAAGAAAATAATTTATGTAAAGCCCGTTCGATCGTTTACGCAACGCCGGCCGGCTGCGGTACGCGCATGCATTTCGATGCCAACGCGAATTTTATTATTCAGTTGCGGGGTACAAAGCACTGGACATTGGCGACAAACCGATCGGTCATCAACCCAACTGAAAGGTTTACGACGGGGGCTGAAGAAATGCCCGCCGCACTTGAAATGCAGTGCACGGCGCCCCTCTTAGACGAAATGCCAGAAGACGCCGTTGATTATTTCATGGAGCCCGGATGCGTGCTTTACGTGCCTCGCGGATGTTGGCATTCGACAACTACCGATGAAGATTCTTTGTCCCTGAACTTTACATTTAGCCAACCGACATGGGCCGACGTTTTCACGAAGGCCTTGCAAGAATGGCTATTGAAGTCTTCCGAATGGCGCGAATTGGCCGACGGCCTAGAGGGCGAAGACCTGAACCGACGAAATAAAGCGTTAGAAAAATTCACGGTCTTGGTGAAAAAGTTAGGAGCGGAACTTCCCGGTCTTTCCGCTCGGCAATTGCTGAATGAATGTGGTTTCATTCATGATTAATCAAAATGACCTCATCTATTTCTTAGAGTTAACAAAAACGAAGCACGTATCTCGTGCGGCCGAAAGATTAGGGGTTACTCAACCTACGCTGAGCCATTGCATTAAACGTTTAGAAAATTCTGTGGGGACCCAACTTTTTATTCGTTCTAAAAAAGGGATCGAGCTCACTCCCGCGGCGGAAAGACTGCGCCAAAGTTCTGAGGAACTGATTTTGAAATGGGATGAAGTTGTTAAGTCTGCGACGGACGAGGTTGACGAAGCGAAGGGCCTTATCAAGCTTGGTACCCACACGGCCGTCGCGCAATATATGTTACCGCAATTGATTCCCAGTTTTCTAAAAAAAAA
>CAXSEH010000103.1:0-10797 GCA_964236345.1 uncultured Bdellovibrionales bacterium
TAAGTCGACTTCCTCAGATCTTGTCGTTATTTTTTTAGAAGACTTTGCGGCCTTGGTAGGACTGGTGCCAGCGACCATTTTTTTGATCATCGCCATTCTGACGAACGATGTTTTTTGGGACACGCTGGGTTCGATTTTCATCGGCAGTCTTTTAATTATCGTGTCGTTTCTTTTAGCCCGTGAAGTAAAATCATTACTGGTCGGTGAAAAATCATCGAAAGACTACAGGCAAGCTTTTCAAGACTATTTTAGCGAAGAGGATGCCGCCATCCGCGTGATCAAGCTTATCTCGCTAGCGACCGGAGCTAGCGAAGTCATGATCGCGATGAAAATCACGCCCGGTTCCTTTGAAAAAAGTCGTGATCTGATCGACTGCATTAACCGCGTCGAAGTTTTAACGAAAAAACAATTTCCAGAAATCAAGTGGTTGTTCGTAGAACCGGATATCAAAGATTAAAGGGCGTCGTATTTATAACGGCGACCTGATCGTCTAGTCGCAGGTGGCAGACCATTTAACGAAGCAGTCTTTTGCCTTATTCAAGATCAACTCTTTTTGCAGTTCGGGACTGGATTTTAAAGTCCATGGAACGTCCGGAGTGGGATCGGCGAATCTGCGGCTTTTATAAATCTTTTTAAAATCATCTAGGCTTAGAAGCATGACGTCCTCGACCTCAAGATTTTTTAAAAGCCACCGCCATTTTTTATTTTCGATATTGTTGGCCGTTTCGGATAAGAGTATTACTTTTTTGTGCGGCGCAATTCCGCGCTTCGCGAGTCGTTCGATCACTTGCGAAAGGTCAGGATCCAAAACGTAGAACTTACTTTTCGGGTTCTTTAAAATAAGATAATCGGACGAATTTAAATTCACGCTGCCTTCAATATGAAACGAGGCAAAATAAAACGAACTTCGCGTATCGACGATCACCGCGTTCGGCGCGAAGGGGTTTGCAGACTCTTCGATCAACTTCGTCGGTTTACTTTGGCAGCCGACAAAGATAAAAGCCACCATCGCGAGTAAACTGACCGTTTTAAAATCGACCGAGTTCATATTTTTCATTAGGCCTTATTGTGATGAATCTTCATCGTGGGGAAAAAGATGATGTCGCGAATGCTAGGCCGGTCGGTTAAGACCATGACGAGACGTTCAATCCCAAGGCCCACCCCGCCCGTTGGCGGCATGCCGGTTTCAATCGCGTGCAAGAAATCTTCATCCATCGGATGGGCTTCTTCGTCGACTCCCCGTTTCGCTTCTTGGTCTTTAAGGCGCGCGCGTTGTTCTTCGGGATCGTTCAGCTCGGAATAAGAATTTCCAAGCTCCATGCAGGCCACGAAAGGCTCAAAGCGTTCAACCAGTTTATTATTCGAGCGGTGGATTTTTGTTAAAGGAGAAATTTCGATGGGATGATCCATCACGATCGTCGGTTGCCACAGGTGAGGTTCAGCCGCGATTTCGAAAACTTTCATTTGCTTTTCGCCGAGCGAAAGATTTTCTAATTTTAACGGCTTATCGGAATTCTTTTTGAGAAAATGATCAACCGACGTCACATCTTCCGGGTTTAGATCGGCGTATTCTCTAATCCCATCCATCACCGTCAAGCGGCGCCATGGCGTTTTGAAATCGATTTCTTTTTCTTGATACGTGACCTTCGTTGAACCGTGAATTTCTACGCAGACGGCCGCTACTAAATCTTCAAACTGCTTCATCTGATAATTGTAGTCGGTGTAAGCCTCGTAAAATTCAAGCATCGTGAATTCTGGATTGTGCGTGCGGTCGATTCCTTCGTTGCGAAAATTTTTTCCGATCTCGTAAACTTTCTCAAAACCACCGACGATTAGGCGCTTTAAGTAAAGCTCGGGCGAGATCTTCATGTAAAGTTTCATATCTAAAGCCCGGTGATGGGTCGTAAACGGATGGGCCGCGGCACCCCCGTATAATGGTTGCAACACGGGCGTTTCAACTTCCATGAAGCCGCGCTTGTCTAGAAAGTTTTTCACGGCCTTGATGATTTTTCCGCGCGTAATAAAAACTTTGCGAGAGTCCATATCCGAGATCAGATCAAGATGACGGTGTCGGTATTTAATTTCGACGTCTTGGATGCCGTGAAATTTTTCAGGCAGTGGTTCTAAAGTTTTTGTTAAGACTTGAAATTTTTGAACGTACAAAGACAGCTCGCCCTTTTGCGATTTGAAAATGTATCCCTCTAAACCCACGATGTCGCCAAGGTCGATCAAATCAAAAGCCGCGCGGTCCATTTCGGTTTGCTCTTCGACTTTGATGTAGCATTGCAAACTACCGGTTACGTCTTGCACGTTAAAGAAACTGGCTTTTCCCATTTGCCGAACGGTCATTAAGCGACCGGCGACTTTGAAATTAGTTTCGGTTTTTTTCTCGCCCGCGGCAAGACCAGAATAATCTTTGATCAACTGTTCGATGTGAATATTTTTATCAAACGTGTACGGATAGGGATTAATTCCCTTCGTCTTCATCGCGTGAAGTTTTTTACGTTTTTCGGCCTTGATCGGGTTATCGCCTGCGACCGTCGTGTCTTCACTCATAATTAAACTTGTTTTCCGGCAAAGGTGCTCATGACATTGTTCAGTAACTCAAGCGCTTCCTTACGAGGCCGTTGGAAAGCGTTGCGACCCATGATGCTACCGAAGGCTCCGCCCTGCGCGAGCTGTTTCACTTCTTCCAATAATTCCGGCGTTCCTTTGGGCTCGCCTCCGGAAAAAATCACGATGCGTTTTCCGTTGTAGCACGCCTGTACCACGTGACGTATACGATCCGCCATCGTCGTGACCTTGATACTTTGCGAGTCGTAAACTTTTTTCGCCTCGGCCTGTTCAACGTGTGCAGTTGGCGGTTTTACCTTGATGATGTTCGCACCTAATTGGGCCGCGATGTGCGCGGAGTACGCGATGACGTCGATGCCGGTTTCACCCTCTTTCGAAATTTGTTCGCCGCGTGCGTAGGCCCAGATCACGACGGCAAGGCCCGCTTTTTTCGCCTGCTGTGAAGCCTGCGCGATTTCTTCGTACATTTGTTTACGGTGGGCCGAGCCCGGGTAAATCGTGAAGCCGATTCCGCTGCAACCGAGTCTAACGGCATCATCCACCGAAGACGTAAGCGCCGAGATCGGTGATTTCGAAGAGTACAAAACATCCGAGTTATTAATTTTCAAGATCAAAGGAATTTCGCCGGCATAATCGCGCGCGCAACTTTCAAGAGCACCGAGTGGTGCCGCGTAAGCATTACATCCCGACTCGATCGCCAGTTCCATATGGTAAGCCGGATCGTAAGAGTCCGGGTTTTTCGCGAATGTGCGTGCCGGCCCGTGCTCAAAACCCTGATCAACGGGAAGGATCACGAGCTTTCCCGTCCCCGCCAATTTCCCCGTATTCAGCATGCGCGCCATATTCGTCAAAACACCAACATTTTCAGCACCATACCAACTTAATATTTCACGTACACGAGGGGTCATCATAGTCTCCTTTAGAAAGGTGCCAGGCCTTATTTCTACAAAAAGGTGCCAGACAACATGGGGTCAAAAAAAGTTCACCTGGCACCTTTTTGTAGAAACAGGGCCTGGCACCCTTTTTTAGCTAACTTCGCAGGAGGGGGCAAGAATTGACTTTGGTAACACACCTGATAAAAGTAGTGGGATAAGGAAAATGTAACTATGAAAGTCACTTTTGAGAGTACGCCGAATCCGTCCACCATGAAGTTTAATTTTGGGCAAAAAATTTCTGATCAAAGTTATGACTTTCCGAACGTGGAAGCTTCCGAGCGATCGCCACTGGCTGCTAAAATTTTTGGCTTTCCGTGGACTTCGTCGGTTTTTCTGGGCGAAGACTTCGTCACGATTACGAAGCAAGACTGGGTCGAGTGGGATATCTTAGCGCAACCCTTAGCGGGCCTGTTGAATGAGCACGTTGAAAGTGGTCAGCCCGTGATGGTGCAATTGACCGCAAGCCTTGATGAATCGGCGAATGATTCCGACCAAGTGAAACAAATAAAGCGCTTGCTACAAAATGAAATCAAACCGGTCGTCGCGATGGATGGCGGCGACATCGTTTACGTGAAATATGAAGATCAAGTTCTTTATTTAAAAATGTTAGGCTCTTGCGCCGGCTGTCCGTCTTCGCAAGCCACTTTAAAAGATGGGATCGAAGTTCGAATGAAGCAGGCGTTTCCCGAGATCAAAGAAGTGGTCGCGGTTTAAAATCCCGTCGTCGACTTGATATAACAAGTAACGACCCCGCACTGCTAGGTCTTCGCGGCGGCCGAAGGGTTTTTCACCGTCTTGCGAATTTCCTTTTCCGTCTCGCCGCTCGTGCCGGTTTCCATACTTCCAGCCGGTGGGCTAACGCTGCAGTTAAGACCCATAATCAACGATCGTATTGTTTGAAAATGAAACTTCAACCCACATTGCTTTCTAACCGACATTCACACTCGGCTTCAAGGGAAGCGCCGATTGGGGGGAAAAATACGCGCCTCCTGTAACAAAGGCCCTCATTTTCGGCAAACTGTCTCAACTTTAGACGATTTAATCTAGCCTAAACTAAACCGCGGGCTAACGGCCTGGCCTTAACCCTGCTTAGGTTCGTTATTCTGAAACATTAACCGGAGACTCATATGAATAAAAAGCAATTTTCGTTGTTACTCGCATCCATGATGGCCGTTCATAGCGTGGCATTTTCTGCCGTGATCGAATCCCCCATCGATAAAATTAAGGCTGCGGCCCAAAACGTTGACGTCAAAGATCTTGAAAATTTAGTCGACGCGAGCGACGCGAAAACAGTTGGCGAGATGATAACGACCTACAAACAAGTTCAACAAATGGCGGTCTCTTTACGTTCGATCCAAGATGGAAACGAACAAGATGTTATTTTGAAATGGGCCAACAAAGCCCAAGTCGTTTTAGTTGGAGCTTCCGCAATCGCGATTAACTCTCACTTAAAAGCGACCGAAAAAAAATCTTACGCTCTTCAACTTGCAGCGGCGTCGGCTCTATTAAATACGTTCATCCGTCACTACTCTGAAGTCAAAAATCTAAAACCCTCAGAGATGGGAGTTTTCTTAACCGGCTTTACGCACGAAATGACCCAAAATAAAATGCTAACGCCTGAAATGGTAGAAATGGCCAACACCTTGAATCAGATCAGCAGCGATCTTATCTCGCAAAAATCACAAATTGATAGCGTCGTATCAAAACTTGGTGGTGGTTCCGATATCGCGACCGGCGCCTTGATATTACTGTCGGTCGGTCAATACGTCGCGCCAAAATTAGCTAAAGACGGCGAAGCCATCCTTAAAACCTTAAGTCAAAAAATGACGGCCGGTGCAAGTAATCTATCTCAAAGCAGCAAGGTCGTGGGAGTTTCTGGCGGAGCGGCCGGCCTACCCGATTTATTAGGAATTTCATTGGGAATGGACACAACGAAATCGCAAGAGATGATCGCGCTGACTTTAAATAAGCTCGACACGGCGGCTCGAAAACTTGAATCGCAAATCGCCCAGAAAAAATAATCGAAACGGGAAATCTAAATGCGTTGTGCACTGGCTTTTTTAATTTTTGCGCTGACGGTATCAATGAGCCAAGCTAGTGGCTTGCGCTGCTTTGATCTGTTTGCCCAGAACCAAGCCACAACCGCAAAAAAATCGGTCGACTTCTATGCGGAAGCGATCGATTCGTTAAATGAGAAGTACGGCGGTTTTTTGTACCAAGAAAACCTCACTGAAACCTTAAATGGTTCGGCATCTCGATTTCAGAGGTTTCGTTTACGCAAAGTTTTAAAGAGTTTTTACGAATTTGACCAATTCGTAAATGACAAAGCGAAGTTAACCGATGATCACTACGCGCTTGAAAAGTTGACCGTTAAACTCGAAAAATTAAGGTTTCTAATGGATTCTAGCGTCACCCGAGATATGAGCTTCAACGAAAAGATAATCTACCAGCAGGCCCGACATTCGCTTTTATCGCAGGGGCTTGCAAACTTTCTTTTTAGCGGTGAACAAAAACCGACCCCTTCGCAGTTTAAAAAAATAATGTCACCAATCATGACGGCCTTTAAAGACGTCTACTTTCGTTGGACGTACGCTATGGCCTACATGCCGAAATTAAATGGCGCGGTCATCCCTTTCGCAGTGATTGAAAAAGTAGTCCTTGAAGGATACGACAGTAATAAAGACTTACTTGCACCGTATATTCGAACCGCTCAGGGTAAGGCCGCATTTAATGTATTTTCTTCGACGTACAATTGGGTCTTAGCCGGCGTGATGGCCGTTAGTATCACGACGTTAGCTCACACAACTTATCAAGATGTTTACCTGCCGGGAGTTGCGAAAGCCGAACAAATGCTGGGGCAAATTCTGCGTGACTCTGAATCCGCGGCCGATACCGATTATGCTAAAGTTCGAATGGAACGCACCCTGCAAAATACTTTAGACGATTTCAAAATGAAGTACGGCCGTGATGCCAATGTTTATGAAATTCAGCTTCTAGAAAGTATTGTGAAAGCGAAACTTGAAACCGGATCGACTTGATAAAAACACGGCACTTTCCGTAGTTAGTCTCACCGTCTTATTCTTAGACAGATTATTGTCCTCAGTAAAAATACGTTCCAGCAGGTCGTGGCCTTAAAGTTGTAAGTGCTAGCTTCGATGAGGAATTTCTATTTAACCGTCAGCGGAATTATTCTTTTAGCCCTTCTTAGTTTCAACATGCCGAAGCTTGAGCTTAACTTGCGTAGACTTACGCTCAAAGAGAATGTGCAGTTCAGCCTGGGTACGATCAACGATAAAGCAGACTTCACAACACTGGCAGACACCGACCAGCGCCAAATAGACGCTGATCTTGCAAAATTTAAAGTAGAGCGTATTTCTAATTCTTTCATTTCAAAAGACGGTAAATACGTGATCACCTTCGCAAAAGATTCAGAAAATAAAATGAAACGCATTGTTTTTTATTACCGAGAAGGTGAAACGAAAAGCTTTGCCGACGACGTGCTCGACGTAAACCCGGATGAGATCAAAACCTCTAAAGGTTCCATCAAGTTAGGCGAAAGTTCTTTTTAGGCGTTACCGTAAAACGTGATTCCGTCAAAACTTTTGACATGTAAATTTGTTCAAATCGAAACCAGCCACCCCAATTTAGGCGTAAATCCAGGCTCTACTATTTGGAGGTTTGCATGTTTAAGAATCTACCGACGGCCCTATTCACGGTCGTTTTCTCTACCTTGACCGCGATCCCTTACGCGAACGCGCAGCAATCCTGCAAAATATTTTTCAAAGATGATTTAAAAATTTATGGCCCCGCTAAATCTTTAGATTTAGGCGCCAAGATAAGAGATGCGATTCCGACCGATGCCTCTCCACTCCGTGACGTTGCCGCCCGGATGACTGCCATGCGTGCCGAAATATTAAATAAAATCGGCGCAAAAGTAGATCGCGGTACCCGCGAAACGAACATTAAGATTATGGAATCTTGGCTGCGTTCGCAATCATTCTTAAACGCCAAAAAAATTCTCGGTGATAAAGAAATGTCCCGCTATGACGCGGTTATCGTTGGGACCGGGCCGCACGCTTTGTTCGCATTGGCTTCACTCTTAAAAGAAAATCCTAATGCACGGGTTTTAGTTCTAGCTAAAGATGATACCGCCGGCGCCACCTTTCGCGAAGGCTATTCTTTCACGATCAATTCATCAAGCCGCCCTTCTGGCACCGAAAAACCTTTACCGGGCCTAGGAAATATCAACGAACTTCCGAACCTTCCGATTCAAGTTCCAGAAATAGCTGCAACAAATATCGTGGATTTGCCAAAAACTTAAAACGTGCTTAGAATTTCTGACCGCGAAAGGCGCGCGCGTCCGCTACGCGCCAGTCGCATCGGGCCTTAAATCCTCTGATCCAAGCGTGGCTCCCGCGATTGAAGCAAGCCCGCCTAAATTAAAAACCCTTTCCGAAGATACGGCCGTTAAGAATGTCCGCGTGACTTCTGAAGATGGCTCGACCCAAAATACTGATCTCGTCATCGTCACAACGGGTTTTGATGGTTTCGTTTCGGACGCCATGCAGTCTTTGCAATTTCTAGAAAAACCAACCACCGTCTCTAGCGGTGCTGCCACCCGCATCGCCATGACAAGCGCGAACGGTCGATTGCTCGTCACGGGTCCCAGTGTCAGGCTTCCGGTTGAAAAAGATCTATAAGGCGTTATCCAGAATTTCGTTTCGATTTTTAACAACGCTCCCCGCTCTTCAGCAACTGGTAAATTTGTTGGACAAAGCTTACGCCCCAACGGCGAAACCGGACCTGCTGAAGTTCGTTCGATCGTTAAAAATTCAAGCAAAGAATTTCGCTACTCCGTAAACTTAGAAGGTCTTGAATTATTTAAAGGCCGCGATTTTACAAAAAATCCTTACTTCGGGCGCGTTACAAATTTTAATTTAAACGCCTACATTAAAACGACGTTCCAAGACGTTATTTCAAAGTTAAATCTGGAAAGTTTTAACAAAAGAATCATCAAGCTCACTTTCGTAAGAAGCCAAGGTGGCTTCGATATTTTCACCGACGGTTTCGAAAGCCCTGACTTGGTCGCCATGTTAGCTTACAATCGCGGTTTCTTTTCACCTTTATTAAGTTCAATGCCAAAGGCCGGTGAAGCCATCCAGATCTCGATCGCGATCAACCAAGGTAAAATGCAAACTTCAGACACCCGGGTTTCTGCGGTCGCGATCGATAAAGAAGATCTTACAGCGCGTGCTGAAACGGCCTACTCGTTTATCAGCCGCATCCCGGGCTACATCCGGGGCTTATTTAACGATCAAAAAATAAACGAAACGTCCGTTCAAAAAGCGGAAGCGACGAAACAAAAAAAGGAAAAGAAGCCCATCACCAAAGCGGGGCTCTCAAGCATCGAAGACAGTGCGGATCTGAGTGAACAGCAAGAACTATTGCTCAGCGATACAAAAAATAATATCTACCAGGTAACCCTCGACAAGGAAACCGTCTCCTTATTCAAGGTAACTGAAGGCGACAAGTTTATAAGCGGTGCTCGGAACGTGTTTATAAACTCTGGATTCGGCACCGTTCGCCAATTTCCACTGTTAGAATAAGAAACAGTGGGGGCGATCGCGGTAAAAAAGGCTGATGGCCGCGTTATAGGCTATATAGATCGAAGCTTTGCTCGTTTTGCGTTTTTAGATCTGTATATCGGCCTAACCTCAGCGAAAGCGAAAGAAACGAACGATCAGAATAACGAAATTTTATCACAGCAAGCCAAGGCCGCAAGCGAAAATAAAACTCCAGTTCCTGAAGTGGCACTTCAGATCCCGCTTCTGGCGGAACAAACCGCTTTAACGATCAGCGATAAAAGTAAATCACTTTACCGTTTCGCCGCTCTGGGTGCCGTTGATGTTCTATTTAAGATCACCGAGGCGGAAAGACCTGGTTTCATCAATATTATTGACGGCTACGGGACTTTTAAAGATGTCAAAGTAGGAATTCGGCAAACTTCGACCCAAGATATTCTTATCCGTCGCGAAAACGGAAATACCCTCGGATATGTTAATTCCGCAATTCTGGTTAAGTTCTTTGCCGACCGTTACGCAGGTCGCGAACAGGGCGATAAAGATCGAGCCAATGACTTGAGCAACCAGAACTTGTTACAGCAGCTTAAAGGCGTCGAACGAATCCCAGTTCCCGTGGTCGTTCGCGAACTGACCGGTGCCGAGCTAAAAGCCAAAATCCAATCTATCCGATCCGTCAATTCTTTTGGCCTTGTTGAAGCCGATTTAACCCGTGAGAACCTTTTTCGAAGCGAAACAGGTTACTACCCCGTGCTTTTCGGCGCGGTTAGAAGATCTGACGGCGACATCGATATCTACCTGAGCCCAGATCGGCCACCCAAAACTTCGAGGGTAGATCCAACCCCGGTTAACGGAGACGCCAACCTGTTCTATCTAAAAACCGACGGTAACGTGGTTGGAGCGTTTCCCCGTACAGAATTAATACGTATTCTTACAGAGTATTATGGCAGCTCAAGGAATGCTGGATTCAAAGCCAACGTAGACACAAATAATGCTGGTCTCATCGACCGATTTGCTCAAGTTCCCTAATAAGTGAATAGATCCCCTAAACGAATGACGCCTAATTTGGAAGGCGTCAGATTCATTCCGAACATCACGCCATTTTTTGGTCCCACTTTGCGGTAGGTCGCTAAAGTTTGTAGAGTTTCTTTGGAAACAACTTTCCCCGTTTCCACATCCTGAGTGACGATCGGACAGCGGGCGCAAAATTTTGGTTGAGTTAGCACAACGTTGCCTATTTGGACCGTCTGAATCGCGTCTTCGGCGTAAGCCTCCAGACCGTCAATGATGATGTTCGCGCGAAATCTTTCCATAACCGAAGGGGCTTCACCCTTGGCTTCTAACTTTTGATTTAAATCGCGCAGCGAATTTTCGTTTGTTAAAAGGACCGGGCGTCCATCCGCGAACATTGTTTCTTTCACTACATCGGTTGCGGCCGCTTTTAAATCGCGAAAACTTTCTTTTTGATAACGCGCAAGTTTTACCGTGGCTGACAAAAAATCCGATAACGCTTCGTTGATGTCGTGGGTTTCAATTCCCGCTTTAAAAACATCGCCCCACATATTCACGTCTTCAATTTTATCGCAGTCGGTTGTCGTGTCGATTAATATCTTATTCTCGCCCGCATACAAATGCAAAAACGGCCCTTGCAGCGCCGTTTTAATTCCCGACAATTTCGGGTGAGTTCTTAAACTGATAAATTTATTGTC
>CAXSEH010000104.1:0-10747 GCA_964236345.1 uncultured Bdellovibrionales bacterium
AAAATTCCTTTCAATCCGCCGCTTTGATGCGTGCAAAATCAGGGTGAACGGCGATGGACTCAAGGACGGCCTTGAGTGACTGCGACTTTAAATTAATGGCCATCGAATCCATAAATGCTTTGTCATTGACCGGGTCTTCACGACGGCCAAAAGAGAATCGAAAATAATATTTGGTAAAAGCTTCGTAAATTTTTCCGCTCGTAAAAAGAGCGTCGACTAACTGATCAGCCCCGTTAATGTTATAGGTTTTACCGTTTATATTAAGCGTGGTCGAGGCATCAATCGGATTTGTAGCAATGGTATTCACGGTATTGTTGTCCCCACCACGTAAACGCACTTCAGTTACGCGATAGCGACCGATAGAATCGTAATTCGCAAACGCGAAGCCTGCAGGATTGATGATCGCGTGACAACCAATACAAGTTGAGGCCCCTGTTTTAATTGCCACTTCCGTTCGGGTGCTTGCTCCGGCAGGCACCTGACCGGCAGCCATATTTTGCTCGCCGAAGTTTGCAGGATTTCCAAGCTCGATTCCTAAAAGGTTTGTCACGACATAAACGCCGCGCAAAATATGATTTACTTCATTTGCGACCGAGGGCTTCTGAATTGCGATCATCGATCGAGTTAAGATTCCTTTATAATGTCCACTTGCATCCACGATAGGTGGGCTTGTGGCACTGGTACGAGGAGTGACCCCGTACACTTTTCCCATGTCTGGTGTGCTCGCAAATAAAAGCGGGCTGCGAAAAATATCTTCAAGCTTTCCGTTGTTGGTCCACGTGATGTAATTTAAAAAGTCTTTACCATCTTGTAGCGCCTGGGGACCTAATCCTTCGTAGCGAAAAGTCAGATCGGCGCGGAATGCAAGATTATCGGCCGTATTAATATCAAACCCTGAAGGAATTCGGTTCGTCGTAAACCACTGTTGATAAAAGATCCACATGATGTCTTGGGCCTTCGGCATGGCTAACAATCTTTTTACTTCGGCCCGAATCCCGCTTTCGGTAGAAAGGGCACCAGAGGCCGCGACCGCTAAGCCCTCAATATCCGGAACGGTCTTCAGAAAAACCGAAAATAATTTTGCTTCTAATTCGTACGCGTTGAGCTGGTAAACCCCATTTGAACCAATTAAAGTACCTTCTCGTTCGAAATGCGATAGGAAGCGTGGATGAACAAGTAATCGGCCAATGACGTCGTGCCAGTTCGCGATTCCTTTTTTCAATTCGATCAACTCGGTGGCACTAACTGGTTTGCGAAAAGTAAGTATTCCGAAGTTTTTAATGAAAGTATCAAGGCAAGTAACGTTTGATATATTAGCGTCGGCCACGGCGCAGTCTCCGACGAAGGCTTTTAAAGTTGTCGAATTAGAGGCGATCATTTGCGCAACTCCATCGGCGATTTCGACGTAAGTCGCAAACCGGGATGGCGATAGAAAGGCCGCTACTTGATCTGAACCAAGTCGCGTATTTGGAAGGTCCGCGGGTAACATCGAAAATTTTCCGTTAATGGTATCGGAGTTAAAAAGAGTCGTTGCTTGTCCCAAGGCGTTTTGACGAGAAAATTGCAGAGAAACCGCATCGACAACCGAATTTCTATATTCTAGATTCGATAAGCGACGAATTGGACTAGCGCCCGGACCTTTCGCGGAAGCTAAATTCGGCGTCGTAGACGAGAAAGACCCGCTTCCGCTTTTACTTACGGAACCGTTCAGCGCGGTAAAGCCGCCCGTGCAGTTTTGAAAACTAACCAACAGCACCAAGGGCCCCAAGCCAAAAGCCAAACGCTTTAATCGAATCGATTTAAATTGAAATGTGCTCATAGAAGTTCCCCGCCTTGCAGTCTTTATTATCGGCCACTTACAAATGAGTTTTCAATAAACAAGCAAAATTTCACGAAGAAAAGGTATTTTTTCGAGACGGCGTTATTAAATTGGCCGTCGAACTTTTATTCAAGTTGTATCGCCTTGAGACAAAAAACCTAGGTCGAGCCAGGAAAAAAATTTTCATTACAAGATAATTTGAACATCGATTTTTTTATTGTTTCAATTATCCGTGGACATCAAAGCAATACTTAACCAGAGTTTAAATTACCCTTCCGGAGACAATTGCCAACCCTTTCGTTTTAAAATTTTGTCAGAATCTCAATTTGAAATTCACTATCTAACAGCCGTCGGTCAGCATCGTTTAAACTCGGCGAATCTAGCTTCATATCTTTCCTTAGGTACGCTTATCGAGTCGATCGCTATCGCGGCTCGCGCGTCCGGCTTCGATTACGAAGTTCAATTGATGCCATTTAAATCTGATTCAAACAATCAGTCTGAAGTCTGGGCCGTTGTGAAATTGCTAAAAACGGATAGAGTCAGCACGTTAGAAGAAAGATTTTTATTTGAGAATTTGAACCTACGTGAAACTAATCGCTTTGACTTCGGAAGAGAACCAGTCGATCCGAAAGTCATTGCCTGGCTGAATCGCGAAGCCCAAAAGCATCCGAAACTTGGTTTTACTTTTCAGGAATCCTTAAATCCAGATTTTGCAAACATGATGGCCGAATGTGAAGAAGAAATTTGGAAAGATCAAAGCGCCGTTAAAGATATTTTCAAATGGATTAGGTTTGATCAAACATCTCTTCGAACGATCCGTGACGGAATGCCCTTTTCGGGACTTGGAGTCGCGGCGTTTCAAAAACCATTCTTAAAACTGTTTTCTAAGTTTCCCAATTTATTTTTAGCACTGACCGCTTTCGGAATTACGAAAGCAAATAAAAAAATGATGCAAAAATGGATTCAAAACTCTGCGGGTTTCGGTTGGATTTCGCTCCCCGGTTCGGAATTTTCGACGGTGGTCGAAGCGGGTCAGTTGATTTTTCGCATGTGGGTTTACCTGAACGCTAACGGCTACGGCTTCCAGCCCTGACCTTAGCGTCACTGATTCCCTTTGCGCATCATCACAAACTATTGCCACCGGATTTCCCCGAGCGCATTAAAGGTCTTGCGGACCAAATGCCAAAGGCGCTTGATAAAAATTTAAATGAACGTAACGGCCGCGTACCGATTTGGGGATTTAGAACGGGACCCGCTAAACCCTTGCGGCCCGATCAGCAGGCGCCGCGAAAAAATCTGACCGATCTACTGCTGAATCCTTGAAGGCAGTCCGATCTCTTCTAATGAATGATGCTTGAACCATTCCATCATATCGTGAAAATAATTTCGGTACCAATCTTTCGTCGGTGATAGATCGAGTCCCATTTGCAGGCGGCTGTAACTCGAAAGCGATACCGAAAATTTTTCGGGCGAAGTCACGTAAAGCCGTAAATTTTGAAATTTTTTATTTTGCGGATAAAAAGACTCGGCCCAATCTTTAACTTCCGTCAGCCGCCCTAAATAATCGTCGACGACCATCCACTTGCCGTCAGTCGTCTTAACAATGGTAGCCACGTGAAATGCCCAATGGATCGAGCCCGCTTGCATGGGACCGACCAACCACGCTTTACGAATCGATTCTTTCGCCATTCCCATTCGAAGCAAGGTTAAATGCGCGTAAGTCGCCCGTCCAAAACAATAGCCAATGATCGTACGAGATTGCGAGTACTTGAAATCTTGAGACGAAGCTACGACCGGGTGGCGCGCCATCGAATCAATCACTTTTTGCGCAAGCTTGGGGTCGATACGTGAAACCCTGGCTCGAGGAAGCGTCGATAACCGGGGATCCCGCTCAGGAAGGGCGTACAAGGCAGCAATGGTATCTAAGTTTAGTTGTCGCACTTGATTGGGGTTCAGGTTTTTCGTTTCGGTCCGCTGATAGGAAATCAGGTCGAAATTTAATAACGGGTCGACCGGCAAAGGGCTTTCGTCATAGAAGGGAGCAGGTGGCGGCTCTAGGATGGGATTCGCTTCCGGTGCCGGCACTGGCGCGTCGACAGGGGGCGGAGTTGCTAGCGGAGTTTGGGGTGCTTGGCTATCGGGGGCCGTACAGCTTGTTAAACCAAAAATAAAAAGTGTTGCGAAAAGGAAACTATAAAAACGCATCGGGATCTCCAAGAATAAATGTGGCGAGATCAGCCTTAGCAAAAATCTATCCAGATTATTTGTGATGAGAAGGCACTGAAAACCAATGGATGATTTTCCGAGTGCGATGACGAAAAACTTTTCAGGGGTAGATCCACTCCGGCACCGACTTCGAGCGTGGGTTTATTCCCGGAAAACGGGAATTTAGACCCAAGCCTTGAAACTAGCGTTTTTTCGGAAGGGCTGTCGCCAGTTGCGATGCGAACTGAATATCGGCATAAAGTTCTTCGCGCATTTCAGAAGATGGCGCATCGGGCGGTTCGCCTAGAAAATCATATTCTCGGTAAAGGCTACTCCAAATAAGAGGTGTCGAGGCGTAGACGAGATCGTCTTTTAAAAACTGAATCACGTCGGTCGACGAACCCGAATCTCGGGTGGCTTTTGTATAAACCATTTCCGACAAATTTTCGCCATAAAAATAAAAACTTAAGGTGTAAGTAACGTCGGTGCTTTCGGAATTTCGAAACTTCAGGCGGACCAAAGATTCTCCGGGAAGCGGCAGCGGCGCCACGTAGCCTTGCGCTATTTCGCTCTTTTCATTTTTTAGAAAATAAAAGACATGATTTATCTTTGTAACATTCAGTGGAACCTGCGCGGTGTCCCCGTTAGTCTCGGCGCGCCCATTTGCTCCCGCCCACGCACGCTTAAGAAAAGGGTTTTCGATATACTGACCTGATTTTGAAAATCCATAATTGGATATATCTTCCGTGGCGACTGACAAAACCTGATCATTCAAAATACGAATGGCTAAGCGGGGCCCGAAGACTGAAGGATCGCCTGAAGGCCATGAAGAAAAGTTAACCTTAAAGGCCTGTGAGGGATAGCGGGCTTCATTTCCTCGTACGCGGTCCAACAAAATAGTGACTTCCGCGTGAACAAGGCCCGCTTGTTTACGTTCGATGCATTCGTACTGAAGCGAAGCCAAACGGTATTGCCCGGGCCCCGCTTCAAAAAAAGGAATCGCAATTTTGACCCGGTCGGGCTTTGATTCGATTTGAAATTTTTGAAGTTCCTCGGAAATTTCTTTGGTGCCGGTCTGAAATTTCGGGATACCCCATTCTCCCCTGACGATCGTCAAATCAATAAAAGGGATCGGCCTTTCCGAAATGTAGTGGGCCCGGATCATTTCTTTACAATTAGAAACGGCCCGAGGCTGAATGAATACAATTTCAAATTCAAGGTTGGGGCCGCTCGTGATTTTCCATGAAAAAATCAGGTAACCGAGCATCATGAGGCCCAAGACCAGCAAAGACTTTTTTAACATGAATCATTCAAGCCTAGCGCATGAACTCGAGCAACCAAAATAATCGATCGAGCGTGAGGCTTTATTTAGGTTCCGCAGAAAGTTTGGTAACCTTCGGCACTTTGGGGGGAAGATGTGTATTCCGTATTATTTTTCGGCTTTGTAAAAGGGTCTTTAAGAACGGACAGAAGATTATTGATAACCGAGTAATCATCCTTATCAACGGCTGCCGCCAATGCTTTTTCCACCAAGTGATTGCGAGGAATGACCGCCGGATTACGCTTCCGCATTAAATCAAAATCAGGCTTTAACGAAAGCCAGTCTTTTTGCCATTCGATAAAACGCGGATCTTTAAAAAGGGGTTCTTCAAGCGTTATTTCGTTCGAAAGGGCGCGGAAGGTATTTGTATAATCGGCGCGATTTTTTTCCATCAACTCTAAGAGACTTGTGAATCGCGTCGTGCTGTCCTGGCCCGGTGACATTTCGGCCGCGAATCCCAATTTTTCTTGCATGCTCGTTAGCCAGTGTTTTTGCAATTGCAGCGGAAAGGTCGCTAATGCTTTTTCGGCCTTTGCAATTCCCTCTTCTTCTTTGTCGCTGAATAAAGGAATCAAGGCCTCGGCCAAGCGAGTTAAATTCCAATACGCCATCGAGGGCTGCTGATCATAAGCGTAACGTCCTTGCCGATCGATCGAACTAAATACGGTTGCAAGCGCAAACCGATCCATGAAAGCGCACGGTCCGTAATCAATGGTTTCTCCTGACAGGGTCATGTTATCGGTGTTCATCACTCCGTGAATGAATCCCACTTGCATCCACTTGCCGATCAGCGATGCCTGGCGTTCAACCACGGCTTCCAATAATCCTAAGTAAGGTTCCGGATGTGACACGACTTCAGGGTAGTGACGTTTAAGTGTGTAGTCCGCAAGTTCACGCGAGTATTTCCCTTGCTCAAGTGCGGCGGCATATTCGAAAGTTCCGACGCGAATATGGCTGCTGGCAACGCGGGTCAAAACCGCGCCAGGCAACAGGGTTTCGCGTATTACTTTTTCTCCGGTTGTAACCACAGCCAGGCTTCGCGTCGTCGGTACGCCCAAGTGAAACATCGCTTCGCTGATCACGTACTCACGCAGCATCGGGCCAAGACCGGCAAGGCCATCACCCCTGCGCGAAAAACGCGTGGGTCCCGAACCTTTTAGCTGTATATCAAATCGCTTACCTTGCGCAGTTACGTGCTCACCCAGCAAGGCCGCCCGACCGTCCCCCAACATCGCGAAGTGTCCGAACTGATGGCCGGCGTATGCCTGCGCGAGCGGTGAAGAGCCCCCAAAAAAAGAATTGCCAGAGAAAAATTCCTGGCCACGTATTTTCAAATCGTCGGCATTCAAACCCAAACTCTTCGCAAGTTCGTCGTTGAACAGAACAAGTTTCGGCGCAGGAGCGGGCGTCGGCTTCACGCTTTCGAAAAAAACGGGGTTCAGTCGCGAATAAGTGTTATCAAATTTCCAGCCGAAGCTTTCGTTATCTTGGTTCATACCTTGCGAAGCCTAAGTCAAAAAAGGTAAACGGTCTAGGCCGAAAACCCTAGACTGCCAGAGGTCAAAGTATTCAATTACACTTCTTCGTAATGGACTCTAGTGATTTCCGGGATCAGTTCGGTTATTTGGTTGATGAAAGCGCCGACGGGGGCGATTCGGCCCACTTTGCGGGACTTGCGGCCCTATTTGGAATGGGAGAAACCAAAAATCTGCTAGATTATGAAGTAGCTCCGGGAATTCTTGTTCGGCATCCAATACAATCCCCGTGGAATAATCCGAAAAATTACACGATCGATCAGCTGGCGCCCTTTGTCGCCGGATGTAAGATAGCCGGCTATACCAAGTTGGTTCGCCGGGTATTCTGGGCGCATGTAAAACGTTTTTTCTTCGCGCAGAATTTTGAGCGCGACAAGCCAGGTTCTAAAAAATATTTATGGCCGCATGAATTTTATAAAGATTCAAACCCCGACACCACAACTCGGGTACGCGGATTTAATCCAAGACTTAACTCAAGAAAAGCCAGGATTGAAAGTCGAATCTTAGATTTCGCCGACCCGATGGGCCTCAGTGACGTCTGGCATTTGATCTTGTGCGCGGAAATGAAATGGCTTTACTGGTTTGGTTTGATCGGTTACCCGGCCTTAGCGATTTCCGTTTTTTTCGCAGGCCTAAGTCGGTCAAACGACACGGGTCGTATCCTTGCAAAAGCAAAAATCGGTGGAAGATTTTTCATTTGGTTATTTAAAAAAACAAAAACGGGATGGAAAGATTCACTTGAAAGTTCCTGGGTCCGCGATCGACACATGCCGAATTTAGCGAACGCGATTGTAACCGGCCTTTAATTGAAACAGGCCGATTACGTGATATTAAAATTAAGCTGCTTTTTCCGCGACGAATTTGTCTTTATGTTCCCAACAAAGGTTCACGAAAGTTTCTTCTGCGCACACCGCCGAAATGAAGGCCGGTAACGTTGCGTAAAGTTTTTTGAAAGCCTCTTTCATCTTAACTTCGTCGTCCGCGAATTCTTGAATTTTAGGACCGATATGTTTTTTTGCTAAATCGGTGATTAATCCTAAAGATTTCTGGACCGTTTCGCTTGCTAATTTTTCTTTAAATTTTCCGAACATTAAATTCCCCTTAGTTTGATTTGTACAAACCTTTCGGTCCCCCTCTTGATGAAATTAAGGCCGGTCTTCACGAATTGCGGTGCATCTCGACGGGATAAAAGTCCTGACTTGGGAGCTTCTGCTATGTCGTTTATGTTGAACTATCTTCTGCGCATAGATTATTTTTAGTTAATAATTCGATTAGTTTCAAATTTATCCTAGCGTCGTGACTTCAAATAGTCTAAAAATGGGCCTTCTTCAAATCGTAAATCGAAAGTGAGATCCCCATGAAGCTGTTCAGTTTTATCTGTACGTTATTTTTTGTTCTAACCACCTTCGCTCAGGGTCAACTGCCCGAGCAAACCGTACAGAACCCAACTATCTCACGTGGACAATACGTTACGGGCGGGGTCATCGGTTCGGTACTAGGTTTTGGTATCGGCCACGCGATTCAAGAAAGGTATTCGCCTATGGGGTGGATCTTTACGGCCGCCGAGGTTGGCGGAATCGTTCTTATTTCGAACTCCAACTGTAACGGTTACCGCGATACTAATTCCCAAGATCGGGCTATACGTGAAAGAAGAGACTGCGAATATGAAACACGGGCGATAACAGGTGCTGCGTTATTGATCGGCTTCCATGCTTGGGAGATCGTGGATCTGTGGAAGAACGGGAATCCCGCGGCTTCAACATCCGACGTGATGATTCTTCCGATTAAAGATGGCGCCGCACTTTCGTTTACGGCACGTTTTTAGTTGAACAAAGATTTACAGCTTCGGATTACCGCGTCCTTAGAAGATTGGTAGACACCGGTTTTTAGATTAAAAATCGCGCGTTCGGCCTTGCCTTCCGGGACTCCGATCTGGAGTTCTTTCGTTCGAAAGCGGTGAATGTTTCGTTCACTTGTTTGATCAATCCATTTTTGCACGGCTAAGGAATCATTCTGACTTGTCAGCATTGCTGCGACCTCGCGAATTTTTTTCCATAGGGCTGGGCGATCACGCAGAGAATAAAAAGATTTGTTCAAAGATTTAACGGCAATTTGAGCGTAGCGCGAAAGATTTGCCGCCGTCATTCCGTCTTTTTTGACGACTGCTTCTAAATTTTTCTGGTGGGCTGAAGCGTTTTGTAAAAGTTCATTGCGCAATTCTTTATTTCGAAGGGCTTTAGCCATTTCGCTTTGGTCTGCTTCATTTGAATAATTCATTCGAACGAGTTCATTTAAAATTCGTTCTAGATTATAAGTCCCGGTGCGACCGACCAAGCGGCCATTCGCTGGTAAATGAATTTTTTCATTTCCCGCTTCGATAATTTTGACTAAGGTATCCGCGAACGCGCGACCCTGCTCGGTCTGCATCGCCTTTTCAGAATATTCTTTCGGAGTTCCCGCAAGTTCTAAAAGACCTTGCCGGACACGTAAGGCAAATTGCGTATCGATTCGTTCGGCAATTTCTGCCGGAGAAGGTATGGCATTTTTTAAGTGAGCGGGTAAGACCTGTTTATAATCTTCGGCTAATTCCAAAAATAAATCTGATTTCAAACTGCCGGTTGTTCCGTGCGGACTTTCACTGTCGCTAAAACTTGCTTTCGGAAAACCAATGAGCGCCGAGGTTACGCCGTAATCGATCGCCCGCCCATCGATCTCGATATTAGAGGTACTGATGCCGGCTAAAATAATTTGTCGCGTGAAGGCGGTCGCGTACTGGTAAGCGGCCCGATCGATGAGCTCTAAGAAACCCATCCGCAAAACTTGCGAGGGCGTAAAGCTGCCATACAAATTATTTGGTTTAGGTAAATTTTCAATCAGTCGAGCTGTTAGTTTTTCAATACGAAGTTGGTCCGCCTTCGTGTGCATTTGGCGGAGTTCTTCGCTCATCATGTTGCTAAAAACTCCCTCGTTCGGTTGAAAGTAAGCTGGTCGATTTGAATCTTCACGTACCATGAGGGCCCGCGCATCCGAATTCGGATCATCGGGAATCGCTAAAGTGCCGGTCGTTAGAATGAACAGTACACGATTCGCGCCGTAAGGTAATTCTTCATGCAGGATATTCGACCAGAACGCCTCTTTCATCGCTTCGGGAAGGCCCGCGATTCCGCTCGAGTGACTTCCATTGGCCCAGGGGCGCACCAGCATCGTGCGACCGATACCCTTCGTGTCAACAAGGCCCGAGGCACCGTTGCGGCCCGCTCCGAAATTATAATTGATCCAGCGACCGCCGTAACGGATCGAATAGACTTCACGAAATTCATTGATGAACGCCTCGGCGCTTTCGCCGTCCACGCGTTTCGCGTAGCCGATATAGTTAAGAATGGATTTGGCTAATTCTGGAGTCAGGTCGCGGGGCAAGGTTTCGTAGCCTAATTTCAAAAAGATGTCGTCTAAAGCTTTCCAATTTATGTATGCAATTTGTGGATTTGCTAATTTCTGAATTTTTTCGGTGACGTAAGCGGCGGGGTCTAAATTCGATGTCGCAAGTTTTGGGGGTCCGGAAAAAAGCGCATCCCAAACCGGTTCAGTCGGAACCGCACGCGATGCCAAACCAAATAAACAAATAAAGGTAAACAATACGCGACGTGCAATTGATCGAGTTCCCATGTTGGAGTGTTTAGCAATTCCCCTTCCTAGGTGTGGGGCATTGTACCTTCGCTTATTGATTTTGGATGCCGTCGTAGACTGGTCAAGAGACGTCAAAAACCTAAAACGCCAACGCTGTCTAAACCCTTAACAGCCGGTTATTCAAGTGTTGTTTCTGAGCGATTATGTCCGGTTAATATCTGAGCGATAGTGTCCTATACC
>CAXSEH010000105.1:0-10559 GCA_964236345.1 uncultured Bdellovibrionales bacterium
TTTTTAATTTCGCCGGTTGGATCTTTAGCCATAAGAATTCCTTCTTTCATCTATAAGAATTAAAAATATTTTTGCTCAAAAACAAGCATTAAAAAATATCTGGCGTCTCTTTTTTTAAATGCAAATTATTTCTTTATCATTCTATCGATAATTCGATGAGGGTCAAATTTTGTCACGCTAACGCAGACTTAAAAATTTGCGTATTGAGTGTGGCTCTGTTACAACACTTTCACTTTATCGCAAAAACTAATTTGCTGTCAGAGATCAGAGGGGGATTCATGACGACAACGCGTTTTTTCGTCATCGGTTCGTGGACCGAGGGCATGTTGCATTTTCAAAAGCTCAGACCATTTATAGTTTCGTACGAGCAGGCTAGCTTAAGGGGACTGGTTTACCGCCTTGCTGCTGGGTTTCCCGTTATTGTTGAAAATATAGACTCATCAGAGTGTGATCAAATTGTAGGACAGCTTGTCGAAATCAAAACCGACGCTACGCTGATTAACTTGATGGATTCTTTTCATGGTGTGCATCTAACGGATGACAGCAAAGGCGTTCACGTGCGCCGACTTACGAAGATTCAAAAATCTTCTGGGGAAATTGAAGAGGCTCACGTTTATCTTTACAATCCCAAAAAACTGAATTCGAAGGCCAAAAAAATCGAAGGCGGAGTTTGGCAAGACGTGATGAAATCGGATCCGCCGATGACCGAGCAACTGTCGGATCGTCAGCGAACCTACGTTTTGAAATTAGGCGCTGCAAAAGCTAGGGACATTATCCCGATAAACGATTTGAGCCTTTACCGTGAACTGATGAAACTTGAATTGATCGTCGATAAAGGGCGAAGACTTGCCTTAAGTACATTAGGAAAAGAAGTTTATAAGCACCTTATCTGATACTTTATTTAGAATCGTTTTGCACGAGCCCGAAATTCCGCAAAATACCGGAAACATCGGGCGCACCTGTGTGGGTACAAACTGCGAATTGCACATCATCGGCCCCATGAGTTTCGAAATAAACGACACCCAATTGAAACGGGCGGGCCTTGATTACTGGCCTCACCTTAAATACTTTTACTACGATTCCTTCGAAAACTGGTTCGCTACGGTTAAAGATCCTGCGCGCGTATTTTACTTAACGACAAAGGTAAAACAAACATACTACGAACCAAAGTATCAACGCGGAGACTGGTTCGTTTTCGGTAAAGAAACCAAGGGGCTTCCGCCCGAAATAATCAATGCAAACAAAGCCCAAGCGATCACGATTCCCCAACCAGGCCCCGTGCGCAGCCTGAACCTAGCGACCGCCGTCGCCATCACAATCTACGAAGCCTACCGCCAAGTCGCGCGGTGAAGGTGCCAGGCCTTTATTCTGCAAAAAGGTGCCTGGCACCCTTTTGCAGAATAAAGGCCTGGCACCTTTCCATGATCTTAATTGTGGCAGTTGCTTTCTTACTTACATTTTGGTTGCGTGAATTGTCGTAACGCAAGTGCATATCTCGAAACTGCGGCCAGCAGGTTGTGAAAATTCTCGGCCTCTATCTTGATATGGAAAACCCCGACTCATTTAAATAAATCGAATGAGTTCAATTTTTCTAAAGGGGGAAAAATGAATCGAACAATAGGTCTTATTGCGGTCGCGATGCTCGTGACCCAAATGGCGTTTGCAGGTCTTGGGGGCTCGTTGAAGGGCTCAAGCGATACCGTTGCGGGTGTCGTGGTAAAAGCTTCAGGAAGCATACTTATGCTTTCTGAAAAAACGTCTGATGTGACGTCAAATGTTGTGAACGGAGCCTTTACGTCGGCTTCGAATATTTCTGTGAAGGCCGTGGCCGTTAGCGAAAATTCAGTCACGATGGTTTTGGATTTTTCAAAGAAGGGTGCGGTCAGCGCATCTAACGCCGTAGCATCGGCGGTGACCGCCAGCGGAAATTTAATTCCGGCCGTTCTAAAAGCGGCGGGTGATGCCATCGTCGTTAGCGTAAAAGCAACGTCGGCAGCAGCCTCTACTGTCTTTGATGCTTCATCAAAAGTAGTTGTCGGATCCGTGCATTGGACATCAGAAGGCTTAGCGACATCAGGAAAATTCTCGCTCAATGCTTCGGGACAATTGATCGATGCTTCTGGAAAAGTTGTCGGTTGAGTCGTCGATGCGTCCGGAAAAGCAATCAAGTTAGCGATAACGGCTTCCGGTAAAGTGGCGACGGTTCTAGGGAACGGCTCGGAAGTTGTCATTACGGGTTCTACTGAATTACTTAAAGCAGTAGCGGGAAGTATCATTACCGTTGCCAACACGACAGGGGAAATTATCTCGGATGTGTTTGAAGCTTCGATGAAAGTTTCCAAAATGGGTTCACTCGTGGTCGTTACCGTTTCGGAAAAAGCAACGGGCTCGGTCACGGGTTCAGTTCGTTTTTCAAGTCAGACAATTACAAACTTATTTGACTCTTTAGCTTCAGGGCAAAGCCGCAAATAATTACGCCCATCAGAAAGCTTTTTTTGAAAGAGCTTTCTGATGGTTTTCTTTACTATTTAGGGGGGGAATTCATGAAAACGGTTATTCAGTTTTTACTTATTTATTCTATTTTATTTGGACTTCATCATTATGCGTGGTCGCAAGATGAAGAAAAATCAAACCAGGTGGCAGGCCTTTGCCAGAAAGCGGCGAAAAAATGTCACATGCGCGAATTAACTGCGGCCGAAGTCGATACGGCCACGGCGATGGCCGATGAAGTAGCTTTTCAGCTGATGCAACTTGATGAGCTTGAAAAAAAGGCGGGCCGCGAATTTAAAGTGGCTTTCATCGGGCGTGCCGGAACGGATTTAAATAAGTTTCAAGTTTTAAAAGACACGGGTCGGGATGGAAAGTTTTTAGATCTTGATCAAGTCGTCAGTGAAATTAAAAGTGAAAGTCCTCAGCGCGGGGATGGTGGCGGCCCGCAAGTCGACTACCGAGTTTTGAAAAGTTGGATGGAGCCTGCTCGGCAAGTGGAATTTTCACACATCGGAATTGCGTTAAAAAATCATCCCAAATCTGATAAAAAATTTCATTGGCAGATGATGCATTTGCTTTGGACTTGCGAAAAAGATCCCCAGCGCGGGGTCACGGACGGTGACCGTTCTTATATTTGGGAAGAAGGATTGGGAGCGGTTTTCGCGGACGATATGAAGGATTACAAAGCGCAAATTATGATTCCGCAACCGCAGATACAGTCGCGAATCGAAAGCTTTTTGCTGAAAGAAAAAGTTGGAGCGCAATGGCACAACAGCAAATACAACGCCGCGGCGTTGGCGAATGATCTTGATCAGCAAAACTCCAACCAGTGGGTGTTAGAAATTTTAGCGGCTGCATTAAAACCTGTAGGCCAGATAAAAGATCGCGATGCTGCCCAGCAAGTGTTACGAGAGACCGGCTATATGGAAACGAAAGTGACGCCGACGGGTTTCTACTCTCTTTTAAGTTTGCCATTCGTTAAAAATTTACTTCCCGGAACGATCTGCATGAAGAAACAGGCCCACTTCGGCGAAGGATTCGGGCAAATTATTTCCGTGCTGTCGGTCGAAGAATATATGCAACGAAATCAATTATTGGTTAGGGCCCCCGTTGTGGTGCAGTTACCTGAGGAGCTGAATTTCGTAAAACAGGAAAAACGTAAAAAACAGCTTACTCCTTAGTCATCCTTTCAAACTTCCAATCCCCGATTTAGGTCGGGCTTAAAGACCGACGGGCAAGACTTGGTAAGTCTTGCCGTTCTAAGCGCAAACATCTATCCTATTCGCCTATGATACAGAAAATTTTATCCAAAGTATTTGGAACCAGTCACGACCGCGAAATGAAGAAGATTCAACCTGTTGTGGATCAGATTAATAAACTTGAACCTGGAATGCAGGCTTTGTCTGATGATCAGCTAAAAGCAAAGACCGAAGAATTTAAAAGTCGATTACAAAAAGGCGAAAAGGTCGACGATATTTTGGTCGAAGCCTTCGCAGTCTGTCGTGAAGCTTCGAAGCGCGTTTTAGGTATGCGCCACTACGACGTTCAATTAATTGGGGGTTACGTTCTTAATCGGGGCTCGATTGCTGAAATGCGCACGGGCGAAGGTAAAACTTTGGTCGCCACGCTTCCGGTTTATCTTAACGCGCTTACTGGCAAGGGGACTCACGTCGTGACCGTCAATGACTACTTAGCAAGTCGTGACTGCGGTGAAATGGGAGTTCTGTATAATTGGTTAGGATTAACAACCGGGGTCATTAAGCATGGACTTACGGACGAAGAAAGACGCGCGGCCTACAATGCGGATGTGACCTACGCAACAAATAATGAGCTGGGATTCGATTACCTGCGCGACAATATGAAATTTGACTTGGGAGAATACGTACAGCGCGAGCCACACTTTGCGCTTGTGGATGAGTGCGATTCGATTCTGATTGATGAGGCGCGTACCCCGCTGATTATTTCTGGGCCGGCTGAAGCTTCAACTGATAAATACTACGTCATCGACAAAATCATTCCGTTTTTGAAAAAAGATTTGCACTTCGTTATTGAAGAAAAATCAAAGAACGCAACGTTAACCGAAGACGGAAATTCCGAAGTCGAAAAATTATTAAAATTAGACAATCTTTATGATCCGCAAAATATCGAATTGCTTCACCACGTGAACCAGGCTTTACGTGCGCATCATTTGTATCGACTTGATGTTGAGTACATGATTAAAGATGGTGAAATTGTCATCGTCGACGAATTTACCGGGCGCCTTATGCCAGGTCGCCGCTGGAGCGACGGGCTTCACCAGGCCATCGAAGCTAAAGAAAAAGTTGAAGTCAAAAACGAAAACCAAACTTTAGCGACCATCACATTTCAAAATTATTTCCGAATGTACGACAAGCTTTGCGGAATGACGGGAACGGCCGATACGGAAGCCGTCGAATTTAGAAAAATATATAATTTGGCGGTTAACGTGATCCCGACGAATAAACCCATTCGCCGTGATGACGTCGAAGATATCGTTTATAAAACTGAAGCCGCGAAATATAAGGCGATCACTTCGGATATTCGCGAACGGCATGCAAAGGGTCAACCGATATTGGTGGGTACGGCCTCAATCGAAAAATCTGAAACTTTATCTTCGTGGCTCAAGCGCGAAGGCATTCGACACGAAGTTCTAAACGCCAAACATCACGAGCGTGAAGCAGAAATCATCGCGCTTGCGGGTCGCAAAGGAAACGTGACGATCGCGACCAACATGGCCGGTCGAGGAACCGATATTAAACTTGGTGGTAATGCCGAAATTTTGGCGAAGAAATCGGTCGGGGTTGAAGAAGGTCCCGAATTTATCGAAGCTAGCAACCGCTTCAAAAAAATCTGCGAGGATGAAAAAGTCGAAGTGATTGCGGCAGGCGGTCTTTACATCGTGGGTACGGAACGTCACGAATCTCGCCGAATCGACAACCAGTTACGAGGCCGCTCGGGTCGCCAAGGCGATCCTGGAGAGTCTAGATTTTACCTTTCGTTAGAAGACAATCTGATGCGCATTTTCAACGGTGAGCGAATTCAAAAAATTATGACCATGTTGAATATTCCTGAAGAAGAACCTATCACTCACAAAATGGTCACTAACGCCATCGAAGGTGCGCAAAGAAAAGTGGAAGGACATCATTTTGATGTTCGTAAGCACTTATTGGATTACGACAACGTCATGAATATGCAACGGAACGCAATCTATAAAATGCGCCGGCAAATTTTGGACGGAAAGGATATTGAACGATCGTTGCTTGATATGTTGGGCGATGTAGTTTCTGTGATGTTAGATACTTACGTAGCCGAAGATGCGAAATCGTCAGATTGGAACCTTGAGGGTTTGAATATGGCGCTGACAACTCAATTTGGTTTTAAGATTGATAATATAGCCAACCCAACTGCCGAACAAATCCAAACCGAAATAACGACTAAGGTTAAAAAAATATTCGAACACCAAAAAGGTTCAATGGGCCCCTACTTCGAACAGATCAGCAAGATGATCATGCTGAATGCCATCGACCAACACTGGAAAGAGCATCTTTACACTTTAGATAAGGTGAAAGAGGGAATTAATCTTCGGGCGTATGGTCAGAAAGATCCTTTAATCGAATATAAAAAAGAGGCTTTCAAAGCATTCGAATATTTAAATAACGTAATCAAGTCTGAAACTGTTGAAAAAATGATGCGTGTGCAATTAGTCAGCGAAGGAATGGAAGAGGCTTTAGAGAAAATGAAGCCCACCGAACCCGATACGACAGATCTGAATTACTCGGCTCCGTCAGATACCGTTGAATCTTTTTCGGATATGGCGATCGGCCCACAACCGGTTCAAACGGACGAACAACCGGTGAAGCGTCGAATCAGCGCGGGCCCGGCCCGTCCAAGCGATGACCGGGTGTTAAACCGAGCAGAAAGACGCAAACAAAAAGGAAAGTAAATGATTTGCCCCAGCTGTCACAACGATCAAGTCGTCACCGAACACAGTTATGGGGCCCTTTACACATGTCAGTCATGTCAGGCCGTTTATTTTATTGATTTCAACGGTCAACCCGATTTTTCCGAGGTTGAGCAATTACCCGAAATCGATGAGCCACTCGACATGGGCCACTTACCCCCTACAAACTTGCCCGATGCGGTTTCTGAAGCGATGGATGAATTGACTAAGACAAACGTTTTCGTCAATGACATTGGCCCGCTCGAATCGCCCGTACAGTTTACTCAAAACGAATTTGCGGCAGAACCTAACCCCTTCGAAAATTTTGCTCCTATCGGTCAAAATTTTTCCGACGTGGCGAAGGATATTTCAGATTACGGCAATTCCGAAACGCAAATAGCCCATCTTAATTACGATCTTAACATTTCGGGAATAGATAGCGCTGAAGTCATGGCCTTACTGAAAGAAGCGATTGAAGACAGTCGATTTGGATGGGACGCGAACGAACTTATTCGAACGATCCGTTCGGGCGAAATGACTTTTGAAAAACTAAACCCGGTCAAAGCTTACATTTTATCAAAGCGTCTTCAATTCATAGACGTTGAAAAAGTTTGGAAACAAAATGCGGTCGGTTAAGATATTTATTGTAATAATTTGGACCCTGCAATTTACCTACGCTAGCGAACACGGCGCTCCTCCACCGGCCGAACACGGTGCCCCAGCTGCAGGTGAACACGGCGGGGCGGCTTCGCCCGAAGCGACTTACTCAGGAAAACAAAGCCAACAATGGAGTGAAGTCCAAACGAAGCTTGGGGCCGCGAAAACAAAAATGGAAGCTCAAGAAGGCGTCGTAAAATCACTGATGAGTGCGGGTCACGGTGGGTCAGGCGAAAAGGCAAGCGGAGGTCATGAAGCACCGGCCGCATCCGCACATGCGGAAAACAACATCGAGCTACTTAAAAAGGAAAATGAAAAGTTGTCTAAATTAGTGTCGGAATATAATCGGTTAAACTCAGAATATGAAACCCGGTATCCAGAAAAAGGTTTAAAGGAAGGCCGAGTTTATAAACGCATCGATCCGCAAGGTTCGGCCCCTCTAGAAAATGCGGGCACGGCTTACGAATTTAAATCGCAGAAATTGCAAACCAAAATCCTAAAACAGTATCCGAAATCAGCCGCGGAATTAGGAAAACGAAAAAGTAAAGTTCTAAAAAAACAGGAAGCCCTTAGCCCCAAAGAAGCCTTACCGGGTGCGAAATCGGGTGATGGCGTGACTGAACAGATTATTTTACAAAAGTAGCTACGTTGAATACGAACTGATGATCCGGATGCGCTTTTTCTAGTTCGGCTTCGGAAACACTGAAATTCAATTCTCCCGAAACGATGACTTCGGCTAATGTCCACTCGGCTGGAAATTCTTCATCTGAATACAATTTCGAAGCTTTTAGTAGGCTGTCGACAAGTTTCAGTTCAGATTTCTTATGAAGCCCGATAAAATTTTGAATGGACGTCGATAAACTGAGGCGTGACATATCTTTTCGAATATTTTCGCAAGAGTAAATGTGCGAAACGCTCGGATGAACCCCCGCATAGGCTATGGCAACGGCTTTAAACTTCAATTCTACCACAGAGTTTGTTTCGCACAGCGCCTGAAGTCGGTCTGTTTGCAAAGTCAGGTTTTCATTATCCATCGAAAATTGGAAAGATTTAACGAAATCATATTTATTTTTTTGTCCCTCGGTTAATTCCGAATAAAACGGATCGCCATCGTTCGCAATGTTTCGCTGGTTGGTTGTGGACAACTTAAGTACAAGTCCTACGAAAATAAAATCAACCATAACAAATAAAATAAGCCACTTTTTCATTTCAGTACTCACAATTCAAAGAGTTAATATCGACATCGCCCGCGGACGTTCGACTCGTATTTGAAGCCAGGAAGGGTTGCATGCTGCTGGTGCCGTCGCCGATGTGTTTAAGTCCCAACGCGTGTCCCATTTCGTGCAAGATAAGACTTTGGATACTTATTTTTGCGGCGCGATCGGTGTCGCCCTCTAAAAAGAATTCGAAGTTCTGGCTATTAATTTTAATATCGGCATCCCGAATTTTACTGACGTCCCACTTGATGGCCGTACGGCCCTGCTCTTTTGTTTCTGAGGAATCCCAGGTTGATAAAAAATAAATCCCGTTTGTACCATCATTTGCCGCCGAAGTCGGATAGGTGTCATCCCGATGAACTTCGATTAAGTTCATGCGCTTCATCGAATTCCAAGTTCCCGCCGCGTCTATGATGGCCTGATCAAATTTTCGGGGCACCGTGGAAGTAATAATAAAGTGAACGGGGACCGAAGATTTCCACGAGATACGGGCCCCTTGAGAGCTTTGCACAAAGTTGCAGGAATCGACGGAACCAAATGCGAATACATCTTGATCGCCGATTTTCAGCATAAAACCTTTGCTGCAACCTTCGACAATCAGAAGGAGCGAACAGAGGGCTGCAGTTTTGATGAAAGGGCGAAGGAATTGTTTGATAGGCACAGTTTTATTTTGAATCAACGTGCTGAAATTGACGAGTCGAGTTCTAAAGAAGGCTAGGTGGAAAGCGAACCTCGACCTTCTGTTTTATTGCTTATTTCGCGCGCAACAAAGCCTTAAGGATTTTAACTACTTAGCGTTGCTCACGGCTCAGGAATAAGTTATATATGAAGGCTCATAGAAATCTTAAGGAGACTCACCTCATGGCTCAGAATCAAGATCATCACAATCAGGGTGGTTTGACGGCATTGCTCGGCGCGATGGCCTTTGTTTTTGCTTTTTTCTTTTACATCGTTTTCATCAACAAGCCTATTGTCTTGGATGAAAAAATATCAAATCCCGCGGCAGCGGATGCGCCGAAATTTGATCTAGCCAGCGTTAAAGAGCCATGGCTTCCGAACGAACAAGGTGTTTCGCACGGACAAAAATTATTCATGCAAAATTGTGCTTTATGCCACGGTCCTAAGGGCGATGTCGTTGGTGGGACTCCAGGTGCCCGTAACATGGTCGAAGGAAAATGGACCAAAGGCGACGGCATGATAAATCACTTTAAAGTTTTACAAACTGGCATACCTGGCACCGCGATGGTTTCGTGGAAAGCGACCCTGAAGCCAAACGAAAGATGGGCCATCTTAAGTTTCATCGAGACTCTTACAAAAAATAAATCGACGGATAAACCTGAAGACATCGCCGCTTTTGCCGGAAGCGCAGACTAGGAATTTCATTCAAGTGAAGGCGTCTTTGATCATCCTTTTTTTAATCTTATCGCAATCATCGGTTCAGGCCGATGCGTTAAGCAATGGTTCGACCGGAATGAAAGAACCTTATACCGGAAAAGAACCACTTAAACCTTCAAGCGAGCTTCCTCAAGAATTGACCAACGTTCGCATTGACGAAAAGTTAGGTCAGAAAATTGATTTAAGTCTTATGGTCACGGACGAGTCCGGACAAAAACTTCCGCTTGCAACTTATTTTAAATCACATCGGCCCGTTATTTTAAGTCCCGTTTATTTTAGTTGTCCAAATCTTTGCAACTATCATCTGAACGGCCTAACCGACACTTTGAAGCAAGTAGATTGGTCACCAGGAAATCAATTTGAAGTTGTGGCATTTAGTTTCGATCCACGAGAAAAATCGAACAGCGCTATGTCGAAAAAAGAAAGCTACCTAAAATCTTATAATCGTCCCGGCACCGATGCAGGTTGGCACTTTGTAACGGCCGACGAAGCAACGATTAAAAAATTAACCGACGACGTTGGATTTAAATTTAAATGGATAGATGAAACGAAAGAATGGTCACACGCATCTGCCGCGATCGTTATGTCGGACAGCGGAACTATTTCTAGATATTTACACGGAATTCAATTCGAGCCCCGAGACGTGAAGCTTGCGCTCAACGAAGCCGCTAACGGAAAAATCGGCAATATCGTCGACTCGGTAATGCTTTATTGTTTTAAGTATGATCGTCATCAATCAAAATTTGGGCTGCAAGTGTATCGCGTGATGCAATTGGCAGGAGCCCTAACCGTCGCAATTTTTGCGATGTGGTTGATACCTGTGATGATAAGAGCGAAAAGGG
>CAXSEH010000106.1:0-10557 GCA_964236345.1 uncultured Bdellovibrionales bacterium
TCGTACTTATCGACACGGACATTGTCTCAAACTGATGATGAAAGGCGCCGAGGTTAAGATTCGGCGCTCAACTTAAATACTAGAAGCTCGCGTTCAGAGAGGCAGCCGCGTAATAATCAATATTCAGTTCGACATCGTCTTTGTTTTGCGCGCCCTGAGCGAACGGAACGCCCATTTCTAAAGCCGCGTTGAACTGGCCGGTAGATTGAACCTTCGCCATCACGTTCGTGTCCCAAGACATTTGCGCCGAGTGATAATATTGATGTCCATCGCCGGCGGCGGTCGGGCCATTATAATTATTCGCTACTTCGTACTTTTCATCACGGCCTTCAACGGGTCCGCGGGTTTTGTAATTTCCGACTAAACCGCCCGAAAAATTCGGGTTCACGGTATAGATCGAAGATACTTTCGCTAAAAATTCAGATCCTAAGTTGTAACCGTTGGTATTGTGACCCGTGCGAAAAGTTCCTTGGCCGCGAAGCGAGCTTGTCAATTTTTTCTGCGTGTTCGTGACGGTGGCCCCTAATACAAGATCGGTCGTTCCCGAACCCAACTGCATGTTGTAGGCAGCCCTTTGGGCTCTGAAAGAGGTGAAATATTCATTAATACTTCCGGTCGGAAGGCTGACGCCCACATCAAGCATGGTCATGTAAGCCTGATCCAGAATGACCGGCGTAACCGCCATTAAGCGGAGGTCGCTTAACCCATTTGTCGTATCGGTGAAACTAGCACCACCATTTGCCCGGGGCTCGTAGACCGTTTCTACCTTGTTGCTAATATGCGGAAGCAAAGCAACCAAGGTCCACTTAGAACTGTAAAGATAAGTCGCGCTTAACATGTGTAAATCAACGGTCGATTTTCCAAAGCGGTAAATGTTTGTATTAGCGCCGCGCTGACCCTGCATCTCATAATGGTAGTAGTTATAACCAAAAAACAAATTTGGAGCCGCGGTCGGGGTTTGGGCCTCTAAAGCGGTCTTTGATTCTGTTTCAGCCTTCGGGTTTTCCTGGGCGTTTGCAAAAAAGCAGGCGCATAAGGTCAATAGGGTGGTGATAAAGCTCAAATATTTCATGGGGCTCCTTGGTGAAGAACCTTGATTAAAGCCGCGGTAGGGGCGGGTCAATGATTTAATGATTAAAACCCCGGCGGAATTGAAATATCTTTAGGATTCAGTTTGATTTTAGTGTATGTTATTTGATCAAACAGGAGCTTGAATGAGTAAAGACGATCTTTTCACGATGACCGGTAAAATTTCAGATATGTCGGGTGGTGGCGTGTACCACATCCAACTCGATAACGGCGTAAGCGTAAAAGCTCGCCTGTGCGGAAAAATGAAAAAATTTAATATTAAGGTTGTCGTTGGCGACTCGGTTGACGTTGGTATTTCTCCTTATGATCCAACCCATGGGTTGATCACGCATCGTCATAAAAATATGCGGTAGGCTGTAGCCGCACTTGCCTTTTTCCTTTTCGGACTCACATTGATTCTATGGATACGTCCCGTAAAGTGCTGACCCAAACTTGGCTCACTCAGAAACCAAGGTTTGTCGCCTGGCCGGTCCTACTGATTTTAACTCTTTTTACTTTAAGCCTTAGTCTTTTGACTTGGATCGGACCGTTTACTGAGCGTGACCTGTTGAGCGCCAGTCGTGAAAGTGTGTTTCACCTGCATCAGTTTTACCGTTTGTGGACGACATTATTCGTGCACGCCGATACGGGACATCTATTTAGTAATTTAGTTTTGTTCATTCCTTTAGTGTATTTGCTGGCGGCCTACTTCGGAACTTGGGGCTGGCCACTAGGGGCAATAATCGCCGGGGGCTTCATCAACGCCCTCGTGCTCCAAGGAATGGCGCCGACCATTTTTCTAGTCGGCATATCGGGCGTCGTTAATTTCATGGGAGCGGCTTGGTTAACTCTTTACTACTTGATTGATTTGCGCGAAAGACGCAGGCGCCAATTTGCCGTAGTTCTATTTATCAGTTTTATTTTATTTGTACCCGATACCTATAAACCAGAAGTCAGTTATGCCAGCCATCTGGTGGGTTACTTGTTCGGGATTCTGGCCGGGGTTACTTACTTCCTCATTAACCGTTCTGGTTTTAAAGCGGAAGAAGTTTTTGAAATCGTTCACGACGAACCTTCGGTTTCAACTGAAATTGTCGAAGCCCCTTCGTCTCACATTGACATGTCGAACTTTTAAAAAATTCACAGCTTTTTAACTTTTTTTAATTGGTTAAGCTAATCAAGGCGTTAGCCCACAGAATGATTATGATTTCGTCCAATGATTGCACAGGCACTGCCTTATTTAAGCAATTTAAAACATCGGTCGGCGACTTAGCAGGTCAGGTCTTTGCAATAGTAACCGTTAACAGGGGTGCGAATGTCTCAAACAAAAGTTTTAATTTCAATTTTAACCATGACCATACTGGGGATAGCTTACACGAACTGTTCACAGCCCGGCAAAATTCAAGTTAATGACAGTCAGGAAAATGCCTTTACGACCAGTGGCGCGCCAGCCCTTCCGCCGACGACGGTTCCCGAAATCTTACAGAGCTGCGAAAAAGCGTTAAAGGATGGAAAACTTTTATCTCTAAACCAAAATATTAATTTTGAAGATTCTCGCGTTGAGACGAAAAAATCGGTGATTTGTGAATTTGCGCCGGCGGGTAAGCAAACCGCATCTGGAAATTTAGAAACGTCCCCCGAAAGAATGCAAGCACGGTACGAACAAGAACGAACTTTGAATCTTCCGACCAACGCAGTCATTTGCGATATTGAGATGAAGAACAATTTGCAAAAATTTACTTATGACGACGTTTTCTTTTTTACTTTCAACGGTTCTGTGCTCGCTTCGAATAACAAAACTTCGATCCAACGTACCCTCATGCCTAAGTCGGCGAAACTTGCCGACAATCAATTCACCGATATCTACGCCTACGATTGGACAAAGCTTCGAACTTTCGGTTTCGTGAATGAGGCTGACGATTACTGTCTGGGAGCCGCGGAAGGTTTATCTTCTTGCAAGTGGCCGGTTTCGGAACAGGCGGGCGAAATTAAATTCAGTTTTTCGCAGTCATTGTTAATTAGCTTAAGCGCCGGCATCAAGTCGGATCAACAAAAGTTTTCATTCATTATCACGGGCGACGACGATCCATCGCTTGATTGCTATCACGAAAAGTTAGAATTCGCGATGAATGTAAAGTACTTTATCCCGCAATAATACGGCCGGAGCGATAAAACCAAGTTCCGTTCGTTTTACGAAATGTACTTATTTCGTGATGGACGTGATCTTGGTTTTCGGCGTTAAAATAAGCCTTAAATTCGACGATTGATTTTGCGCCCGACTCTTCATTGCTGAGTATTTCAAGCTTATTAAACTTCGCGGTTCGCGCCCACGCTTCGTTACCTTTACGATCAAACTCGAAGCGAATTTGCAAGTCGGTTGTTGCCTGCAGGTAATCCATATCCACGACGCAAAAAGCCGCGTACCTCGAGCGCATCAAGTCGGCCGCATTCTTCGGCGAATCTTTCCCTTTTAAGAAAACTTCACAACAATCGGCAAATTCTTTTTGTTTATCGCAGTAGCATTTCATAATGGGGTCTCCAATAGGGGTTTCAGGGCGTTCGTCATTTGATCAAGGGCGCTTGTTTGCCAATTTTCATCATGCGGAAAGAACATATCCGTAAATAAAGTTTCTGCTTCGGTTTTTGATTCTTGGTTTTGATAACCATTTTGAAAGCCCTGGTTTTCGATGACCATTCGTCGCAAAGATTCAATCGAACCCATCGTTTTCTGACTGTTCATCGTACCAAATTCAAAACAAATCGCCAAGATTTCACGCTGGGGCGTTGATTGTAAATTAAGGTAGCTGACCATGTCTCCGTCGGTTTTATAAAAGTTTTTTTGATCACCAAAATCAATCGGCCGCGATGAAAACAGTTTTTGCAGTTTTTCTTTATCTTCACTTTTTGAATCATTAGCCAAAAGATGCAGTTTCGCACGCTCGCCGTGCCCAGTATGCAAATCAATCCAAACAATTTGTTTGTAGTCTTTAAGATCTTTTCTTAAAAGCAAATCTATACGAGACTGCAACTCGTCCGGCGATGTGCCCCCGAAGTAAAGACCTTTACTCTCCGAATACTGCCCCAGTAAAATTGATTTACGCAAAGTTTCGATGGAATTCTCAGCGATAAGCCTTAAGGCGTCATAGAAAAATCCTAAGCGGTGAAAAAAACCGATTTTAAGTTCGCTACCTGGATTCAAAAATGAATTTATTTTAAGGTAATCATCGTTTTTTTTCTGGTGCAGATTAGGCGCCGTCTGAAAATTGCGATTCAAATCAACATTGTTCTGGTTCACGCGTCTTTTTTGCTGCATGCCCCATGGATTTAAAGCATGAACGAACAGAACATCGGTCTTTAGGTCGTCGCGGTTCTTAATCTGGTCCATCGCAGCCCTTTGCAGACTGGATCCCACATAACCTTCAACGCCGTGTAGTCCTGAAGAAATCACGATCAACCTTGCAGAATGGTTTCGGTACAGGGCTAGATCTGTCTGAAGCCCCGGCTTCCCCTCCATGACCCATGATTGAAAAAAGTGTTCGCCCGCTTTCTGCACAAACGCCTTTTGATTTTCTTCGTAAGTTTCAAAATACGTCAGCGCGGCTTCGACGTGAAACGCGAAGCCGAGGAGAACCAACATCATAAGGGCGAAAAGTTTCATTTCGGCTATTCTGCGTTAAACGCTGATTTTAGGCAAATCCTCTTTATCTCACGCGCATTGTTGGTTAGTGGTAGCTATGGATTTATTCGAATCAAGTGCGGACCAAAGTTTAAAACCCTTAGCCGAAAGATTGCGTCCGCAAAATATCTCGGACGTTATCGGCCAAGATCACGTTTTAGGTCCAAACAAACCCATCGCGAAACTTTTGCGTGCGGGTCATTTAATCAATCTTATTATTACGGGTCCGCCGGGAACGGGTAAAACCAGTTTTGCAAAAGCTTTAGCGAATACGGCTAAAGCGTATTTCGTATCGATGAACGCGATCGATGCCGGGGTTAAAGATTTAAAGCAAGCGGGTGAAGCGGGTAAGGCTAGGCTTCTAGAACAATCAGAAAAAACCTTACTGTTCGTCGACGAAATTCATCGTTTTAATAAGGGCCAGCAAGACGTGCTGCTTCCGTACCTCGAAAAGGGATATCTTTACCTTGTAGGCGCGACGACCGAACACCCAAGTTACGAATTGAATCGCGCGCTGATCAGCCGCGCTCAGGTCATTCAATTTAATCGCTTAAACGAGGATGATTTTCGCAAAATGATCACGAAATTGGAAGCGGCCGAAAAGGTCGATGTTAAGAACTTACTTGATGAAGTGGCGCTTAATACTTTATTTAATCTTTCGGATGGTGATGGGCGTAGACTTTTAAACTTACTGGAATCGGTGATCTCATTATACCGAATAAATCACGACGGCTTTCCGATGAACGTAGAGCACCTTGAAGAACTGATCAGCCACAAAGTCATCGCTTACGATAAAGCGTCCGATCAACATTACGACTGCATTTCGGCTTTTATAAAATCAGTTCGCGGAAGTGATGCCGACGCCGCCATGTACTACATGGCGCGCATGCTGGCCGGAGGCGAAGACCCAGTCTTCATCGCCAGGCGTTTGATCATATTAGCCAGCGAAGATGTCGGAAACGCCGAGCCGCGGGCCTTACCGTTAGCGATTGCTGGGTTGCAAGCGGTTGAAGCGATCGGGATGCCTGAAGCTGCCATTAACTTGGCGCAAGTCGTAACGTTCTTAGCCAGTTCGCCAAAGTCGAATCGCAGTTACCTCGCATGGAATAAGGCTAAAGAATTTGTCCAAGTTAGCGGAAGTCCTGATTTACCGATGGCGCTCAAGTCGTCGCAAAAAAGTTCGGGAGAGTACGAATACCCTCACGATTTTGATAAAGCCTACGTTGAACAGAATTATTGGCCGCCCGAGTTAAAACCACAAAAGTTTTACGAACCTTCAAACCGCGGCCAAGAAAAATTAATTAACGAATACTTAAAGTGGCTGAAAGCAAACTCTTAATTTCTTTCTTTCTTTGCAACTCACGTGATGCTTTGCACCTTAAACCTGAATTTAAAAAACGATTCAGAATGAGACGTTAAAAATTTTGCGAAGCGAGTCCCATTTTTCATTAGAAATAGTCGTGAAAACGATTTCTTCGTCGTTCGCCGGGTGTTTGAGTTTTAACTGGTAAGCGCAGAGGCAAAGGCCATCTATTTTAAGTTGATCTCGAAAAAAACGATTGTGATGTGAGTCGCCATGTTCGCGGTCGCCAATGACCGGATGGGCAACGCGGTTCATATGCCGGCGTATTTGGTGCCACCTTCCGGTGACCGGGGTCACTTCAAGCCACGTGTAGCGGGTTGTCTCGAAGCGGCTGTTAACTTGAAAGGGCAGTTCGATTTGGGCCAGGGGTTTATAATTAGTTTTACACGGTACTAATTCGCCCGTTGAATCCAGTTCTAAATCTAAATCAATGCTCGCGTTTTTTTCCTTAAACCAACCCCGCACGATCGCGTGATAAGTTTTTTCAGTTTGATGATTTTTAAATTGCAGATTCAAGTGCGCGGTGGCTTCCTTGGTTTTTCCAAAAATCAGGACACCTTCGGTGGCCGCGTCCAGGCGGTGCGCCGGGAAGGCTCTAATATCGTGAACGTCTTGTAACCACTGCACGCACGTTCGGCGCTTAAGCCCGCGACGGTAGCGCGGATTTTCGGGAGGGTGCACGAACCACGAAGGTGGTTTGTACAAAACTAAAATCGAATCGTCTTGGTAATGTATTTTCGGAACTTCGTTAAAACCATAAGTGTCGGGTGTGATCGAACTGCTGCCAATGAAGGTCATGATTTATGGATTTTTTTAATCAGGTCGGAAAGCTTTTGAGAATCCAAGTACTTCATCGTTGCCTTTTGAGTGCCCTCAGAGACGTGGGTCATGATCGAAAACATTGAACAGCTAACCGGGCATTCTTTAAGCGGGGATTTTTCACGTGGTGCCATCGGATCCGAAGGCGAAAGCGCTAAGTAAACGTCTTTCAGCGTAATGGCATTGGGCTCTTTCGCTAATTTAACTCCGCCCGATTTTCCGCGGGTCGTCGCAACCAAATGCGCCCTCGTTAATTGCGAAAGTAGACGTCTGATAACGACGGCATTGGTGTTCACACTTTGCGCCAGCGCTTCTGAACTCATCAGTTCTTTTTTGTGAAAAGCTAGCGCCGTTAAGACGTGAACGGCCGTTGCAAATTGTTGATTCACCATTTGCGAATTAAAGACCTAAGACTTGATTTAATTTGGAGTTATCGGGCGAATGGCTTCCCCGTGTCAGCGTATTCAGCTCGATGTAAGAACCGTCGGCAAATGAGCAAACTTTTAAAACCTCTTCGGTTCCCGTGTTCACAAGATTTTGAATTTGTCCCACAGCTTCGCACGAGGTTTGGTTTTTCATATAGTTATTAACGGACTGAGAAATGGCTTCCTTGTTATTAAATAGCATTAAATCAAGGGCACCGATAATGGCAGTATCCAAACGACAAAATCCAACTTGATCATTCGCCGTGTCGGCCGTTAGAAATTCACCGCCTAAGATATGACATGTCCGAATCTGCGGATTTTTTTGGACGGCAGAAGCAACAAGGGAAGAGAAAGTGAGTAAAGTTAAAATAAGCATTTTCATAGGGGTGTCCTTTAGGTTAAGCGACCCGAATATAAATCGACTTTTACAAAAAGACGAGCAAATATAAGGCATGAATAAAAAAATATTTTCGTGGGCATTGTATGACTGGGCAAATAGTGTTTTTTTTACAACCGTGATGGCCGGTTTTTTTCCCGTGTTTTTTAAAATGTACTGGGCCCTGGGAGTGAAGCCCAGCGTCAGTACCGAGCGCTTAGGATGGATCCTTTCGATCTCAGGATTTTTACTGGCCATTCTGTCGCCGACGTTAGGGGTCATTTCCGACAAGCGCCGGGCGAAAAAAAAGCTGCTTTTTACGACAATGATTTTGGGCGTTTTGCTGACGGCCGGCCTTTTCTTCGTGAAACAGGGCGATTGGTCAACGCCTGCGTACCTCTACGGCGCGGCCCTTTTCATGTGTTCGGCCAGCTGCGTATTTTACGATTCTTTGATGCCATCGGTTTGCCGCGAAGATCAATATGACTTCGTATCGTCTTTGGGTTTCTCGATGGGTTACCTGGGCGGTGGAGTTTTGTTTGCCCTGAACGTCGTCATGTTTTTAAAACCTGAACTATTTGGAATTGCGAATCCAATCACCGCGGTCAAATGGTCCTTCATCAGCGTCGGCGTTTGGTGGTTTTTATTTACGTTACCCTTGATGAAAAACGTTCCGGAACCCGAAACCGAATTAGACACGAAGGGAATCGTTCATTTAACGAAGGCCACGTTTTCTGAACTGGGACAGACTTTTCGCGATATTTTTCAGAATAAAAATCTTTTTTACTTTATCTTAGCTTACTGGTTTTACATTGATGGGGTTTTTACCGTCATGTCGATGGCCGTGGATTTCGGAATGTCATTGGGGCTTGAGCCGCAAGACCTCATCAAGGCGCTGCTGATCACTCAATTTGTGGGTTTCCCCTCGGCTTTAGCCTTTGGCTTCTTAGCCAAAAAAACCAGTAACCGGAATTTAATTTTGATTTGTTTAATCGTCTATTTTTTCGCGATCATTGCGGCGACGCAAATGACTGAAGCTTTACACTTCTATATGTTGGCCGCCGTCATCGGTCTGACCCAGGGCGGAGTTCAGGCCCTTTCACGGTCCTTATTCGCCCAGCTGATTCCAAAGAATAAGGCGGGCGAGTATTTTGGATTTTTCAATCTTCTGGGGAAGTTCGCATCAATCCTAGGACCTGCCCTGATCGCGATTTTCGCGCATATCACATCGGATAACCGCCAAGCGATGCTGAGCTTACTTATATTGATTACTTTAGGCGCGGTGATTTTGTTTAAAGTGAAGAGGCCACAAGGTATCGCTTAAGAAGATGGGTAGCGAACGTTAGGGCTTTTGATCAGAAGGCGGCTCATCTTCGCGCTGGTGCTTTTGAATCTCAAGGGCCTTTTTGCCCGTAATTCCGAACCACTCTGGGAACACCATGGCGACGACGACAAATAAGATCGTTACGAAAATAAAAAAGCCGGTCATAATCCAAAGTAAATCCATGGCTTCGTTTTAAAACATTCTGTGACAATAAACAATCCCTTTGGTAGGTCTGTATCCCACATGGCGTACAATCCAAAAGATCATTATTTTAAAAAAGCGAAAGAGCAGAATTTTGCGGCGCGCTCGGTTTTTAAGCTCGAAGAGATCGACCAAAAGTTTAAGATATTAAAACCGAAGCAGACGGTCTTGGATTTAGGGGCTTCACCTGGCTCGTGGTCACAGTACTGTTCGCAAAAAATAGGTAAGGAGGGCCGCATTCTGGGTGTTGATCTAAAACCCGTAACCGCCAGACTTGCGAATGCCACCTTTATACAAGCGGACCTTCGAGATCTAGAAATTGAAAAAGTTTTTACCGAGTACGGATTTAAGCCTCCTTTCGATTTAGTCATTTCCGATATGGCTCCGAATACGACGGGCATTCGCATGACCGACCAGGCCCGTTCCTACGACCTTTGCGTTTTGGCGCTAGATTTAGCCCGAAAGTTTTTAAAAAAAGACGGTCATTTTATCTGCAAATTATTTCACTCTGATGATTTCACCACACTGAGAGACCAAATCAAAACCGAGTTTCACCGTTTCGAAGCCGTCAAGCCCGATTCAACCCGCAAAATTTCGAAAGAAATCTTTCTGGTGGGTCTAAAAAAGAAAAACGACTAATGCCCGAAATTCTTTTTCAGAACGAAAACTTTGTCGTCTGTGATAAAGGCCCGCACGTCCTTTCTGTTCCCGCCCGGGAAGCCTTCGATCCGCGCCCGTGTTTAGGGCTTGAGTTGCAAAAGCTTTTGGGAACCCAAATATTTCCCGTGCACCGATTGGATTTTGATGTCGGTGGTTTAATTTTATACGCACTGAATTCGAAAAGCCACCGCGTGGCCCAGAAGTGGTTTGTGGAAAAAACCATTCAGAAAAAATACGTAGCCTTTACTTCAACCCAAAACTTTTCTCACTGGCCGGATTTTATTAAAACCGAAAAAGGGGCCCTTCAGCTTGCGCCTAACGTTAGTTTTCTGTGGAAGACGCAAATGCTACGCGGTACAAAAAGAACTTACGAATCGGCCGCGGGGGAATGGGCGGAAACGAAGGCGCAAGTTGTAAAAGCCAAACTTGATCGGGTTCGTTGGATGCTATTTCCACTGACCGGTAAACCCCATCAATTGCGATTTGAAATGAGTCGCCGAGGCTTCCCCATTTGGGGCGACGAATTGTACGGGTCTAAAGTGAAGTGGTCTCAACCCGGCATCGCGCTGCGGGCTTACGAACTTGATCTGGGACGCATCGAAGATCGATTGGGTCTTCCGCAAAAAATAGCGACGCACAGTTGGG
>CAXSEH010000107.1:0-10375 GCA_964236345.1 uncultured Bdellovibrionales bacterium
AAGGCAACGCACCTAGCTTTCATTCCAGATCGAACAATGGCTTTTCTTAAAGCCTCTTTAAAATCTTCTAGGGCTACTGCGCCGGAACAGGTGCACGATACGACCAATGCGCCGGGTGCACATAATTTAAAGGCCTGAGCGTTCATTTTAAAATAAGCGTGAAGTCCCTGAGGTAAGTCTTTTTTATTTTTCACGAATGCCGGTGGATCCGAAATTACGATATCAAATTTTTGATCTCCGAGTTGTTCAATTTGTAGCACGTCCATTTTCGTCGTTGTTATCTGCACTTTGTAATTTTCATCGTCGTAACTCTGTAAATTAAGTTTCGCCTTTTCTAGTGCCAAATCCGAAATATCAACTAGCTGAACTTCCGCTTCGATCCCCCAGGTTTTTAAATTCGCGACGATTTGCGAAGACCATTGGCCCATGTAACAGCATAAGTCCAAAATACGAACTTTTTTATTAAGAAATTGCTGTTTGTTATTCCTAAATTGCTCAAGCAAAAGCCGCATATTAAAAGTTTGATCTAAGAAGAAACCCGTTTTCTGACCTTCAATTAAATTAACGTTGAACGTAATTTGTTCTTCTGAAGCTAAAACGTTTTGGACAACGATATTCACCGAAGTTAAATTTTCTTGGTCAACAGTTTTCAATACAACCGCGGGTTCTAAGTTTAATCCTTCAAGCTTTCGAATGTTCACGTCGTTACGCTGTAAAACCAAAGTATGGTCCCACCCTATTTCGCTGTAACCCCGCTTAACGCTTTCGTCGACGAGTCCCTTAAATATTAAATTCCAGCTTTCTTCGGTCTTGAAGGCGAAATCCATTCCGGCGGTTAAAAGTTGAAACGAAAAAACTTGGTAAGTTTTTGAATTCTTTGTGAACACGTAGCGATCCAAAATAAGTCCCGGCATTTGATCGGCTTCTGAATAACACAGCCGAAAACTTTTTTTAAAACCCGATCGCTGTCGATAAGTCCAGGCCTGCACCAATCGGTCAGTTAAAAATGAAACGGCCATCGGGGTTTCTTCCGCAGGATCAAAACTAACAGCACGAAATGCGATCAGCGAGTGAGGATTTCCGTACCCGCGAGCTAGAAAATGGCCTTGTACGTCGTGCACCTCGACGGGTTCGCCGGGCTTTACGCTTTTCGGGCTGTCTAATAACTCATTTGAAAAAACCCACGGGTGGCGTGATCTCAGTCTAAAGTCGTGGCCCTTTTTCAGTTTCCATATTTTCATGGAGCGAAACTAGCACATCTTTCCCGAACCGGGGCATCGAAAATTTTATAGACTTCATTTTTTGCCGAAAAAGCCGAAAAGCCTAGTATGGCCTCGACCAAGAAGGAGCAGTTATGAAAGCGATCATTTTAAGTCTCGGTTTAACTCTCGGTAGCCTGTTTCTTCCGAACCTAGCCAACGCCCAAGCTGTTATGACCGATGACCAAGTGAACCAAGTCGCCCTAAAAGAAGCCCAAGAGCAAATCGTCGATCCCGTCAAAAGAATCGAAGTGATTAAAGTCACTCCGCAGGGAAAGTCGGTCGATCAACAGGTGAAAGAACTCATGGGAAATAATTCGGAAGCCATGTACAAGACCGCAGCCGATTTTCTTCCGTACGTTTTACAAATGGGCCATGGTGACCCTACCAAAATGGCCGAGATTTTAAGAAAAGCAAATCGGGATCCAGCCTCTTTCGCCGAAAGTCTACCCGCGAACCTTAAGCAGCAGGTCAAAGAACTGAGCGAGCAAGTTAAACCTTTGCCAGAACCCCGCAAACCTTAAGTTAGCTGCGCCAAGATAGCGTTGTTTCCTTCACCGGATTCTGAAATGGACGTTGCTCTGTTAAACTTTCGGCCCATTCTTTTTTTAAAGCGTAATACCACTTTGCTTGGGTGTCCGAATCGTTGATCAGCATCAGCGTGGGGTCATATTTGAGGCCCTCTTGCTGCTTTGTAACCGCATCAAGATCCTGGCCCAGGAACACCTTGCCAAACCCGCTGACGAAAGGCTTCAGTAACGAAAGCCAAGGAATATTCCAAAAAGCCATCTGCACAACCTGCGTTTTATTTTCAGAAATTGGAAGTAAGGCGGTCAAAGAGTAAAAACTTTTTTCGCCAACCATAACGTGTTCGATGCGCGTACCCGGAAGCCTAAAACTGATTTCGGTCGTAGGCGCTCCACCCAATATTTTATAAGCCTTGGAATTACTCGAAGGAGCATGGCGCTTCATCCGAAATCCAAAATCTATAGGCCCAAAATTTTTACGCTTTTCGTAGATAGATTTGTTACTTCGCCAGAACCAGCTTTGATGCACAAACGGCCCGTGCGCCGGGTCCATTAAACCGATCACCGCATGATCAATGTGACATGGAAAACTTACGATTTGCGTAATTTGCGGCCGGGCCGTAATCGGGATTCCATCGAATAAAGGAGGCAGCGGCGCTAGCCGGATATCAAACTGCGAATCCCCCACAAAAACCCAAACACAACCAAACTGTTCACGAACGGGGTAGGATCTAATTTTTATTTTGGTGCAATCTAACTTTTGCTCAGAAGTTAAGGATGGAATTTCGCGGCACACTCCACTTCCATCAAACTTCCATCCATGATACGGGCATTCGACTTGATCATTCACCAATCGACCAAATTTTAAAGGTATTCCGCGATGCGGGCAAATATCGCGAATCGCTTCGACCGTGCCGTTCGATTTTCGAAAAAACAGCACCGGATCACCCATAATTTCCATCGAAAACATTTTGTTCTTTTTTATTTTGGCCGACGGCAGAGCCAAGTACCAATGATTTTTTAAAATGTCTTTCATCTTTGAGCTGGCCTTGAAAGAGTTAACGTGTTTTTCATTAACATGGCGATCGTCATCGGGCCCACTCCCCCCGGTACTGGCGTTAACGCTGCTAAATGTCCGTCTGCACCCATAGGATCTACGTCACCAACTAAACCCGATTGTAAACGATGAATACCAACGTCGACGACGACGGCATTTTTTTTAAAATCTGTGGCCTTTAAAAAATGCGGTTTCCCCACCGCAACGAAAACGTAATCAAATTGCATAACTAGTTTTTTAAGTTCGGTCGTTTTTGAATGCGCCAAGGTCACCGTCGCATTCAGTTGGTTCAGTAAATGAAATAACGGAAGCCCAACAATCTGGCTTCGTCCAATAACCAAAACGTTTTTTCCAGAAACATCGATTTTATAAAACTTTAAAATTTCGATTATACCCGCTGGAGTACATGATGAAACCAGTTGTTGTGCCGTCATCAACTTACCCAACGACGCGGTTGTCAAAGCATCGGCATCTTTGCTTGGCATTATCAGCTCGGTCATTTTTTTGGAGTCAAGGTGCGGAGGTAACGGAAGTTGTAGCAATATACCGTTCACCGAAGGATCGGCGTTCAAACTTTTGATCTTCTCGGTTAGTTCTTTTTCCGATGTGTTTTCGGCTAAGTGGACAAGGTTTGATTTGAAACCTAATTTTTCACAGGCCTTTTGTTTATGTTGAACGTAAACTTGGCTAGCGGGGTCTCCGCCCACCAATATGACCACTAAATGGGGAATTAGTTCGGGGTTGGTAGATAGGTCATCTCGGATTGTTTGGTAGATGTGGTCCGCCACCGGTTTACCCTTTAATTCAAGCATCGCGACCTCCCCTGGAACCTTAAATTAATCGTCTGTATTGGGCTAAAAATCAATCACTCATTCCCCGCTCAGGGATCGTTCCGCTCTTGACCCCGTAAACAGGCTCGATTACATTGCACCTAATTCGACCATTCAAACAGGGGGCCCCATGGCAGATAAAGTTAAACTTTCAAAAGACGGAAACACGATTGATTTTGTTCATTCTGAAAGCATCCCCACGTCGGTTAAAAAATTCCGCCAAAGCCCAGAAATTGAAGGCTTCTACCGTTTTGTTTTCGAGAACGACCTTCAAAAAGAAGTGCACGAAATTATGGAGCGAATCGTCCAAGTCCGAAAAGCGAAGAAATTAAAAGAAAAACAAGACGCTCAGCCCGCCAAAAAAGCTGAAGCGGCGGCAAAAAAAGAAAGCTTAAAAAAGGCCGCAGCCCCGGTTGAGAAAGTCGTCGCAAAAGCAAAACCGGCGGCGCCCGCACCCGCACCGGCAGCAAAAAAAGTCGACCCAAAGAAAAAGCCTATTGGTAAAAAGAAGTAATTCGACAACCGGAACTGGCTTTGTATTTAAAGTAATCTTGAAGATGTAACGCTTTTGCAAAACCTCCCGCACGGAGGTTTTTTTATGTCGCAATCCAAATTTAACGCCCTTTCAAATTCCCGCGGCCAAGGCATGATCGAGTACATGATCTTAGTGGCCCTAATTGCTGTCGGCACCATCGGCGTCGTCAAAGTCGTCGGCCAAAACGTCGCTAAACAATACGAAAATATCAATCGCGCTTTAGGGGCAAAAAATTCGGAAAAATTAACTTTGCAAAATGCAAATGAAGGCCAGCTGAACAAGAAAGACCTTTCTAACTTCATGGAAGGTTCGCGGGGCTCGAAGAGTGAATAACAAGGGTCAGGCCATGATTGAAAGTTTGATCGTCGGCCTGATTTTAATTTCGGCGCTTTTCTTCTTTTTGCGCTTCGCATTTATAATGCGGCAAAGCCTGCTCATCGACGAATTTATCGAATCGACTTTAATCTGTCTTTCCTCAGAAAAAACGACCTGTATCGAATCCTTTCGAAGTCAGCTTGTAGAACTTCAAATCCATTCGATTCAAATCGCAGCCCAGGGTCGTGAAGGACACTACATTCTTCAGTTAAACGCCCGATCTTCCTTCGGGAAAAAGATTGAAAAAGAAAGCGAGATCAATCTTGATCTACAAGTTCGCTAATGCCCGCTCGGGCTTTGCCAGTACCAGTCTTTTACTTTTTTTACCGTTGATTACGTTAATCGTCCTTACGTTCGCGTTCATTTGTTATTTCATTCAGTTCAAAACAAAAATGCGATCGTATTGCTTAACTGAAAGCATCGCGATCCAAAAAAGTTTGGTACAAAGCCAAGAGGCGCTATTCAAATTAAACCCTCTCGCCCAAAGCTTACGACTGCAATTGGCCGTTGCCGAGGCAGAACTAGCGGTCGCTCCCCCGCCGGCCGTACCGGCGGTTCTGGCACAAATCGCGTACATCAAGTTGAATCAACAAAGGCTGGATGCTGTTCAAAAAACCCTCATCAAATCTGCCGATCTTAGTTTGAAAATAAAAATGTCAGCACTGCAAAATCAACTATCTAATATCAGTCACCAAATGAAATCGATTTGGAGCTTTTACATCGAAAGCTTCACCCTGGTCCAAAATTCAAAGATGACCGAGCTGGGCATCCAGCCCGATTCTCCGGATTGGGCTCCAGTTTACGAACTTGCCACCGACTATAAGCAGCGCCAAAAAATGGTCTACCAATGGCAACACAGGTTTCACACAAGATCAGAAGCGCAAACCTTAACAAATTCTCATACCGAATTTGAAATGGCTTGTACAACGACCGCCCAAAAAGAAAGGGGTTTATGGACCATCTTAATCAGCGAGGACAAGTATTAATCGAATCGCTTTTCGTTGTTTTCTGCGTAGTAAGTTTACTTTTGTTTTTTCAATTGATGATTGATCACCAAAGAAAAGAAACAACATCCAGTCGCCTATCGAAAGTTAGAAAGGATCAAGTTTATGTTCAAGAAAATGAATATTTCGAAGCAAAATAAAATGCTTTTGTTTTCTTTTTTGGGTTTTATCGCCTTTTCCCTTCTGTATTCTTTCAACCGGAAGGAAAATCCCGCAAAACCGAATGATAAAATTTATGCGGACACGTTCATTCCAAAAGGTTTCGTCCTTATACCTATCGAGCTCGCCAATTACGAAAGTGTTTCGGCGCTTATAGATCAATTCGGAGTGATTGACCTTTACGCAGGGGCACCGCAGATGGCCGGTTCGACGAAAATCGCCAGTCGCGTAAAAATGTTACGGGCGCCATTAAATCCCAATCTTTTTGCAATTTTGATTTCAGAAAATAATTCGGCCGGCATTATGAAAAGGGCGGGGCCCTTCTGGGCCGTTGTTCAGAGTCGCCAATCGGTCGGTGAAAAAAAAGAAGCGCAACCCCCGCGCGCCGTACAAATAGAATACTACAAAGGAGGTTAACGTGAAATTTATGATGGTTCTGCTCTTTTCTTCGGTCGCATTTTCGCAAGTTATTTTAATTCCGGACCAGACAGTTGATTTTAATCGATATCAAAAAGCCTGCGGTAAAGAAGGTTACCTCTGCACGATGAAATATAATTTAGAACAAGTACGACAAATGGAAACTCCCCAATTTAACGAATTGGTAAACCAACTTGATTATTCTTCTGAAACATTTAGAAACGACTTTGTTTCGAACTTTTTTAAAATAGCAAAAGAAGAAAGTCTTTCCTTAGAACAGATTGAAATTTTGCAAAAGATAATCGAACAGTTGAAAGAGTTTTCAGACCAGCAAAGGCAAAAGCAATTTAATTTTGTTGAAAAGCAGCTTAATGAATTGGTGGCCTTAGTAAAAGTAAACGAACTAACAGAATTACCTGCTGAATATCTTATCGTGTTCCAAAAACCAGTTCCGCTGTCTTTTATCAAAAATCTAAAACCTAACTATTTTAAAATGAAAATATTTAGGTCTTCTTATCAGTCGCCAATCGATAGTGGGGAAACTTTTGTGGCTGGTCTTTGCGAAAGTGCGCAGATTCACCCTTCACTGCAAAATAAAAAATGGCAAATCGAAAGTGAAAAAGTTTGCGGTTTCGCGGAACACTTTTCACAGGCAAGAAAATCCACCGGTGATTTCATGGTACGCCACCAAACGGGATTAATCACCGCTGGACTCGTTTTAGTGGGTACCGCGATTCTAATGAATAATTACGAATTGAAATTCACGTTTTAAAGCAGTGGGTTATCGCTAAAAAAAACTTGGACGATTCTTTCTTCGCTGAACTCGGTCCAACTGTTCGTCCATTTCACGTCGGGATGGGCATGGTACCGCTTCCAATCATCATGCAACTCGGCTACCCCTTTGACTGCACTTTCACGCAACGCTTTATAAGTGGTTAGCAGATTAGGCTCCGCAATCGGGGAATCACTTCCAAAGTAAAATGGAATTTTATTTTTGCGGAGTAGCTCCCAAGGAAAAACGTGCCTTTGCAAAGCAATGGGTAAAATATCGAAAAGCCACGCTTGATCACTCAGCCAATGACAAGGTTGCAAGTAACAAGTGACGTGCAAAGGTTTTAACAAATGGATGGTTTCAGGTCTTAGGATTTCAACGTGTTCTAAATGCAAACGGCCCAAAATACCTTCCACGGATACTTCTCTTGCAGCGATTACCATGCGATGTGCCGCTTGATCTCCGATGGTATGCACGGCGACATCTAATCCCTTTTGCCAAACGGTTCTCAAAACGAATTTGATGTCTTCTTCGCTCCATAACAACTGCCCGCTAGTTTCGGTTCCGACGTAAGGCTCTGACAAATAGGCCGTGCGAGATCCCAGCGAACCGTCGACGAAAATTTTTACGCCGTGAACTTTTAGAAATGGTGAGTTTAGTTTTTTCATTTCTGAAATCTCTTGCATGACGCGATCTAAATCATGAAGCGACTGGGCCGTTACAAAACTGTCAACGCAAACGGTAAGAGCTTTATCATGAGACATTTCAAACAGGATTTTCCATTGCGACAGATTCATCGATAGATCACGGATGTGGGTAAACCCGCCCCGGTTAAAAATATTTTGCGCTATTTTAAAAAATGATTTTGTCTGTTCACTGTCATAGTCAGGCAAAAGCGAAAGGGCTTTCGCATGTTCCTGCTCAGTTAAAATTCCGCTTTGATCAAATTTGGCACCTAGATCTTCGAATTTTTTTAATGCAATCGAATTGACCCACGACGTGTGGCCATCAATCCTCGAAAAGAATACGGGAAACTCGGAAAATTGAGTATCTAGCTCTTGTTTGGTGGGTAGGCGCCCGTTGGGCCATTTGTGATGGTCCCAACCAAAGCCGGTTAACCAATCATGGCGGAAAAATTCGGGCTTCATTTCGATAAACTGCACATCCGCCGCTGATTTCAAATCTTGAAGCTTTAATCCAGACGCAATTTGCCCGGTTGCTAGAAAATGCGCGTGACTGTCGTAGCAATTTTGAATTCGCGAGATCATTTAGGGAAGATAATGGAATAAAAAAAAAGAGACTAGTAAAAACCAGTCTCTTTTTGAAAGTTTTAAATTGAACTATGTCTTAGCGACCGGTACGAACGCCCGTGCCGATGCCGGGTAATGTCGCCGCAGAGCCGCCGTTGTAACCGGCTCCAGGGTACGAAGACGTCGCGGCACCAAAGTATATACTTCCGCTGACCGCCCCACCGAATTGTCCGGTGCCTAAGCTTCCGCCGCCGTAAAGACCGCCGCCACCATAAAGTCCGCCACCACCGTAAAGACCACCGCCGCCAGCTCCAAGAGAGTTTCCTGAATAAGCGCCCGATACGATCATCTGTAGGCGCATTTGCAGCGACTGAATTTCAGACTGAACTTGAGCGGCCTGTTGTTGGACCATTTGCTGTCTTTGGTACGCTTGCATTTGCGCTTGCGCCTGTGCTTGATAATATTGCGCAAGTTGAGCCTGCTGCTGCGCTTGTTGTTGTAACATCGCTTGCTGTTGTTGCATTAGTTGTAACTGGTATTGGCTGTTTGCCGCGCCCAATCCACCATTGAGTCCTTGGAATCCGCCATTAAGTCCACCGTTCAAACCTTGCCAGCCACCGTTTGCGGGAATTCCGATTTGGCCGTTCAAACCGCCGTTAAGTCCACCGTTTAGGCCACCATTATTACAAGGCCAAGTTAGACACATCGCCGTTGATTGCTGCCAACCACCCGATTGCCAACCGCCATTTGCCGGAATACCGATTTGTCCGCTCAGTGGAGCGCCGATTCCGATTTGTCCGTTGAATCCACCCGGCCAGCCGCCATTAGGTCCGGCTAATCCGCCATTCAATCCTAAGCCGCCATTGTACATTCCGCCGCCCCATGGGCTTCCGTATAGTCCTTGTGGATACCCGAAAGCTCCGCCTAATGCGCCGCCCGGTCCGTAGCCACCAGCACCTAGCGCACCGTTGGCTCCCCCCGCTCCGTAAGGAAATCCGCCACCACCAACACCGGCCGCACAACCGTAAGCTCCGGGTCCTGCAAGTCCATTAATGACGCTGTAAATTCCGGCTGTCACGAATGGATAACCGTAAGAATTTGTTGAAGGGAATCCTAATTGCGCGTTGTATTCTTGCGCAGATTGATCAATTTTTTTACCATACCAAGCTAATCCTAAGCCGCCACCGATGTTGGCTAAAGTAGACCACCAGTCGCGCTGTGGTCTTTGATACGCATCGGTTTCGTCGCAATCTTTACAACGGGTGCCAGCTTCAAGTTGCGTTCGCATCTTCGTTTCTTTTTCTAATTTAGCCATTTCTTGCTTATCGCCCAAAGCGATGGTGCGTTCTTCGGCTCCTTCTTTTCCACGTTCGGCCAGTTCTTGAGCTTTGTCGTATTCAATACGCGCTTTGCGATATTCCTTTAAAGCTGTCGAACATTCAGTAACCGAAATTTTTCGATATTTAGGAGTATCCGTCGGGCGTAACGAATTGTCCGAACAAATCCCCGAGCCAACATTACCGCGTGAAGTATTTGAGTTAGCGGCGCAATAACCGGTGCCATCGGGTTTAATCCATTTGTCTTTTAAAGAATCGGGAGTTTCGTCTTTACCGTTACAAGTTGCGATCGTCTGGGCCGAAACTTCAGCTCCCGAAGTATCTGCGCTAGCCGCGGTGAAGCCGGGTTTGCCTTTGATCGGACAGCCATTGCCCGGAAAAGTCCGGTAGTCTTCGCACTTATTCATCTTATCCATGTGCACGGTCATTAAAAATTCCGCAACATCAGCTTCAAAAAATTTTTCGATTTTCTTGCCTAGAAGTTCTAATTTTTTCTCGGACCGTTCACGCTTTAGAACTTCAAGCTCAGTTTTGGCTTCCAATTTTTTAATGGCTTCGCGCTCGCGCTTATCTTCATCCGAAATATTTACTGCTGCTTTTGATACTTTGGTTTTGTACGGGCAAGCTTGCGTTCCGCCATAATAGCCGGATCCTGCTAAGCCGTAGGATGCTTGAGCCGCAAAATTTGCGCCGCCAGAAAGATTACCGTATCCCGTTACCGGCATTCCCGGTATGTCGGCCTTGGCAAAACCAAATGTCACGACTTGTGTAAACACAAATAGTAACGAACTCATCGTCTTTTTAGATAACATAGCTATCTCCTACTATTTTCATCGTATCACTCTTCGACACT
>CAXSEH010000108.1:0-10349 GCA_964236345.1 uncultured Bdellovibrionales bacterium
TGGGCCGAAAAATATTTATGATCGAAATGGTTACTAAACCTTCTGGATAACTGAAAAATACATCGGACCAAATCCGGCGTGGTCAGGTAAGATCTGATAACCGTGTTCGGTCTCTTCAACAAATTCTAAATTCTCTAGCCATTCTAGTCTTAAAATTTGGGGCTTTCTTTTCTTAACCAACTTTGCCACGACGACGTCGTTTTCTTCAGGAGAGATCGAGCACGTTGAATAAACGATACGGCCGCCCACCTTAACGGCTAACCACGCAGCCGACAACAAAGAATACTGGCGAATGCCTAAGTTTTTCGTTCGCTTCACAGACCAGTCAGCAAATTCTTTTTGATTTTCAAGTAAGTGTCTTTCACCCGAACAAGGAACATCCGCCAAAATGCGATCAAATGTATCCGGGTTTCGAAGACCGTACTGATTGCCGTCGAGGCCCTTAACGTGGATAAACATCCGTTTTTCTTTTGGAACGTATTCATGCAAAACGCGGGTCAATCTTTCCCGTCTTGATTCAGAGTACTCGTTCGAAATCAGTGAACCTTCGATTTGCTTATCATCAGCGTACATCTGTTCCGCGATGACTAAAGTTTTACCCCCAGGGGCCGCGCACAGATCAAGTACTTGGTCATTTGCTTTCGGGTCTAAGGCACACGCCACCAAAATACTTGCTGGATCCATCACGTAAAAAGGATAAAGGTTATCTGCATTTTTTTCGATTTTGAAATCAGTTGGTTTCCAATAACAATTGGATAGAAATTCACAAGGTTCGAAAGATGATTTTGCAAATTCGGCAAATTGGTTCGCCCTTAAAACTTGCCTTTCCGATACCATCAGGGCTTTTTTAATGTACGCCCATCGTCCTTGGTAGATCTTCGCAAAATATTCGTCAAAAGCTTTATTGCTGGGGGAATTCACAAATAAACTCACTTCCTGAACTGCCACTCGAATTTAATTTTATTTGGCCATTATGGTTAAGCATGTGATGCTTAACCAGAGCCAAGCCCAAGCCGAAGCCACCCTGATCGCGATTGCGGCCCTTATCGACTCGATAAAATCTTTCAAAGATGCGGTCCTGATGTTCTTTGGAAATTCCGGGTCCATTATCTTTTACGATTAAATAAGTGTAGCCGGGTTCCTGCTTCCACTGAATTTGAATTTCGCTAGAGTCGCCAGAGTACTTAATCGCGTTGACTAACAAGTTACGCAGAATTTGTTTCACCGAATCTGCATTCGCGTAAACGAAGTCGGCCTTGTTAGTGATCGAAACCTTTTTTTGATTCATGCTTAATAAATTTCCGACTTCATTCATGATTTCGTTAGTTACGGCCTCGGTCGAAACAGAATTTTTCACCAACGATGATGTTACGTCTACCTTCGAAAGATTTAACAACTCGTCCATCAGGTCTGACATTTGGTCAGAACTCTGAATGATAGGTTCCAACATTTCAAACTCGGCCAGTAAATTCTTTTCCTTTAACTTTTTGGCTAATAATTCAGAATAGCCTTTTATAACCGTCAACGGGGTACGCATTTCGTGAGAAGCATTCGCGACGAAATCGATACGAATTTTTTCGGTTTTTCTAATTTCGGACAAGTCATAAAAAACCCCAAGGCACCATGATTCATTGTCATTTCTGGAAGGCAAGGGCGTAACGAAAAGCTGGTACATTGCAATTTCATTTTTCAAGACAGAATTTTGTTCAAAAGTCTTCTTAAAGGTTTGAATTATTTGTGGATCCCTAACTACGTCGTGCAAAAAATAACTCGAATGCTCTTTGACGGGGGCCCAGTTGAAAAAGTTCATAAAACAGGAATTAAAAGAAATAATTCTCAGATTTTGATCAACGGTCACAATCGCTTCCTTCAGCCCGGAAAATACAGTTTCGTAACCTTTACGTTCCTCTAGCGATTGGCGCTTCAATCTTAAATATTTTTTGCGCAAAGTTAGGGCGGCGCGTTCAAGGTCTGCGAAATCTTCATCGGCTTTTCCGTAGATATTGCCAATTTTGATCGAATCGATGTCTTCGGATTTCATTAACTGAATCATTTGCTTCGTCTGAAATGAAATCATCCGGCGAAAACGGACATAGCTTAGCAGGTAAGCCGCAAAGCTGACCAAGAATATCGCGAATGTCCAAAGCAGAATACTGAGCACGCTACCCTCGTTAATTTAAGTTTTCTGAAATATCTTCTGCTGAAATCAAAACGCGGTACCCGACACCCCGAATCGTTTCAATGTGGGTGGCCCAGTCCGCCATTTTTTTTCTTAAGGCAAAAACGTGGGTATCGATCGTGCGGCCCGTGACCGATACGTCTTCACCTTGGATTTGATCGATTAATTGTTCGCGAGTCAGAACTTGGCCTTGTGCTCTAAACAATGAACCAAGCAATTTAAATTCCGAAGGCGTTAAGTGAACGTCGATTCCATTATTTTTTACAAAATGCTTCTTAAAATTGATCGTCGCTTTATCGATCGTAATCTCTTCAACGTCAGGGCCGGACTTTCCAGAACCAGAGTTGCTAATTCGGCGTTCGTAATCAAAACGCCGCATTAGGTTTCGTACCCGAGCCGTAAAGACTTTACCGTCAAAAGGTTTAGTTAAATAATCGTCCGCGCCGGACTCTAATCCTTGGACGATCGATTCTGGATCTGCTTTGGCCGTTAACATCAATACTTTGAGATCTAAGTTTTGAGGCCGTATCTTCTTCAAAAATTCGATACCTTGAACCCCTGGAAGCATCCAATCCAAAAGGCAAAGCTGATACTTGTTCGTTTGCATACTGGTGAAGGCCGATTCTGCATCGTGAAATACGTCAACTTCGAATCCGGCTTCTTTAAGGTGAATTTTTAATAGCTGAGCGATCGAAACTTCGTCTTCAATAACGATGGCCCTAGTCATCTGATCCATGTCTTACATCTTTTCCTGAAAACGCAAAAATAACGTCTTCCGCAATGTTTGTCGCGTGATCGCCTAATCTTTCTAAATTGCGAGCAATCAAAATAAGATCCATCAAACTTTGAATATTGTGAGGTTCTACTTTCATCAAAGCGGTTGAATCTTTATAAACTTTGTTTTTAAGCTGATCGACCTTGTCATCCATTCGTAAAATGGCCCTGGCACTATTGATGTCCATTTTAACGAATGAATCCAGGCAGCCCTTGACCATTTCACGTACGCTTTGGGTCATCAACTCGATATCATGCATCGAAGACACCGAGCCCCGATCAAGCAGTTCACGTCCTAAGTGAGCGATGTTGACGCATTGGTCTCCCATGCGTTCTAGATCCGTGTTAATCTTAATGATTGAAAGAATAAGCCGAAGATCTTTAGCAACCGGGCCCTGTTTTGCCAAGACTTGTAGACATTCGTTATCGATCTTAATTTGTAAAACGTTAATATGCGTTTCGACGTCATGAACTTCTTGAAAATATTTTTTTTCTTTTTTAAGTAACCCGTCGATGACCGCGCGTAAGGCCTGTTCGACCTGACCGCCCATTTCGAGCATTAATTTTTTTAAGACTTCAAGTTGACCGTCAATTATTCGTTCCATCGTGTTCTCGCTTTCGAAAGCAGACTAGCTTCTTTCTTGACCGCTGTCTTCTTTCAAAGCCAAAATAAGGCGAGGCAAAAAAGACATGCGTATTTCTTCTATAGATATCGGCTCGAACGCCATTCGACAACTGATTGCTGAAATTGACCCAAGCGGCAGTTGGCGGGTCTTAAAAAAGCACCGCGAAAACATACGACTGGGTGCCGATGTTTTTAACGGTGGATCGATCACCGTGCCCACGCAGCGAAAACTGCTGTTAGCTTTCAAAAGAATGTCTCGGCTGACAAAAAAATTTAAAACGGACCGCAGCCTAGCCTACGCCACCAGCGCCTTTCGGGACGCCAAGAATAAAAAGCCTATTTTATCAGCTATATTTAAAGCCAGCGGGATTCGAATCCGGATTATTTCGGGAACGAAAGAAGCCGAACTGATTCGGTTAGCCGTGCAAAATTCGATAGGTATTCACAACGAAAAATGTCTTCTGATCGACATCGGCGGAGGAAGCATCGAGCTTACGGAAATTTATAAGAATAAAATAAATTTTTCTAAAAGTTTTAAGTGGGGCATGGTGCGAATGATTGCGGAAGCCCAGAAACTTGAATTAACAGCGCAGCAACATTTAAAAAATAAATTGCGTAAGGAAAGTAAGAATTTACCTAAAGGGCGTTTCGACATCGCCATCGGGACCGGCGGAAATATCGACAGTATTTCTAAACTAAAATTATTACTTCTTAAAAAGGGGCCCAACACCGTGGTCACCCGAAACGAAATCGAACAGATTTACAAGATATTTACGAAAACTCCATTAGCCCAACGAATGGGACGTTTTAATCTTAAGGCCGATCGAATCGATGTTTTAGAACCGGCGCTTTACTTAACTTTAGAACTGATGAAAAAGTACGGGATTAAAAAAATAAAAATACCTGGAGTGGGCCTTAAAGAAGGCGCTATTCTTTCACTTCTCTAATCAAATCATCTTCGCTCATCGCCTTGTTTGAAGAGGCTAATTTCATGAGTTCATCCTGGACGCCCGAATTCGTTAAGTCTTTCGGCGCGACTTTTGCCGCAGTTTTTCGCTCGTAGCTTGCATCCGCTTTCATCATCCAACTTTGTTTTACGTCGCTTAAATAAAGTTGCAGAATCGTCCACAATTTTTCTTTTGCCGATTTATCGTAAATGGGACACAAGGCTTCAACCCTGGCGTGCAGATTCCGATACATCCAGTCGGCTGAACCGATGAAAAAATCTCCATCTAGCGGGTTCGTCTGGCCATTACGGAAATAAAAAACCCGGGAGTGTTCCAAAAAACGGCCCAGAGTCGATTGCACGCTAATATTTTCGCTTACGCCTTTCACTTGCGGGCGTAGGCAACAAAAACCCCGAACGATCAATTGAATATGCACCTTACTTTGACTGGCTTCGTACAGGGAAAGCGAAATATCGTTTTCTTCCATATTGTTGAACTTCGCAATAATTTGCGTGGGGCGACCGGCAACGGCATGTTCTTTTTCGCGGTGAATCAGTTCTTTCATTTTGTTAAACATATTAACCGGCGCCAAAATAAGATGTTTGTAATCTTGCTTTAATGACTTTCCGGTCAAGTAATTAAAAAACTCGACAAGTTCTTGCGTGATGCGTTCATCGCAGGTCAGAAGGCCTAGATCGGTATAAAATCTGGAAGTTGCCGAATTATAATTTCCGGTGCCGACGTGCGCGTAACACCTGACCGAATCGGTTTCTTTACGCACGACCAACGAAGTTTTTGCGTGCGTCTTAAGACCCACTACTCCGTACACCACGTGAACACCCGCGTTTTCTAACTCTTGCGCCCAGTAGATATTTCTTTCTTCATCAAACCGGGCCTTAAGCTCGATCAGGCAGACGACTTGCTTACCCGCTTCGGCGGCCTGAATTAAAGATTTAATGAAGGGTGAGTTGTCCCCCGTGCGGTACAAGGTCATCTTGATAGCTAATACGTCTTTATCTTCTGCAGCTTCACGGATGAAGCGCTCGACGCTTGACGAAAAACTTTCATACGGGTGATGCAAAAGTATATCGTTTTTGCGAATCGAATCAAAAATGGATTGCGTTCCATCATTCAACGCCGTGGGAACAATGGGAGACCAATCCGGAAACCGATGTTGCGGCCAATTTAATTGTTGAATCAAAATCGAAAAGTCACTTAAGTCAAAATCCGCCGCCGTCGGAAATAAGTCTTCTTCTTTAAGTTCAAGTTCGGACATCAGAAATTCTTTAAGCCATGGATCGGTGCATTCGCCAAATTCGATTCGCACGATCTCGGCAAATTTTCTTTGACGAAGTTCTTCTTCAATCATCGCTAATAGATCTTCGATATCCTCTTCTTCACGGTCCGAATCGGCATTACGCGAGACCCTGAATAAAACATGGCCCACAACTTTCATTTCAGGAAATAATTCATCCAAGTGAGCGCGGATCAACTCGACAACGTGTAACCATTTCTTCGTCCCTTCAACATGTACCCACTGGTTAATCACTTTGGGTATTTTCACGCGCGCGAATAACTTTTCGTCCGCGTTGTTCGGGTTCAATAACGAAACGCCCAGCGAGGTCGACAAATTAGAAATAAACGGAAAAGGGTGTACAGGATCCACCGACAAAGGGGTTAGAACCGGAAAAATGTTTTGGTTAAAATAAGTTTTAATCTGTTTTTTTTCGGGCTCTTTTAGGTCTTTAAAAGTCGCGATTTCGCAGCCGCCGGTACGGAGCTCTTTCGCTAATGAAATAAATAGGTCTTTTTGTTTTTTAAGCATCGGCTGAAGATGCTTCATGATCATGTCTAATTGCATTTCGGGCGTTTGGCCGTCAGACGATTTAGCCGAAACCCCGTAGGCCACGTGACGCTTTAGCCCGCCAACCCGTTTCATAAAAAATTCGTCTAAGTTGGAACTAGAAATTGATAGAAATTTAATACGCTCGAACAAGGGATTGATCGGATCTTCAGCCTCAGCTAAAACCCGCAAATTAAAATTAAGCCAGCCTAGTTCGCGGTTGCTAAAAATAAGACCTGAAGAACGTGGATGCTCGACAACTTTATTTTTCTTTTTACGTCGAACCGAAACCGCTTTTTTCGGTTCCGCTTTTTTTTCATTGGCCGTCATTTAAAGCACCTTTGGTTTCATCTTAACCTGAAATGTTCTAATTTGAGATTGATTTTATTTACTAAAACAGACCCGACTCAAGTCAAGATCGCGTTAGCGCACTCCGATACGAGATACATGACGACTTCCCTTGCCCGATATCATGCACGCGCTCCTCGCTACATTCTAAACACAGAGGATAATCACCTTGTCCGTTTTTCAGGCGCCGAAAGAAGGCCGTGGGAAGAAATGACTGAAATTCGGGATATTTCTTTAACCGGTTTGTCGTTTACGGCGCCCTCTGATTTATCACCGCAATTAGGCGAGATCATCAAAATTCAATTTTCGGTTCCTGGATCCGAGCAAATGGCCTGTTACGCCGTGGTCATTCGCATTGATGGCTTAAATGAATATGAAAACCTTATTGGCGTCCACTTTTATAAGCTTGACCGCATTCAGCGACTTAATTTAGTGCAGGGACTTGCGCACAAAATTCAAAAAAGAAATGAAGAAAAAGAATTTGAACGCTCGCCTGTCCAAATGGTTGCGGCCCTTGGTCTAGTGTTCACGGTTATTTGTTGGCTGACCTTAATGAAATTATTTTTTCTCTAGTTCCCCCGCCATTTTTCCTCGACGTTCATCACGTCTAAATCGCATCCGGTTCACTCTGCTAAGGACCAGCTTTTCAAGCCAGATCTACATATAAAACACTCCTGTGCCGTTAAAGAGATGTGAGTTAGGAGTGAAAATATGTCGTTTCAATACAACAAGAGTGGCAGTCATGGGCAGGGCGAAAGTTTTTGGACGTCAAATTCAGATTTATTCTTGGGTTTGTCATCTATCTTCTTATTGCTTTACGTCGTCTCGAGCTTGAGATCTGGTGCGGATGGTATGAACAATGCCACCGAAAATAAAAAGCTGAAAGTGCAAATTCAGGATTTACAAAATCAACTGAAAACGTACGAGTCGGTGAAAAACCAATTTCTTCAGTCGCAGGCAACCAAAAGCGAAAAAGACGAATACGCAGAGCTAATGGATAAATTAAGTCTTTTGCAGGAAGAAGCAAAAAACGAAAAAGAGAATTTAACCAAGCAGGCCTCGGACAATGCGAAAAAAGAAGTGGCACTTAATAAGTACCAACAAATGGTTCGTAACGTCATCAACTCGAACAAGTTTGCCCAAACAAAGATTACGAATCGTAATGAAGTGATCACTGAAAAAGAACAAGTGATCGACGAAAAAAACGATACGATCACCGAACAGTCTAGCAAAATTGCTGACCTCGGTGCGGACATCCAGCAAAAGACAAACATGATCAAAGCCAAAGAAGCCCAAATGGATAAGATCAATGATGATATGGAAGCCAAAGCAAAAGAATTGCAAGCGGCTTACAAGCATCAAAAGATGACCCAAAAAACATATCAGGCAAAGATGAAGCAATTGGAAATCGAAGCGGATAATAAAATATTAGCCGTCGAACAACAAAAGCAAGCCATCGAACAGCAGAAAAGACAAACTGCGGCTGAATTGCAAAGAGCAAAACAAAACTTGAACCAAACTCAAGCGCAATTAGCTCAAACCGAAAATCAGTTAGATACGACTAAGGGTGCGTTAAACCAAACGGCTCAAGCTTTGGATGCAACAAAAGGTGCTTTAGATCAAACGAAGAACGAACTTGATCAAACGGCTAACCAACTTGATACAACTAAAGGTGCCTTGGAACAAACTAAAGGTCAGTTAAGTGCGAAGGCTCAAGAGGCCGCAAACTTAAGTGCTCAATTGGGAAGTGCCGCCGCGGATACCAAAGCTAAAATGGATGCTTTACAAGGTAAATTTGCCGCGCAAGCTGCGGCCGACAAAGCCGCTTTTGACAACGCTCTTAAAAATCAAAAGAATTTATCGGACGCCGAGAAAGCAAAACGCGAAGGCCAATTTAAGGCCGCCGCCGAAGCTAAAGAACGAGCCCTCGCCGGCCAAATGGCAGGACTTGCGGGTCAGTTAAAGGCCACAGAAGGTCAACTGAATCAGGTTAAAGCAGAGTTACAGGCTCGTAAAGCAGTTGCTTCAGAAATCAAAAAAGGTTTCGACAAAATTGGAGTTAAGGCTGACATCGATCTTGAATCCGGCGACGTTCTTCTTGATTTCGGTCAAGCCTATTTCGATAACGATTCGGCGAACCTAAAAGAAGACATGCGTAATGTTTTGCGAAAAGCGATGCCAGTCTACTCGAAATCTTTATTCGGTAACCCAACTGTTTCGAATCAGATCTCGGCGGTTGAAGTTATCGGTTTCGCGTCTCCGACATATAAAGGTAAATTCGTTGATCCAAATTCTTCAAAGCCTGCCGATCGCGAAGCTTTAAAGTACAACATGGATCTAAGTTATAAGCGTGCGAAATCAATTTTCAATTACATCTTAGATGAAAAAGAAATGAATTTCGAACATCGTCAGACACTCGTACCGAACTTAAAAGTTTCGGGACGAAGCTTCTTGGATCTGATGAAAATGGACCGCAACGTCGCTTCGGCTGACGAGTATTGCAAGAAGAACGATTGTAAAAAAGCACAAAGAGTTATTATCAGATTTAGCATGGACAAAAAGAAATAAGGAGCCCCTATGGAAGATCAAATGAAAGATAATTTAATCAAGTATTTTATTAACTACTTGCCCTACGCGATGGCCACAGTTTTCGTAGCTGCGGCGTTCTTAAGATGGGCGATTTACTACACGGTCAGACGCCATGAATGGTTTGCCCGTCAGTTCGAGATGAAAGTATTTAAATTCATCGATTCGGACGCGAACAAAAATTTAACTAACGCGTCTTTTTACGTGTTAGCTAAAAAGATCTTTGAAAAAAGCTATTACGAAGCATTCGCAATGCGCGATCGTAAAGCTTCTTCTTCAGTAGATTTTATCATGTCACCGAGCGATCGCATTTTCTTGGTTAAACAAGGGTGCGCTTGGATGGTGAAAGACATCATGAAGCAATTACGATATTTAAAATGGTCAAAAGAAACGCCTAAGTTACAACAAATTACGCGCGCTACCTTACACCACAATCCTTGCTTCAACAAACTTTTCGGATTCATACCGATTGGTGCCTTGAATGACTTGATCACAATTCTTCCGGGACTGTTCGTCGTTGCCGGTATCTTGGGTACATTCCTAGGTATCAAGGGCGGACTAGTTGCCCTGGGCGGAATGGACATGAGTGATGTTGAACGTACGAAAGAAATCATGGACGGATTCTTACACGAGATCGCTTTCGCGATGGCGTCATCAGTATTCGGTATCGCGTTTTCATTAACGTTACACATTTACAACACGTCACTGAATCCAGAACGCGTATTCATCTCTTTAGTTGATCGTTTTGAAAGTGCCATGGACTTATTGTGGTACCGTTCAGACAACAACATCGTACCAGATGACGTTGGCAAATTTGACGAACACCGTGATCCGGTTGAAGCATTAGCTGAAGAAGCTCTAAATCTTGAAATCGCTAAGACCCATAAACCAACAGGTCAAAACGCCGCTTAGGAGCGGCTTATTATAAAAAATGGCTAAAAAGAAGCAGATTGTCCTCTTACAATTAATCGGTCCATCAAAGACTCAGACTTACGATATCGATAAGTCTGAGTTCGTGCTTGGCCGTGGAGATTCTTCGGCGGTTCC
>CAXSEH010000109.1:0-10257 GCA_964236345.1 uncultured Bdellovibrionales bacterium
CCCTCATGTTATCTCAATTTGATCCGATGAGTTGTATAAGAAAACGACAGTACCAAGGAATTGAGCACGGCTGCTCACTCTGTAAAAAGGATTTTACAGAGAGCTTTTAAAGAAAAGCACCTTCAAGGAGGAAGGCTCTATGGGATTACGAATTAGCACCAATACCGCATCTTTACGGGCCCAGCAGGCGCTTGGCCAAAATAAGATGGCGCTTGATAAGACCTACGAAAAATTGTCGTCGGGTAGCCGAATTAATCGCGCCTCGGACGATGCAAGCGGTTTAGCTTTATCAGAAACATTTAAATCAAATATGCGTGGCTTAAAACAAGCAAACCGAAACGCGCAAGATGGCATTTCGTTTTTACAAGTCGGTGAGGGCGCGCTTTCTGAAGTGGGTAATATTTTGATCAGAATGCGAGAATTGGGAATTCAGGCGGCTTCCGATACGGTCGGGGACCGCGAACGTAAAATGGTTTCATTAGAATATAATCAATTAAAGACCGAAATCGATCGCATTGCCGCAACAACCGAATTTAACGGAACGCCCTTACTGAGCGGTGCCGGTGATAAAATTAACTTTCAAATTAATACCAAGAACTCTGACATTGGCGATCGCATTTCTTTCGATACGGCAAAGGCCGATGCGCGGGTTCAGTCTTTGGGGCTAACGTATACGGATGTCATAGATAAAGAATCGGCGCAGGCGTCACTTGCTTCAATCGATTCGGCCATCAGCCAGGTAGCTGATGTGCGTGCCGACTTTGGTTCAATCCAAAGCCGGTTGAATTCAACAGTACAGAATTTAAATACCAGCGTAGAAAATATTGCGACCAGCAATTCACGAATTCGTGATGCGGATGTGGCCGAAGAATCTTCTGAGTTGGCAAAGAAAAATGTAATGCTTCAGGCCGGAACTTCGGTTTTGGTACAAGCAAATCAGCAGCCAGGACTCGCCTTGTCCCTTTTAAATAAGGGGTAGTAGTGAAAGTTGAGAGACCTTCTCTTGAGTGCGAGCGACGAAAGTTGGTGTGAAAATTTCCTGCGAGGAAATTAGCGAAGGGTCCGGAGTGTAAAAACGCCGGGCCCGATTATTGGGTTTTTTAGTTTTGTTAAATAAACATGTCCGAAACGGAAATTTGGTTGAACCAAGGATTAGGTTCAATCAATTCGGACAGTCAACACGGAGGAAAAAATGGGACTGAGGATTGCTACAAATGTGCAGGCATTAAATGCGCAGAAAAACTTGTACACCACAAGTAACGAAATATCGACGGCGATGGCGCGTCTTTCGTCAGGATACCGGATTAACAAAGCATCAGACGACGCCGCAGGTCTAGCGATCTCGGAAAGTTTGAAAGCGCAGATGCGCGGCTTCACGCAAGCCAACCGAAATGCCAACGACGGTATTTCAATGGTGCAAGTTGCCGAAGGTGGCCTTGGTGAAACGACGAACATGCTCGTGCGACTACGAGAGCTTTCGATCCAAGCAGCATCAGACACGGTCGGAGACCGCGAAAGAGCGATGATCGATATCGAATATCAGCAGCTTAAAGAAGAAATCGAACGCGTATCACAAACGACGCAATTTAACGGAACACCACTGTTAAACGGTATGGGCGGAGTCCTTGATTTCCAAGTCGGCAATTACAATGATCCCATGAATGACCGTATCAGTTTTAGCGCACAAGACAAAAACTCGGGGGTTATGGCTTTAGGAATCCAAGATATTGGTGCTTTAACAAAGGTTGATGCCCAGCAAAGTTTAACGTTCATCGATGAAGCTTTGAATAGCGTCAGCGGAATGCGCGCCGACTTAGGTGCCATGCAAGGACGTCTTCAAACAACTTCCTCAATCTTGATGACTTCAAACGAAAATTTTGCGGCTGCCAATTCACGAATCCGCGATGCTGACATTGCTGTAGAGTCGTCAAATTTAGCAAAACACAATATTCTTCAACAAGCAGCGACGGCCGTTTTGCAACAAGCAAATCAAAGCCAAGGCTTGGCATTAAAGTTATTAGGGTAGTTAGAATTAGAAAGAGCCAAAACTAATTAACCCTAAATTGCACGCAGATTTTTGTTCCATAAGACATTGGAATGGCAACGTTTATACTCTTAAAGAGTTAGACATGTATAAAAAATAAAAATTTGGTTTTTCATTATCAAAGATAATGAGCCTAGACTTTTATCGTTCGAAAATTAAAATTCTCTCTCTTATTTTTCCGGATTACCTCGTAATTTGGAGGTTCGCCTATTGTCTTCCTTCCCCTTACAGCAGACTAAAGTAATTAAAAGGTCGAGTAGACCCTGCGAACTTTGAAAGACGCTTGATTCAGCGTTCTACTAGAATAAATGCACTACATAGGAAGTTTATGAAAATTTCACGACGTGATTTTCTACAAGACTCGTTAATCACCACGGCCGGCGCGTTCGCGATCTTAAATGATCCCCTTAATTCAAGCCTTTTATCTAATAGTTACAGCTACCGTGGCCTTTATCGTGGAACCTTGGCCATCATGCAAGGTCTGGCAACCTTTAGTACAAGCCAGTTTGTGATTCTCACTCCATCGACCCAAAGTTATGGATACGTGGTTTTGGATGCTGCCGGAAAACAATACCCAACAAAGATCACCACCCGCGAAACCAGAAGTTTTTCCCCATGGGGAGTCGAAAAGATCCTTGTCTCTAATTTAAAAATTAATACCGATTACATTCTGCGTGTCATCGCGCCAGCAACCGGAAATGTCGTAGACGAAAGAATATTTAAAAGCCTAGACACCGACATGACAAATCCAAAGCTACTCATCGCAAGCTGCATGAAAGATAATAACGAAAGCAAACGCGAAGAGATGTGGGATAACGTTTCTGAAAGTAATCCGGATCTTATTTTTCTTATTGGCGACACCTGCTATTCCGACAACGGGGGTAACGATGGCACCGACGCAGATTACTGGCGCCGCTATTGCGAGACGCGTAGCTTGCTTTCGCACTTTCGACAAAAGCGTTTGATCCCAACTTTAGCCGTATGGGACGACCATGATTTTTCTGGAAACAATGCGGATTCTACCTTTCCCAAAAAAGAAATGACGAAGCAGTTATTCAAATTATTTTGGGATAACGAACCACAAGAAAAAATACTGCTTAAGGGCCCAGGTATTTCACAGTTGATCACGGCCTTCGGGCAAAGATTTTTTATGATGGATTCAAGATATTACCGTTCTCCTAGAGAACAGCAACAGTGCCCGGTTCAGTGGGGTTCTTTACAAGAAACCTTCTTATTTGAGAATTTATCTAAAAGTAAAGCACCCGCATGGATCATGAATGGAAGTCAGTTTTTCGGAGGCTACTTGAAAAAAGATGCATTCGAATTTTGGCACCAAGAGAACCTCAAAGATCTTTGTAATCAGTTAGCAAAGGTCGAAGCACCAGTTGTCTTTGCTTCGGGCGATGTTCACTTCACAGAGTACATGCGGATTGAACCTGCGGTTCTAGGATATGAAACTTTCGAGATTACCTCTAGCGCCATTCATAGTACGACCATACCTTTTAATCACTTGCGAAAGAAGAACCCTCGTCGAATCGATGCGAATAGCGCGAATCAGTTTACGATCGTTAAACCGACGATTGATCCTAAAACTGGGTGGACGCTAGATGCGCAAAGTTTAAAGGCGGGATTGCGCGAGACGCTTAAGGAAACGATGATCGTTAGACGCTAATTCAGCTATTTAATGACGATCAGTTTTTTCATTAATCTAAGGTACGCTTTTGGATTATCAGACGGAACGATGTGTCCGGCCCCTTTTACAAGAACCCAACTATTTTGTTCACCACTTTGAGTTTCATAAAGTTCAATCGCACTCTGCTGCAACTCGTACCGATGAGCATCTTCTTCGGTTCCTAAAATAAAAAGTCTTTTGGTTCCGGTAGTGAAGTCTTGCGTTGAAAAGTCGAAACCATCCACCACAATTGACAGCGAAGCGTACGCCGAAACTAAATTAGATTTTGCGACGGCATCTCCCTCGAAATCAGGATACTGCTCAAGAATCTTATCTACTTTGTCCGTCCAATATTTTTCGTAAACTTGGGTCAAAAAAAGATTTTGCCAAATAGTACCGTAGACCGGGTATAGGCCTAAGTAGTCTTTCCAAAATGAAGTCGTTTGCGCCCCCGTGGGATCGCTTTCGTCGTAGCGGATCATAGGGGCCGTTTCGACTACCAACGGAAATTTTCCACTAGCCACCAATTCAGACGTGACGACCGAACTGTATGACAGACCGATGATGATTGGTTTTGCGATCTTGTATTTCTTGATCACAAACCGCACTTCATCTGCCAAATCTTTTGCCCTCATTGCGTTTAATTTAAAATAGGGCGTCTCATTTGCCGGAATTGATAATACAGATTCTGGATGCAAACTAAAATGAATGGAGACAAAATTTATTTTTGCTTTCTTCGCCAGCTGGATAAATGAATCCCGTTCATCCAGCGCGCGATTAATTCCGGGAAGAAAAATAAGAGCGGGTTGGGAACGATCCGTCAGGTTATTTTCGAGAGTCACGTACCGGCCATTTTCGATTTTAAGCGTTTCAAGGGCTAACGCGTTCGTGCAAAATAAGACCAGCAGAATCGTATATTTAATCATTCTTCTGCTATATCTCAGCTTTGCGCAAAGTACTATCAATTCAAGATTGTCTAATTTTTTGCGGATGATAGGGTGGAAAACGTGAATATTTTATAATTCCAGAAAGGGGCAATCATGAATCAAATGCCTTTTAGAAAATTAGGACAGTCGGGCTTGTCGGTCAGTTTATTTTCGTTCGGGTCTTGGGTCACATTCGGTAAGCAGATGGATGTTGGCCCCGTTCGCGAGTGTTTAAAATATGCCTTTGATCACGGAGTGAATTTTTTTGATAACGCCGAAGTGTACGCCCTCGGGAAATCCGAAGAGTTAATGGGAATCGCTTTTAAGGACCTGGGGCTTAATCGAAACGAATATGTCTTAACAACGAAGTTTTTTTGGGGGATTGAAAATCGTGTAAATTTTAAAAACACGCTGAACCGAAAATACTTGATGCAGGCGATTGATCATTCTTTACGTCGTTTAAATACCGACTTCGTCGACGTTGCTTATTGCCATCGCTATGATCCCGAAACTCCAATTCACGAAATAGTTTTTGCGATGGACCAGATGATTCGGGATGGTAAGGCCATCTACTGGGGAACTAGCGAATGGCCAGCAATCGCGATCGAGCAGGCCTATGACTTCGCGGTGTCGAACGGATTACACCGACCCATCGTTGAGCAACCTCAATACAATTTGATCCACCGTGAAAAGGTAGAAAAAGAATTTGCACCACTTTTCAAAAAAATGCAGCTGGGGCTGACCACTTGGAGCCCCCTTGCTTCAGGTCTGCTGACGGGTAAGTACCTAAAAGGAATTCCGGAAGACTCACGGGCCAATATGGCATCAATGGGGTACGTCAAAGACGAGATCAAGAATCCTGAAAATCAAAAGCGTTCGCAGGCCCTGAATTCGATTTCCAAAAAGTCAGGAATTTCGATGACTCACCTTGCTTTAGGATGGTGTGCTTTAAATAAAAACGTCAGCACGGTTATCTTAGGAGCGAGCCGACTTGAACAACTCAAAGATAACCTTGAGGTCCTTTCGAAACTCAGCGCCATCGCAGACCTCAAAAACGAACTTGATTCGATTTAAGAAGCTAAGTTTTTGCTCCGGGCTCATTTTGATCCGTTGGCCCGGCCCCAACTAGCGTGTGAGCAAGATCTAAGGCCAGCGGAAATAGTTTAAAGTCTATCATACAAAAAGCCGATTAGTTCCGCAGTGAAACAAGCAGTTTTTTACGTTCTTATATTGGTTTTTGGTTTAGGCTGCGCAACCTACGAAGTTGCGCCTCGATCAGTACAAACCGTCAATTCGGACATGGTTCCTGCCGCGATGACTCGTGATCAATATTACGAAGAATTGGCCCGCGCCTATTCGAATGACCGGCAAAGCCAGAGCGCGATCGACAATTTTCGAATTTCATTACTGCACAACCCTTTGCGAATTTCGGCCCATTTAGGGCTTGCAGACGAGTATAAAAAAATCGAACTCAACCATTTAGCTTCTTTCGAGTTGGGCGAAGTTTTAAAAATAGATCCAAAAAATTCAGATGCGCTTATGCGTTTAGGCGATCTGTATTTGGCGGCGCAAATATACACGAAAGCCAAAAGTACATTCGCAGAGGTTTTAAAATTAAACGCTAAGTCCGAGCAAGCCCGGTGGGCCCTTTTCTACCTCGCTAAGTTTGAAAAAAATGATATCGAGGCCGAAAATCTTCTAAATCAGATTGCCACCAATGAAAATAATCAAATAAAGCTGTTACTTGAAAAAGCCTTTCTGAATCGCCGCATGGGGAACTTAGAAAAATACACGCAGCTTGTGAAGGAAGCCTACAATTTACAACCTCGTAACAAAAGCGTCGTTATGGAGATGAAGAACGAGTATCTAAAAAACGCAGATTACGATTCGGCCCAGGCAATCTTAGTGCAATTTACCGAGGCGCATGATTTTGATTTAGAAGTTTCGCAGGCGCTAACGGATGTTTCCGTAAATACCGAAAACTACGAAATTGCGCTTCGCGAATTATCTAAGCAAGAAAATTGGGTCAAAGATCCGATCCTGGTTGAACTAAAAAAAGCGCATGTTTATTTTTTAGCGGGACGGATGCGTGATGCAGAAATCAAGTACAACGAGGTACTGGAAATTAAGCCTAATTTAGATGAAGCTGAATTTTACTTGGCGCAGGTTTATTTGGCCCAGAAGCAAAATCAGGCAGCGCTTCCCCTTCTTTCTGGACTTAGCCCGGCGTCGGTATTTTTTGCGGATGCGCAAGTGACCCTTGCATTTTTCGAAGTTAAAAATGACCAAGATCAAGCGGCGTTGAATCGTTTAGATCAAGCCCAGGAAAGAAGACCCGATCAACTTCCAATATATAAAGCTTATTCGGATTTACTTTTAGACATGCATAAATATGAGCAAGCGGCCCAAATTTTAGAAATGGGTATTGCCTTTTTTCCAAATGAAGAAGATTTAAGAATAAACGCCGCATTGGCTTCCTATCGCCAGGGAGATGAAGCGGGATTTAAAAATAATATCGACGAGGCGCTCAGAATCAACCCAGAAAATTCTGAAATTTACGCCGCGCTTGCGGAAATTTGGTATCAGAAGCGTTCCGACCCAAAAGAATTAGAAAGTTTTGTGACGAAAGCCCTTAGCTACAAAAGCAAAAATCGAAATATGAAGCCCCTGCTAGCCTGGGCTTTAATGGCTCAAGACCGATCTATGGGATCGGTTTCACTGTTTGAAAAATTCTATGAAGATAATCCTAAACAACCTTTTTTTGCGGAAGCCTTATCCAAAGTTTATCGTTCGGCCGACGTAACTATCAAGGCTCAGCAAATGACTGATCAGGCCCTTCAACTGCAAAATCAGCAAAGTTTAAAAACGGGGCTTTCATTGCCGAAGTCTCGCGTTCCGGCGAGCACTAAGTAATTAGTTCCCGTTGACCTAATCCTGACAATCTAGTTTTTAAAATCATGATAGAACCTTTGAAATTCTAAAGGAGTTATTATGAAAACGATGATTTATCTAGTGCTAATGATGGTTAGTTTAGTTGCGGTCGCAGGACCGGAAGACCACAAGCAATCACAGAAGTGTTATTTCTTAAGTAGTCTGCAAGCCATTACCGATGATAAAATTCCTGCAGAAATTTGCCTAGAGGACGTTGCGCTAGATCCCGCCACGGGGAAAGTTTCAATTCACAGCTATTTTTTTCCGAAGATGTTCGAAAATTTGGAAGTTGATTCGCTAATCCGGCAAACTGAAGATCGCTTTAGCTTTACCGTAAGTAAAGTACTTTTCAATTCACTTGATTCCGGCTGCGATCAAGGTGAAAGCGTAAAGCTAATTATTGGCGGGGAAGCGGACTTTGTTGGGACTGTGAATAACGAAGTGCTTAATATCACTGTTCAGCACCACATTATCGGCAATACCTGTCACTCCCAAGGTTATACTAAGATTTACAAATACAGCCTTTAAATTTTCTATGGTTCCTTTTAAGAAGTCTAGGATTTGGCGTAAAACCATGCTATGAAATGGTCGATATGGCAAAAAAAGAACTTCTTAAATTGGTGCTCGGTTTTCGCAAATTTCGCGAAAAATTTTTCGATCCCGAAACGGCCCTGTTTGATAAACTGGCAACCACCGGCCAGCATCCAAAAACCCTTATCATTGCATGCAGCGATTCGCGGGTTGATCCCTCGCTGATGGCCGGTGCTAATCCGGGCGAATTATTCGTCATTCGTAACGTTGCTAATTTGGTCCCTCCCCATGAATCTTCCAAGTTAGGTCTTCACGGGGTCAGTGCCGCGATTGAATTCGCGGTGACGGGTCTGCAGGTCGAAAATGTGGTCATTCTAGGACACCGTCAGTGTGGGGGCATACGTGCCCTGATAACCGGGACCCACGAAAACCAAGAAACTTTCGTCAGCAAGTGGATGACCATTGCGGATGCCGCGAAAAAAAAGGTTTTACAAGAATTTGGAAATCCGAAGTCTCCAGCGGATATCGATGTATTATGCAGACATTGCGAAATGGAATCGATCGCGGTTTCAATTGATAATCTGAAAACGTTCCGTTTGTCGCGGAAGCCATCGAAGCGCGGCGATTGAACATCATGGGAATTTATTTCGACCTCGAGCAAGGTCAGCTGTTTGAATACGATGAAGTTTTAAAAAAGTTCTCGATCATTCATCTGTGATCAAGCCCAATTATTTTTCTTCAACGCGAATAACGTTAACGGCGTTACCTCCGCCTACTCCGGCGTGCCCCTGCGATGTGACGGCGATGTACTTTCCATCTTTCGAAATGGCCAGGCCCACGGGAAAAGGATCAACTTTAACTTCGGAAACGACTTTCATCGTTTGTAAATCAACGGCTACAACTTTAACTCCGTCGTTAACGGCTGCGTAGACGTATCGGCCATTCGGTTCTACTTCAATGGTGCGTGCGCCTTGACCGACCGAAACTTCTTTGCCCGCCGTGCCTTTGATTCTTTTTCCGTCGGCGCTGATCAAATCATTAATCATCGTGTTCAGGTCGAACGACGTGATGTAACCACTTACGTTACTAGAAACGATAAGCTTTGTTTGATCCGGCGAAATCAACAAATGGCGTGGCGTGGATTTTACGTTCGTCATGGTGCCCAGATAGCGATTGTTAGTAAGGTCGAAGCCGGCGATCCCTCCACCGCCCATACGGGCGACGAATAAGTAGCGTGAGTCGGGGCTAAATACCGTGCCACGCAAACAAAACCCGCACGTGGCGTCGCGATCGGTGCCGTCCTTGTCAGCTTGGCTCAGCTGACGTTCAACGGTTAAGTGGGCCTTGTACTTAAAGTCCGCGACCGATCCGCTGCTAATGTCGATTAGCCCTATGGTGTTGTCTCCCCAGTACGTGATGGCGGCGGTCAAACCATCTGGCGAAATGGCGACGAACTTAGGTATCGGTCCGGTTGGCATAACCCGAATAATTTTGTCCGTTCGCGTATCGACGATGGCAACGGCTGACGGGGACTGCGCAGAAGAATCGAAATCGCGACGGTAGTAAGGTATCCACAGGTAGATTCCGTTGTGTGAAAGCGCCATTTCAACGGGCTTACCGGTAAAGTGATTGGCACCCTCTTTATTCTTCTTGTAGTACGGGTAGCCGAAAACGGTTTCTTCGTTATTCAGAAATAAATTTTGGTTTGTGGCATTAAAGAAGTGATTAATGACCGAAAGCTTTCGCAAACTGGGCCATTCGTAAACGACGGTCTGGCCGCCTTCAAGCGAGTTAACGTAAAGCTTACGACCATCTTCAGAAAAAGTCGCAGATTTAGGAGAATTGATCGCGCGATCGTACACATCGTTGGGCCCCTTCGTATTGGCAAGGAATGACTGCACCCGTTTTTCACGGACAAGTTGGATTTGGGCATGGGCAACTTGAGCCGAAAGCAGAGCCACCAAAATCATCATGAAAGACTTCATCGAAACCTCCAAAAACTCTAAGGTAACCGAAGAGTTTTCAGACGCCTAATTTTAGAATTTTTTACTTACCGACCCCTGAATTAAACGCTCGATCGTCAAAACTTTAGACACCTTCAACGTCCTTTCTTCTTTTTGTGGATCACGTATTTTCGTTATAAAGCCAGGATA
>CAXSEH010000110.1:0-10226 GCA_964236345.1 uncultured Bdellovibrionales bacterium
TGATAAAGTATTTTTTCTAAATTTTCGGTTTCCTCGGCCCAGTAACTATAAGTTCCATAATCTGGAAAAAGCCGAGGAAAACTAGGATCCTGCCAACGATTCATAATCCACATCGCGTAAGTGATGATCCGGTACCCCCGCAAGAGCGGAATCAATTCAAGCTGCTCGTAGGGAAATTCACGCAACTCAGAATAACATTCAATTAAAGTATTAAATTCAGGACTGTCTTTGACCTCGCTGGAAGGCATGAGCATCCAGAAGTCTTGCACTTCGGGGCCGTTAATCATGTCGTCAAAGTCGACCATGACGAATTCACCACTCGAGTCTTCAAGGATGTTTCCGCGGTGCAGATCGCCGTGGAGGCGAATGAAATCAAAATCTTGAAGGGCATCATCTAAAGCTTCAAAAATATGAATGGCGGCGTTTTCGTAGCGATTAATCACTTCGGGGGCGACGGTGGGAAGCATCTTTTGGAGTTGCTCCCACTTGCGATCGTTTTCGGGGCCGATGTTCGCGCGGTGTTCAGCTTGCTTCAGGCAACCGACGTTATGAAGGCGGGCTAACCAGCGGCCTAATTTTTTAAAATGATTAACGGTTAACTCTTGCACCATGCGGCCGCGAACCTTTTCAAAAAAAGCGTAATTGATGCTTTCAACTTGATCGAGGGTCGAGTTATTTTTCAAAACCATGGCCGAGGCGACTTCGATGCTTTCTTTTTGCAATTCGGCGGTGAATTGGTGCTCATCAAGAATTGTTGCTTGGCTCCAGCGACCGGGGCGGTAGTATTTCGCGATAATCGAGTTGCGATTTTCAAGTTTGATTTCAAAAACGCGATTCTCGTAAGAGTTTAACTGAATTAGTTCGCCGGTGGGAACGAAGCCGTTTAATTCGGCCGTCGATAAAATTAAATTGGGGCTTAAATCATAAAATTGGTTATTCACTTACAGCTTCACTTTTTTAAAAGAGGAAATTTTTAATCCAAAGGCTTTATAGGCCGAAGCTTTCGAGAGCGCAACAGATCCCGTCGTGTAAAACTGGGTGGGCCCTTTCCGGACTTTTGGTACAGCTTTTAACAAACCTTCGGCAACGCTCGCGGCCGGGTCTAAAATTGTTGCACCTTTGAATTTCTTTTTGAATACGGCGGTCGCCGCCGGGTAGTGCGTGCAGGCCAACAGAACGGCTTCCGGCTGCGCGCCCATGGTGACGGTGTCCAACGCGCTTAGAAATTGGTTCGAGCGGTGCTGCCCCGTTTCGATCAAACCCGATAGGGGTTGAGCCGCTCGCGAATCGGTTTGGTATTTGGATTTTTTGAAAGCCTTTTCAAAGTAGCCACTTTGAATGGTTCTTTCACCGCCCAAGATAAGTATGGATTTTTTCGATTGCGCTAAGATGAGGTCTTTTCCGGCCTCGAGCATCCCGAAGAATTGGATTTCGGCGTTGGCTTTCTTAACCTCATTTAAAACCGTACTGGCGGCATTGCAGGCAATGACGACGGTTAAAATATTTTGCTGACGAAAAAAATCAACGATTTGATTTAATCTTTTCACTAACTTCTTAGCGGGGACTTTTCCGTAGGGAGTAAAGCCCGAATCCGAAAGGTAAACGCATGCGGCGCGTGGGATTTTTTTGCGAATCTCTTTATACACACCTAATCCCCCGATGCCCCAGTCAAGGATGCCGATTTTTTGCGGCAGCAATTCGGACGCGGTTAGGTTTTTCTTCTTCACGGAAAGCTCATTTTCTGCACGGTTTTAAAATCAATCGGCTTTGAAGCAAACGTGATGATCCGAGAATTCCACCCGATGTTGATACAAGAATATTTCGAGTCGGGAAAGCGACTGTTTAAATACCATTTGTATTCGTGCTCGGCCCGGATGGGGTTGTATTTCAACATCTGTTTCCACTGCGGGGTACTGACCATTTTTGATAGGGCTTTATAATACCGGGGATTTTGGTAGCGCTGCAGATAGTGGCGAAATTTCGAAATCAAAAGTTGTGGCCATTCGTAAAATTTAATCGGTGCTGCGACCATGTCTAAAATCAAAATGCGTCCGCCGGGCTTTAGAACGCGAAGAATTTCGTGAATCATCGGGTCCCAATCAAGGTACCGAAACGAAAGCACCGAAATGACGTAATCAAAAGAATTATCGGGGAAATCTAACTTCGGCCCAAAGATTTGCGAAAAATTTAGATTCTTAATTTCTTTTTCGCAAGCTTTGGTGCGCGCCATGTTCAGCATGCCGGTCGAAGCGTCAACGCCGACCCCATTTTCAAGCTTCGCGGCCATTTGTCGAAGAAAGGCGCCGTTACCGCAACCGATATCAAGAACGCTTGGCTTTTTGGTGAAATCAATTTCGGTCGTTAACCAATTCCATTCATCGCGGCGCACGCTAAGGTCTTCAAAGGTTTCTTCGTAAAATTCAGAAACCTGATCATACGAACGATCCAGGGGCGTTTCTTCGGGCTTAAACTCAACTAGCGAATAAAGCTTTGCTATACGTGCGTACTTTAACGCCGAGGCAAACAACCCGTGCGATTTTCTTCCTGGACACGAAACGATGAAAACATTTTCTTTTGCGGGCCAAACAAATTTTTCGCGCGAGGCCGAAACCGTCGTGTACCACCAATAGCCAAACACCGGAACCTTAAAATGATTCGCCAAGAAGGGCGCAAACCAGCGAGCCGTGCGGCACGCGTGAAAATAAATTTTTGCGTCAGAAGCTAAGGGCCAAGTCTGCTGCCGCCATTCGAAGGGGCTAAACTGTTCGGGCCACTTCGTCGTGCCGAACATGATTCCGTACACTCCGCTATGTCCGATGAAATGAAATTCTAAAATTTCATTGTTTTCAGATTTTACTTTTTCGATCAGGCTTAAGAATTCATTTTTTGATTCGGTGGCCTGCTTAATAATTTCAAGCTGCGGAAATTCTAATTTTTTTTCGGCGTACAAAGTTTGCGCCGCCTTTTCGAATTCGGCGCCGCCGGTACGGTACAATGTCGTGTAGGCGATCAAGATTTTTTTCAAAGCGTCACCAAGCGGTTTCGCTGACGATCAAATTCAAATTTTTAGGAATCCAAGCGCCGCAATTATCAGAAACGGTGAGCGTTCGCTTTGAATCTAAATCCCACACTTTCATTTGTTCAATCGGCGGAGAATAAATGTGTAGTGATAGTCCGGTTTTTTCGGGCCGGCATGAATGAATATCATTTGAATCGACGCGAACGACTTGATTTTCACCGAACTTCACGGCGGGGCCCTGTTTATGCAATTCGCCATTCTGAAAACGGTAATGCTGTTCCGAGAAATCGCCTTCGGCAAACCAGATTAAACCCTTTGAAGCACCGTGGTTATGCGGAAGCGCCATCGCGTGAAAAGCCCAACTAGCCAACATCACTTCGATTTCGTTATTTTTAAAAAGAACTTTGCGTCCGTAAGCTTCCGAAACGTCATTGGGTTTTTCCGCGATCGAAGAAAGCATTGCGATATCAACGCCGTAGCTTGTTAAAAGCGCGGGGAAGTTTTGCGGCTGGTCTATCGTCTGGTTAAAAAGACTTAACCAAGGCAGATCAGAATAAGGAACCAATCGGGATGCGGCGTTCATGGATTAATTGTAGCAAGCCCAAGATTTTTTACCAAAAGTTCTTTTTGGCGCGCAGCAATGATATCAGTTGAAAGGGCCAGTGAATTATCTCTACAATAAAGGCTTACACTTAAAAGGAGTTTTTCCGTGAAAATTTTAATTTCTATGTTCTTAAGCTTAAGTTTAATTTCGGTCGTAGCCGCCGCGAAGGCCGCCGATCGTAAAGTCGCGCAAAAAGTTGAATGCGTTCCGTTGGGCGTTCCGTTTAACGTGTTTTCAGAAAATACCGATAGCGTCGACTACACCTTAGAAGAATTCCGCATGTTACGAAATTCTATTTACGCGCAAGTTGGTTTTAAATTTAAATCGGCCGCGGTTACGAACGAAATGACAAAGCGCGGATGTTTACGAGCCGACGCCAAGTACACTCCTGAAAGTTTACAGCCAGTCGACAAAAAGAACGCAAGCTTAATTAAATCATGGGAGCGAACATTAAAAGAATTAGTCGTGATGGATGATTTCGCAAAAGACTGGGCCAAGGGCGAAAAATCGGTTTCGGCGCGAACGAAATTGCTAGCAGGTAATTATTGTTACCTGAGCGACGCTAAAGATAGATATTTCGGAATTTTGTTTTTTGGGATGAACAAAACGGCTGGTGGTTCAGACTTAAACGGAATGATGAACTTAGACAAGCCTTCGTGGGCCGATCCGATGTCAGATGAAGAGCGCGCCGCTTACCAAAGTAATATCAAGTACAAAGAGTTAGACACAACTTCAGCCACCATTCTTGATTACGCAACGAAGGGAACTTGGGTCATTAAAGAGCCTAAAGCGGGTCAAACTCAGCTGCAAATCACCATTAATTCGGATCGTAAAAAAATCGTAAACGGCGCCGTCGATGTGACGGTCCCAAATTACAAAGACACTCACATGTTAGAGTGTAAATTAACGCAGTAATTTTTTGAAAAAGAATTCAGTTCTTATTTATATAACGGCGGCCATCTGGGCTGCCGTTTGTTTTTTAAAGGTGCAAGCCAGCGCTGATCCCTCTGGGGGCGATGGTTACTTTTACTTAAAACAAACCGAGTGGTTGGCCGATCATTTTTCGTTCTACCACGCGGACTACTCACTTATTTTTTTTCCGTTAGCCTTTATTTATAAATTAACGGGCTCTTCGTTATTAGCTTTTCAATTGGTCACGTCGCTTTCACTATTCGGGATTTCGGCGGCTTTAGGCTTCATCTTTTACGAAAACTTATCTTGGGTCAAAAAAGATGACGTTCGAATATTTGTTAGCAGTTTCGTGACAATTCTACTGGCCATGCAAGCTAGCCTTTTAAAATTAAGTTACGAGTTCGCAAAGAATGGATTGGCCCAGGCCTTTTTGATGTGGGGACTTTATTTTTATTTTTCAAAAAAGACCCGACGAAGTTTAATTTTTTTCGGGCTTGCGGCCCTAACCCATAAGCTTGCGTTCTTAGTGGTAGCGCTAGGGCTATTTTTCTACCTGCTTGGAAAGAATCGCAAAGCGATCGCGGGTATCGCGGTGTTTATCGCCGTGGCGTCGGCAGCGATGTTTGCCATTTTCCCAAGGCTAACGAAGCATTTCACGAATTTTATAGAACACTTCGCTGTCGAAAAGATTTTCTTTCTGCAAATAGAAAATCAGCTTATGACCCGGCTTCTAATGGTTTTAACTTTCATCTGGTTGTGCTTCGCGATCACGAAGTTAAAGCACTTAAAAGACCCGGTGGTTTTCGCGATGATTGCTTTTGCTTTCGCTCCGTTTCTGCCGATTTATTCTGGCTATAACATCGAAATCAAATACCGCCTTTTTTTACTAAGCTTTACATTCGGTGCGGCCCTGTTTGCGATGTCGGTCGAAAAAATTCGGCACCACCGTTTGCAACCGCTAGCATTACTTCTAAGCTTGGCGGTGCTTGCGTACCAGGCTCCGCAGTATAACGGCTTCCCGTGGATCATGAACTGGAGCCAAAAGTTAAGAAATCTAGATCAGCTTGAAGCCCGCGTGCAGCCGGGCGACGAGGTCGTCACCCAGCACGGCTTACAATTCTACATCGATTACAAAACGAAAATTCGCGCACGATCGATGGTCGCTAGCAACCGAAAACCCAAGTACCAGATCGCTTACACGCCCGATTTCTACCACTTAAATGACGAGTTATCCGACGAGATTCACCAGATTGAAATCGTCTCGTTGGGGGGCTCGTACGGGCTTTTTCAGTTCGATGATTTTCAAGCTTTAATGCGCCAATACCCCATGCTTTCCGACTGGCGAAACCAGTTTCAGGTGCGGCCTGAGTTTGTTCAGGATTATTAACAAGTCTGAAGTTTTTACCCCGCAGTCCTTCTAAAACCCCTGCCAGCCCGGATTAAACCGTGGCCCACGCGGCGGCGGTTGGTCTTGGCCTTGCTTTACATACCATCGTGTAAAAAAACTTTTTGGGGGATTCAGATGAAAACAAGCTTAACTAAATCGGTCATATTATCTTCAACATTATTGTTGTCCTTAACGGTTCTTTCAAGCTGCGGAAAAAGCAAAGAGGTGAAATCACAACCTCCGACGGCCGAAATAACTCAAGCCCCGCCGGTTGCAAGTGAAACCTTACCGACGCCCGATGCACAGAACGACACGCTGACTCCGAACGGACAAACGCGAGTGCCGCCACCGGGCCGTGGAACTCTTGGGCTACCTCCCACTTCAACTCCAGATGTATTACCGACTCCGGGCGATGATTTTCCGGTTGAGCCATTAACTAACCCACAGGCGGAACTACCGACTCCGGGTCGTGGTTCAAAGTTACCGACTCCGTTAGAAATGTTATCGTCTGAACCGACGCGCGCGTACCAAGTTGATTTCAAAGGCCAAGCGGCCGTGAAAACGGGCGGCCAGTCGAAAGGTTTAAGCTACACGTCAACGGGCGACGACGGGTTGATGACCGAATTTAAAACGTACAATTCAAAAGTGTCGGCCGAGCAACAAAAATGGAATAACAATTTAGCAAAGGGCATCGTCAACGCAAAATTATCACGAACGTCAGACGAAATGACGGTCACCTTAACGATCGACGAAGACGGCCCGATCAACACGTACCGCATGATCGCAAAGAGCGATGGCGATAAAATGAAATTAACCATGGCAAAAATGGGAGTTCCCGGCCAGCTAGAATTTCAAGGCGGATTTTTGAAATGTCTAGACGCTGATGGTGGTTGTGACACCGCCTACGCAAAAGTTAAATTTTCAAGCGGTTACGCCCGCGTAATTTTCAGAAACTCGAATTCTGATGTGCATTTCTTAGTTCAAGATAATATCTCGAACAACGCAAACTTCACCGCGATGAGCCGTTACGTTTTAAATGCCGCGAACAATTTAAACACGACAGAAAAATTTCAAGCCATGAAATTATCTTCGTACGAAGTCGTTAACGGAAGTTCGGCGATGGGCGCTTTAATCACGACCGAAGATCGTCAGATGATTGGTTTAGAAATTCCGATGTTGGTGGGCGGAGTAAATTCCGAAGTGAATACGGCAGCCACAAAAACGGCCGATCTTTCAAAAAGTTTTGATCTACCGCGATTAACCACTTCGCACGGAATTAATTTGTTTGATAAAATCAATGGCGTCAGACTGGTGAACAACAACGGGCGCGGTCAATTTAAAGTGCAATTGCAGTTGGGTTCGGAACTTTCACCGGCTTCAATCTGGTTTGTCGCAACCCGCTTCGGGAAAGAGACGATCACGATCGATCAAATTCGCGCTTTCGAAAGCACGTTACAAGCTTTCTAAAATCACGCGCACCCAAACATAACGGGTGCGTTTTGTCTTCGACCTCAGGGCACAGTGCTTGCTTTATCTTCCTTCGGAATGGATTCCAACCAGGAGGAAAAATGTTTTTACCCAAATCAATAAACGCAATTTTAGTAGTGCTTACGGTCAGTTGCGCAGCGTTTGCACAATTAACACCCATCAAAGTTCAGCACCAAACTCAGTATCAATCTGGCTACGACGACGATCAGGGCGGTTGGATTGATACCGGCTCAGGCGGCGGTCAAGTCGATCCATCTCCGTACGATCCGCAACCAGGCTACGGAAACCAGGATCAACGCTCGATCAGAATTCAGCGAGTGGTCACCAACGAAAGATTAGATTTACGCCAGCTGGCCGGTTTAAATAACGCTTACCAAGGTTACGAAATTTTAGCGGTGCGCGGAAACACGCAACCCACAAACCCGGGGCGAACGAGCGTGCAACTGGTGGCGGACGGCCGCATCATCGCGACGCAAAATAATCCCGGCGGCCAAATTTATCTTCGCCCGCAGATGCGCGCAATCTTAGGTACCAACATCCGCACGCTGCAATTAATCGTGAACGGCTCAACCTACATTAACGATTTACAAATCGATCTCGCGCGCGGAAACAACCAACCGTATCCGCCACAACCTCCGTACCCACCACAACCACCGATGCCGCCTCAGCCGCCGTATCCTCCGCAGCCTCCATACCCGCCGCAGCCGCCGTATCCAGGACAGCAGCGCATCGAGATTAATATTAATCGCAGCCTTTACGGTACCGACCGCGTTGATTTAACTCAGTACGTGCAACTGAACCAATACTTGGGCCGCGCGATCACCGAAGTCATCGTTGTCGGAAGTTCGCCGACGCAAGCCGGAGTGAATTTCTTAGCGAACGGAAATAACCGCGCGCAACTTTATTTTAGCGGTCAATATTCGCAGTCACAGAACTCTTATTTAAATCCCGCGCCGGTGATTGGCCGCGGTGCCGACAGCTTAGTGCTGTACACTTCAGGGCCGGTCACGATCGAACGTGTGACGCTGATTTTATCGCGGTAAAGACTTGTCAAACCGGGCGCCTCGTGACACAAAATACGAAGGCGCTTTTCGAGGGGAATAAAATGGAAAATGCAGAGAAATTGTTAATTCAAAAGCCAGAGGTTTCAAGAACTTCGGTAACCCCTCCTGATCTTTCAGAGTACATGGACTACCGCATTTATTTAGGCGATTTTTACCACTACAAAAAGGCCTTAACGAAGATGTCGATTCGGCCTTACTCGTACGCCATTTTTTCGGCCGCGGCCGACATCAAATCACCGAATTATTTAAAAATGATCATCGAAGGCAAACGAAATTTATCAAACGACATGATCGTGAAATTCGCCAGAGCCTGCGCCCTGAACAAGGCCCAAACCGACGAATTCAAGCTGCTGGTGCTCTTCAACCAAGCTGAAGACCCGGCCGATCGCAACTACGCCCTTAAAAAATTATCAGAATTTCGCGTTGAACAAAAATTAAAGCTCGGTGAATTCGATCGCAAAGTTTTCGAAAAAGTTCCGAACTGGATTGGCTGGATTATCTTCGCGATGGTCGATCAAATGGGAGTCGAATTCGAAACCGGCAAACTGCGCGACCTCTTACGCGGAAAGGCTTCAGAAACCGAAATCAGCCACGCGCTAGAAGCGCTCTTAAAGTCAGGCGAGCTCGTGAAAGACGAAGCCGGCGTGATCACGAAGGGCCAAAAAACCGAAGCGCCTGACGAAATCCCGAACGAATTAGTGCGCAAACTACAAATGCAGCTGATGTACCTGGGTTTAGAATCTTTGTACCAAGACGCCGCCACCGAGCGCGAATTCGGTTCGTTAACGCTTGCGATGAGCGAAAAAGAATTCGAAGAACTGAAATTTAAATTACGCCAATTTCGAAAGACCTTAAACAAGGACAATTCCATCGCCCGAATGTCCACAAAGGGTGACCGGGTCTACCAATTAAACTTACAATTATTCCCCGTGAGCAACGCGTCTAAAAACTACAATGCTTAATATTTGTTAAGCATTCTTCGATGAACCCCGTAAAGTGAAACCCTCCATTCAGAGCCAAAATGGCTCGGGAAAACCATGTGTCTTGTGGAAAACTCTGTGGGTTCAGTTGATAACTCCCTCTCAAAATGCGAAAATAGACGAAAGTTTGTATGATTAGCAGAGAAATTTATTCGTTGCGTTGATAGTTACGATTAACCTGACACCAGCCCGATTCGCGGGAAAATTTCAGAAAAAAATGAAATTTTCTGTAAGATTTAGAGTAAACCTTCAGGCCTTTTTCTGCCCAGAAATCTAACACTTCTTAACCACCAAATCGCCTTTTTTCGAACCTCCGCGGCCCTTATTACCTCGCCCGAAAAGCCCCAGAAAGTTTTTCTGATGGAGTTCGCCTTGGGCTTCAGGTAGAATCGCCGCAAGTGATTTTGTCTTGTTCTGTGGGGGCGACATGGTTTCGACGTGGGACGTGAAGCAAGAGGAGCATACCGGGGAGAATGAGGACCTCGATAAAAACATTCAAACTTTTACTATCTAACGATAGTTACTCTTTAGCAGCTTAATTGCCGCTTTCGGATTTTGGGTGAGTCGCCGGTGTTGACTCAACGTCCGTAATTAATGCCGGATCGTTTTTCAGGGCTGTCTGCAGACTGAAAGATTAAGAGTTTCTGTGGATATGCCTACGCTGATTTTGTTCATGGAAGCGATGTAGGTAAAATTAAAACATGAACTAAGTATGTAGCGCCTTTCTGTGGATCACTTGCGGACGAGGGTTCGATTCCCTCCGCCTCCACCA
>CAXSEH010000111.1:0-10153 GCA_964236345.1 uncultured Bdellovibrionales bacterium
AAAAATGTCTAAAAAAATCGATTATAGAAGGTATAAGTTATTTGCTCTTGAAAATGGCTCGAAGCGATACGTATAATTAATATATATGCTAATATCGGACGCTTTTACGACGAGTTTCAAAGCATTAGTCCTTAACGCCAGCTACGAACCCATGCGAATAATTTCCTGGCAAAAAGCTTTGATGATGTGGTTCCAAGATAAAGTTGAAGTCCTCGAATATCACTCGGCTTTTGCCCGTTCGGTCACAAATACTTTTAAACTTCCAAGCGTTCTCCGGCTAAAAACATATATTCGTCCTCGCAAAATTGACGGGGTTCGATTTTGCCGCGAAAACGTTTATATTCGTGATAATTACACCTGCCAATATTGCGTAACGAAATTTCCGTATAAAGACTTAACCATTGATCACGTCCTACCCGCGTCGCAAGGGGGGCCGAAGACTTGGACCAACGTCGTGACCGCCTGTCGTCATTGCAATCAAACTAAAGCGAATCGAACTCCTGAAAAAGCGAAAATGCCTTTACTGAAACAACCGAAAGCGCCGGCGTGGTTACCCATTATCGATTTCGAGGTCATGCCCGGTGGGGCGCCCCCGACGTGGATCGATTACTTGCGCTTCAAAACAAATTAACTTTAAGTAAGACCATGACTATCCGCCAAATTGAAGCCGAGAATACGCTAGATTTAAGATCACGAATTTTGCGACCCGGGCAAAGCTTAGAACTTTGTAGCTATTTAGAAGATAACCTACCCAGCACATTTCATCTGGCAGTGATCGTTGATGAACGTATCGTTTGTAACGGCACATTTATTCAACAAGACCATCCCCGTTTTGCCGAAGCAAGTTTTCCTTACCGGTTGCGTGGAATGGCCACCGAACCTTCTTTTCAAAAAAAAGGCTTAGGTACTAGTTTGATCCAGGCCTCATTTAAAATGTTAGCCGAACGTCACTGCGACCTTTTATGGTTTAACGCGCGCGTGAGTGCCGAAAAATTTTATCAAAAATTAGGTTTTGATACCATTAATGAAGTTTTCGAAATTCCTTTGATCGGACCGCACAAGGTGATGTTTAAATGGCTCGAACGGTAAGTTGTCCATCGTCTGGCTTAAACAGTTAGTTCTTGAAATTATTGTACATTTTAAGGGCTCGTCGCTATTATAGGACATGATTATATCCCTTACCCACAAATTGCTGGTTAAAGAATTTATAGAGATCGTTTCCGAGACAAACGGGATATCCCTTATGGATACGATAGACCTGATGCTTTCTTCTTCTTTAAAGGCAAAAAACGCAGAGGCCTTCAGTTGGGTTTTAGAGTTTAAAGGCCTGCTCAACAAATTTGTGACCAACGAAATCAACATGGCGACCTTGCGCCAACACCCCTTTAATTTAGTGCTAGAAGAATTCTTTCGCCGGTTTCCATTAAAATATCGTGAAGAGCATATCCATCTATCAGGTTCATTAACGCCGGAATTTGTTTGGTCGAAGTTACAACCATTACTTGAAGGACCGTACGCCAGCATTTATGAAAGAAAAATTAAAAATGTTTACGGCCCAGGTTCATGGCCAATTAAATCTGCCGACGATGTGCGGAAATTAATTTGCTTAAAGGAAACTGAAGGATTTACGACTTACCTAAAAATCTTGTTCTTACCTAGTTTAATCTTTATTTCTAAGCAAGCCCATGCCGACGCCGCCTACCACATGGCTCAAGATTTATATTCTAAATACAATGTCGGTTCAATTCGTATCAAATTTATGTTGAATCGCGCGACATCTAAGTCAGACGACAAAATTCCGGGATTGGATCAAGTCACTTCGGAAGATGTGTTGTTAGGTCTGTTTGAAGGTTTTAAAAAATTTCAGGACGAACATAAAGATTTTAACTTTATTTTGTCTCCGTCATTTCGAAAAGAAACGACTTACTTTGACGAAGAAAAATTCAGCAAACGTAAAGATCATTTCATGAGCCAGATCGACCAAATTTTGGGAATGCTAGACAAGTATCCTTTTCTGGCGGCCCATCTGAATGAAGTCGATACCGTTGGTGACGAAAGAGAAATGTATCGCAAAGAACATTTCTTTGAATTACAACATGGTTTTCGTAAGTTGCAATTTCGCGGCTTTAAAATTAAATCTCATCACGGTGAAACCTGGCACACTTTAAAAAAAGGTATTCAGGCCGTCGATAATGCTATGAACATTTGGCAAATTGATACTTTGGAACATGGTATTAGTTTAGGAATCAATCCAAACCTCTATTTTCATAAACTTTACCAACGCCTTATTAAAAATAATCTTGCCGGAATTCCCGTTGAAAAAAACTCTCTAGATTATAACGAGATGGTGGATTTGAATTGGGGAAACTACCGCCCGATCGCTACTAAATTAATGACCGGTGAAACTTTATCCGAGGTTGATCGCACGCAATTTCTAAAAGCGAAATTCCATACCGCTCGTGAAGTTGAACAGTATCAGCATGACGTACTAAACCGTCTAATTCAAAAAGATGTGTCGCTTGTTTCTCTACCGTCTTCAAATAACAAATTAACCGGAAGATTTGAGGATTATAAAGACCACCCTTTTTCATGGTGGGAAAAAAAGAACGTACAACTAGGAGTGGGCACGGATAACTACGTAACTCTGAACACAAATTATATTCAAGAAATGCTGATCCTACTTTTGACGGACCCCTCAAATTTGAAAATTACGAAACTACTTATGGTGACAACTGGTGAAACTCGGCGCCCTTACATCAGTCAGCTTATGTGGAAAATGCGAAAGGACGTCAACGCCAATGCGGGACTCAGCTAAGACTTTTAAATCTTATTGGAGAATCGCGATCGTTTTCGTTTTGGGCTTTGCAAGCGGACTTCCATTAGCGTTAACCGGACAAACGATGCAAGCTTGGTTGACGGTCGATAAAATCGATATCGCAACGATCGGCTTTTTTAGCTTGGTCGGAGTCCCGTACACATTTAAATTTCTATGGGCGCCCTTAATGGATCGGTTCGAACCGCCTTTTTTAGGTCGACGACGGGGGTGGTTAGTTCTGTCCCAATTGTTGATTGCCGGAGCTTTATTTTTAATGTCGTTGATGTCACCCAGCCAAAACACGCAAGGTTTTGCGTTAATCGCCGTACTGGTGGCTTTTTTATCCGCTTCGCAAGATGTGGTCATCGATGCGTACCGTACTGATATCTTACCGGCTAGCGAACGCGGGATTGGATCTTCGTTTAACGTGTTCGGTTATCGGTTAGCCATGATCTTATCGGGCGGCATCGCGTTCGTATGGGCTGACCCCGTCAGCGGCAACGGATGGTCGTGGTCAAAAATTTACATGATCATGGCTGCAGTTATGATCGGGGCCGCCGTCATTTCGCTTTTCTGCCTACCCTCGGTTGCTAAAGAAAATGTGGCTCCAAGAACAAATGCTAAAAATGATCTGATTGGATTTTTTGCGTTGGTGGCCGCAGTCGTTGTGGGGTACTTATTTACGACGAGAATCGCGACTCCTTTATTGGAAAGTTTATTCTTTTCTGACGCGGGAGATGCGGGCGCTAAAACGGATTCGAAAAAATGGTTTGATTTACTGTCGCTTTTAATCGGCCTAGCCGTAACCATTCCATTAGCATGGTTCGCTTCAAAAAAAGCGAAATTTGAAACCCTAAATATTTCGCTAGCCAATTATTTTAGTATGCCCGGGGCCGCAAGTTTTTTAGCGCTGATTATTTTATATAAGTTAGGCGATTCGTTTGCCGGTTCACTACTGACACCATTTTTAATCAAAGGTGTTGGATTCTTACCCGCAGAAATTGGGGTTGTTAACAAAGTTATCGGAATGTGGTTAACCATATTCGGAGCAATCGCCGGTGGCTTCTTGATGGTTAAATTACGGCTTTATAAATCGCTGATGCTGTTTGGAATTTTGCAAACTTTATCGAACTTAGGTTTTTGGACGATCGCGGTGATGGGAAAAGGCGCGTGGGGCTCGTTTTCGCTGCCTGCCTTCGACTTACTCATCGTTTCGTTAAAGGAATCTACGAATGTAGATTGGCTACTGATGTTTGCGGTGGGCCTTGAAAATCTGACCGGAGGAATGGGAACCGCGGCGTTTGTCGCATTTTTGATGGCGCTTTGTAATCAAAAGTTTACGGCCACCCAATACGCTTTGCTATCGGCCTTTTCGGCAGTCGGGCGCGTATGGGTAGGACCGCTAGCAGGTACGATGCTTGTCTTTATTGGCTGGCCAACGTTTTTTATCTTTTCGACCATCATGGGCTTACCGGGACTATTGATGCTACGTAAACTGAAGCCCGTCATCCAACAGTTAGAGGCGCCCCAAGGTGTTTCATTCGGAGACGACTAATACCAGCCGTCATCCCGCAATTCGTTACCGTCAAGTTTGTATACAGTTAAACCCCCAATAAATCGATTTGGCCCAAGACCACTTATTGCTTTAATGATGAGTATGAAAACAAATAAAACGATTCTAGCTTTTGCCGTAATGATGTTAATTGGTATTCAAGCTTTTGCTACCCAGCGCTTTGTATCTAAAGGCGGCAGCAAACGAATCCACTTTGATCAATTGGGTGAAGGCAGAAGACGCTAACCACTACAAAATTTATTTAAGAATTGATGGAAAGTACCAAAAGAAAATAGTTCCGCGCGAAGACTTATCTTTATCTTCTGAGTCAGCAATCGACGGGCAATTCAAAAATCAATATGCTTTGGCCTACAACCAAGAATTAAGTCGCATGGAACAGTGTAAAGTAAATGACGTTTTCTAAAATGCTGAAATGCTAGTTTACTGTGATGTTTTAGTCGACGGTGAAGCCGTACGGCACGAATTTTTTGGCTCCACTAAAACGTTTATTCCTGAAGTGATCGGTTCAGTGGACGGAATGAAAAAAGACGACAAGGTTACTCTAAAGGTTAGTACTGATCTTACCCGCGCAGGCTCTAAGGTAAAAATTAAGGCCTTGTTTGCAAACGGAAAAGCTTTAGTTAAAGAAGTAGGTTTCGATCAAAAACTCTTATCGCCAATGCCAATACCTCGATCGTTAACATTTCCGATTTGGAAAAATAATCGAACTAAACATTTATCTTTGATTTGATTTCAAAAGGCTGCCCTCAGGCGGCCTTTTTTTATTGGCCTTCGCCCTTTGCCGCGACGGGGATGCTGTCGCTACATGAGTACCCCGGTTGCAAATAGCTTCCCGGCTCGGTCGCCGCAGGTTTTCGCAAACGAATCCCACTCATTTCGGAAGTAAAGTTTTGCAAACATGTGTCAAGTTGCCGAAGTCCTACGTATTTTATCGTTTCATTTTCCACGTTGTAACTTGTAAAAATGTAAGTTAGATCGGATTCGCCCAAGACTCGTCGGGCGTGGTCACCTTCGGATTCAACTTTGACTCCTGATTTGTAGTCTTTGTCGGGAACTACGGCAAACATTTGAATGAGCTGAGCTTGGGTGCTTTGCTCGGAAATTTGCTTGAACCAATAATTGATATATTGGTGAAAGGGTTGTTTGGTGTCTTCCCCTAATTTGTTAAGCACGTCCGCCATGACGTAAATGCCTTTCGTGGTTTTTTCGAAAGACATCTCGTGACCAAATTTGAAAATCACGCCCCGTTCGGCTAAGTAGCTTAAAAAGAGGTTAGAAAATTGAAATCTTGGAACAACCGGACGTTCTGTTAAGTTTTGCAAGGTCATGTTGAAAGCATCTACGCTTGGAAATTCGTAGTCCGTTTTTATGATTTCTCTATTCAAATATTCCGACACCGAACTCGAGCACGGAATTTTAGTTTGAAATGCGACTTTCCCGCGGCTTTCAATTTTGACAAACTGAATCGACAAGGTGACCGCACCGTCCAAATCTTTTTGCACTTGCACCTCGGACTTATCGCCTCGCTTCATTTCAATAATATGAATTCGGGTTAGAAATTCGGGTCTTTTTCGAAATTCGTTAAGGTAAATCGAAAGTTTCTCGGCCCACAAAGGCTCTTCAATTTGACGGCATTGCTGATTGATTTCGGTCTTTTCTACTTCCCGAGTCGTTGCATCAGGAATATGGAACAAAATATTATTCTGGGCGGATAGAAGTAATAGTTGCTGCAAATTTTCGTTTTTGTTCACTTGGCGCGCGGACGCCGGCAAACGTATTTGCGTCGAAACGCAAGAACTCAAAAAAACGACGAGCAGACTGCCCACAATAAATTGGTACGCCATCCTAGCCTCCACACTTAGCACATTCTATAGATTATACCCGGCGCTGGTCGCTATGAACAGGGACTAAGTACCAATTTTATCGAAACTTAACCGCTTTAAAATGTGGTCCCAATTTCGCTATACGGACCTTTGTTCAGGTCACAATGATTAGCGAGGGCAACCAGAATGATTTTTCTAAAAAAGTGTCTAAAATTTTGTCGCCGTCAGATCATTTTTGCAATCTGTTTTGCGACGACACTTTTTTCATTGAATTGTTTTTCAATTTCGACGTCCACTCTTCCGGCAGAAATTTATAGTCCCGCAATACGGTACGGTCACATCAGCGGTTTAGACCAACGCTTTAATGACTCGGGCACTTTGGTGTCTCTTACAGATCGAAATTCAATTGAATTCAACGCTAAAACATTATCTAAGTTCAACGCAAAGGCCGAAACTCTTGTCGCTACCCTAAACCGGTTCGGAGCTTTTAAACTGGGTGACGCCCTTAGTTTGGGTACCTTAGAAATTAAGGCGCACCCAGAAATTGATTACACTGCTCCACTCCTCGCAAAAGGAATCACTAAACGATGGACCGTAGCCGTGGGGCTTCCGGTTGTACATTATCAAAACAAAGTTTCCTTATCTCAATCATTTTCTAATATTGAATATTACCGAAGCCAGTTTGCGGGTTTGTCTCAAGATTTAGACCAAGCGCTAAATACAAATCTTGGTGAATCAACCCAGCAAGTTCTACAAGAAAAAGGCTACCGAAGATTGGATGACCGAGACCAGAAATTTCTTGGCGACGCGCAGGCCGTTAGCCTTTACAAAATCTATGACGGAGCAGAACTGGGATTAGTTCACCAGGCCACATTTAATTTACCAACCGGACCCCAATACGATCCGAATGACTTGCTGGCGTTAAATACCTTTCACAAAACTTCGGTGGAAAATACGGTTGCTTTAACAAAGCAAATTTCACCCTCTTGGAAGATTACGCCTTACGCGGCCATAAAATACGTTCTTGCCGATCGCATCGACGTTCGTGTCCCGGTGGATGAAGAAGATATGCTGCCCGATCAAAATTCGATCGAAACCGTGAAACGCCAAGAAGGTTTGGGTTACGAGCTTGGGCTTCAAAATTCGGTGGATGTTTCGGATAGTTTTCAAGTTACTTTGGATTATAAATTAGGAATGAAAGATTCAGATCGTTATTCGGGAGATCGAAATAAACGCTACGATTTGTTGGCTAAAGATTCAAATACCAAGTGGACCAAGTCATCGATCGAATTTGCTTATTCGAGCGTAAAATCCTATTTTAAAAACGCCTCGAGTATTCCCTTTATCCTTAGTTTAAATTTTTTCGATACGACCGCTGGAATGAATATCGAACGCCGTTTTGGTCAGGAAATGTCTTTTACTTTATTTTTCTAGGGGGCTTTATGAAGAATGCATTTGGTAACTCAGTTCTGATTCTTCTGACGCTTTCAGCCTGCGGGCCTAAGCTTGTCGAAAATAAAAAACCTGCGGTCGAAACACCAAAGGCCCCAACGATGGAAAGCGCAAAAATTAGCTCTTTCGCCAGTGAAGGCTTTGCGACCGAAAACATCGTCAAAAGAACGACGACGGAAGACCAAATACGAAGATCCGAATTTCTGCTGGACATATCTAAAATCAAAAGGACCGAGCAGTGGAATTTGAAGGCAAAACAAAACTATCTAGAAACCGAAAAAAGCATTCCGTCCAAGAAACTGGATTACGCCAATTCAACTTATTTAGATTTGGTTTTTAAGCAGATCGGTCAGGATGTTCGGTCATCAGTAAAGCAAGTAGATAAAAAGATTACGGCCGACACGGATAAAGTAATCGCCATGATCCGAAAGGAACAACACACTACCCTGATCTTAGTTCCGGAAAGCACGCTACTGCAAAAGATAGAAGTGACCCAAACGTTTCTTGATACCATCACGCAAAACGTGAAGAAGATGGATATAATTCCAGAATTTAAAGAAAGCTTTGCTTCAGAGCTAAAACAACAAAGCCAAAAACTTCTTAACGAAGCAAAAGCTTTTGATGCTGAACTAGCGAAAGCCGAAACTCTGGGCGCAGGACTAAAAGCAATAACCGACTATATCGAACAAAACTCGACGGAGTTAAATGCGGAAGATCGAGTTAGTTTAGAACAAGGTTTAAATTTGGCCTCGGTTTTAAATAGTTTAGACGATGCAAAAAGTGGACTTCAAGCCATTTCGCTCGTGTGGCAGTTGTTAAACGAAGGGCAGCGAACCGAATATTTTAAAGCCGCAAATGAAAAGTTGTATAATTTTTTATCTGAACGCTCGGCCGAAGATATTCAGTGTCTAACCGAAAAAAACTGTAAGGGTTTAAAAAACACCATTGTTTTGAATATCGGAGTATATCCGGCCATCGAAGAATTTGGGATTAAAAATATCGCCGATCTTATCAACAAAAAAGGAGTTCTGTTTCTACTTACTAAAGTAAACCACGGGGCTAATGACAGTTTGCTTAAAGTAGGTGAAACGATAGCCGATCAGGTTTTAACTTCGGTTAATCAAAAACGCGCAACCCTTGATCAATTCAAAGATGGCCTTCGCGAAAATTTATCGCTAGGACTAGAAAACTATTTTCTATCTCAAAAGATCAAAGCGACAAACATTTACGTCGTCGATTCGCAAAAGATCATTTTGGATTTTGAAACGCAGGCGACCAACATGCGAACCAAACTGAAGTACTTGTCCCTGATGAACGGCGACGACGATAAGAATAAAAAAGTTCAACTGCAGTTCGAAGTTGTAGAAGGGCTTACCAGCCTTCCTTTATTCAGCAAATCTCCGGAGGGGGAATCAAAGACAATTCAAAACGACGTGGCCGAGATTATTCTGAATCCTCAGCCCCGACAGTATTTAAAGTCGGCTGCCAGTAAGCACTCTGAAATAAACCTCAACCAACAGTCCGCGTTATTGCTGACCACCGCTTTTGCGTTGAACGAGCTGGCCGATTGGAAATCAACATCTTTCGACGAAGGCATCACCCAAATCAAGGCGGCGCAAATTCTGACGCAATTTAAATCCGATGCCTTGAACAAAGAATTTTTTTCTAAGGCTGATCTCATTTCGATTGTGCTTTCACTTTCAAGCCAGACTTTAAAACTCATGCAAAGTGACTATTCAGCCGTCATACTCATCAATAATCAGAATCAGCTAATCCCCATTCAAAATTTAAACGATGTCACTTCTGGTCCCGTGGTGTTAGCGGCGGCCACTGATTTTAAGGACGGACAGCGAGCTCCGATCGTGCATGCCGGTGACTTAAGTCTTTTGTTAAGTGCGATGTTGCAGTTCTACGAATCGACCGAAGGCATCGACCAGACTCAATCGGAATTTTTGCTTAAAGAGCGTGAAGGCAAACCTACGCTGCTTGCGGAATTAATGGCTGCACGAGAAAGCATTCGATTATTAATCATAGCAACTTCAAATTTTGTCTCTAATCAGCTTATTCAACCAAACGGCTTAATCGCTAAAAGCATTTTGTTGAACGGAAATCTAAAGGCCGTGGAAGAGTTTGAATTGGTTGACCAAACCCGCGCTATTGAAGCCTTGGTTAAGGCTTACGAATTAACAAAATTAGACGTCTACTTATGGACGGCGCAAAAAATATATCAGTCGATGAACCGAATCCTATACTCGGACAAAACTAATTTTTACCAAATGAATATGGATTCTGAAATCGCCACTGGCGTTGATTCGACGCAATTATTAGAGACGTATAAAAATCTGTTATCGTTGAAACAATATTTGAGTGATGTCGACCAAATCCAGTTCGAAAATATTTTCGCGTCTTGGTTGAAGTCGTAACCCTCTTGAAGGTGGGATCTTTCTAAGATCCGTGGGTTAAGTGTTGAAAAGTGCCATCCAGGCATAA
>CAXSEH010000112.1:0-10073 GCA_964236345.1 uncultured Bdellovibrionales bacterium
TCCGATGATTTAAGTATGAAAAATATAATCTTAATCATCATGATGGTGTTCTCGTTAGTTTGGTCACAAGATGCTTCGGCAAAGGCTTCGAAGGGAAAGAAGAGGCCAACAGTTAGCCACAAGAAGCACGGCGCGAAAGCTAAGAAAAAATCGGTTAGCGCAAAGCCCGCAAAATCGAAGAAAAAGCAAGCAAGCGGCAAGCCCGTGAAAGCCGCGCCTAAGGTTGCAAGCTACAGATCGTCTTACTTAAGAAAGAAGCACGGGCGATCGATTGCGAGCGTCCCTTCAACAAAAGGCGTAAAGCCTAGCAAATCTCACGGGAAAGCTCACTCTAAAAAGAACCGAAATCATTAATCTTTGTTTGAAAAAGCCTGGGCCTTCGTCCTAGGCTATTCTCGTCCCTATTTTTGCTCTTTTTAGCATAATAGGTAGTCTCGAAAGCCTTTATAGGCTAGGTTGTCCTTTGGCTCAAAAAAGGACGTTCCCCGCATGAAAATCAAGCCCCTCTTAAAAACGCATTGGCTCGCCTCCCAAAACCCGATGCATATTTCTTTAGATGGCTTAAAGTCCGTTATCTTCACACCACCTTCACAATTCGTCGATTTTGAATTTGGGCTTCCCGATGAAGCGGGCGTTGCGCTGCCCCCACGTTCGCAGACCCTTTACACGGCGGCTCCGCGAGAAGAACTGCAAGATGTCATGTCACGAAGCCATACCTTATCTCGGGATTTGTTTTGGACTTTGTTTTCGGGATACGACTTGATGTCGATGCGCACGCCGGTTCTGGCTCTTAAAGAATTGGCCAATTCCATCGAGCTGCAATACGAAAATGGCGAAAGCTTCTCGTTGGTTAGCGTTTTCAGAAAGAATGGTTTACCGCCTTTCTTGAACCCTCAATTTTATTTACAGGACCGTAGCTGCAATTGGGAGCGGGTGTTAAGCGATTCTTCCGAACAGATGCTTCGTCCACTTAAAGTTTTGACTCATCAGAAAAAAAGTGAAGATTTTAAAAAAACTTGGATCGTAATTCTTGAAATATTAGCGTGGTCTTTACAGCGAAAAAGGCAAGTTGGTGATCTTGAAGTGCTGTGGGTAGATGCAAATCCCAGCGATGGTCAGCGCTTAGGGTTTCCCATTCACGACGTCGAATTTTTAAAATCCCGCCCATTAGCCGCGACCGTCATGGCCGAACCCCTGATCAAGAAGGCTGCCCGGGTTACCGTATGGCAAGGTTCGGAAAAAAATCCAGAACCATCCATCGTTAAGTTTCACTCGATCGGGTTTTTATTCGACGATAAGACTGCTGCCACCGATCCGGCAGGTTCCGTTCCGTCATATCCCGAAGAGATAGAAACCCTTAAGCTAAAAGCAATGCCTTCCAAGTGGAATCCATTATTTTCAACTACTTTGCTTGAACCCCACGAAGTTCAAAAATCCCTAGAGCGTCTGAAAAAAAATATTCCGAGCGAAAATATTTACCTGGTGAACCACCAAGTTATTTCGGGCCCTCTCTTTAGACCTCACCTAAAGATTCGCGAATCCGAAGGAGCCATGCAGATGGCCATTGCTTTCAAATTGGCGGACCAACAGCTAGTTCATCTGAACTTTCGGGCCTCGTTAAGTTTGATGTTTCAACCCTTCTATGGCGGATTAGATAGTTTTTTTAAAATCGATCGCAAAGATTACGCATCAAAACAAGAACAATATCGTCAGAACGATCTATTGTTGCTGCGACATCAGGGAATGGCTTTATTTTGTTTGCTTGAATTTGTTAATTGGAAATTGGGTCGGCCGCTTACTTCGGGCGAATCAATCGAAATTCCCGAAAATCGTGATGCGCCCGAATTCGATCGTCAATTTGACAAAGTCGTTAAGTACTTTAAGAATTCCATTCCGGGCTTACTTGGCAAATCTAACGAAGGCTTTGAACAATTATTTTCTTCGGAAGTAAAAAATTTCTTTATGGATTTTGTCGAGAAGCTTTACGGCTTCGTCGAAGACGATCAAAGTTTTATATTTCAAGGTAAGCAAGTTTTCGAAATAAAAAAAGTGCACAAGCAAGTTCTGCATTTCGTTCGATTTCTTATTTTACATTTAGTCGAAGAAAGCGGCGGTAAGGTTTTGATGAAATCTCAATCGGCCATCGGCGATCAGTTCAAGGCTGGCCTGGCCGCGTGGACGAATCCGCAGATTATTACCGAAGAGCTTTATCAAAAAGGTTACGACCCCTACTGGATGGATATTGGCGTCTATAATAAATATATCATCAATCTATTGTTCGATCTGATTGACCATGAGGTTGACGTCGAATTTAACGGAGTTCCTTTTCTTTCTAAAGACAATCCGTTCGAATTTGTGTTTTCGGTGGCAAGCACGGAACAAAAAGAAGACGTGAACTGGTTCGATCTGCACCCGCAAATATTTTTTAACGGAATTCGTATTTCATCAGAAGAAGTTAAATTAAATTTCACGCCGAACCAAATTGGCTTTGTCGAATACCAAGGACAGATCTACCGGATCGATAAAAAACAGGTTCCCAGCCTAAAAGCATTGCAGAAATTTTGGGATCGAATCAAAGGACAGAAAAACAAAGTCAGCCGCAATTCTTTTGGCGACAAAGTTTACCGCTTAGAAAAATCCATCGCGCTTGAATTACTCATGTTGAAGCTTCAAGGAGTTAAGGTAAATGCCGAAGGTGAATGGCAAAGAATTTTTGATTATTTTGAAAACGGACTCGGCGTTGAAAAAATCGTTCTGCCCGACCTGATTAAAAATTCGCTACTGCCACATCAGTACGAAGGTGCGCAGTGGCTTCATGATCTTTACGAATTAAAATTGGGTGCTTTGCTGGCAGATGAAATGGGACTTGGTAAGACCTTTCAAGTCTTAGCTTTTTTAGAAAGTCTTAAATCCCAGAATAAATTAGGACTAAACCTAATCATCGTACCGACGTCGCTCGTTTATAATTGGCTCGACGAAAAAAAGAAATTTTCTCCTGACCTTCCTGTCACCATCTTTCAGTCTGCCGAAAAAGAGCAGTTAAAAGTTATCTTAGGCGATCAGCAACCTCACGTGGTCATTGCGACTTATGGACTTCTCAATGAAAATCGCGAATTTTTTGAAAGTTTTAATTGGAACGTTTTGGTCTTCGATGAAGCCCAAAATCTAAAGAATATCACCTCCGTACGTTCGGTATCGGCGCGTAAACTTCAAGCGCAGTTCAAAGTTTGCCTGACGGGTACGCCCATGGAAAATAATTACCTCGAATTTTATTCGTTGTGCGATTTGGTCGTACCCGGCTGCTTAGGTGAAGTCGATCAATTCCGAAAAAACTATTACAACAGCGAAGTTCGAACCGAAGCGCTAAAAGAATTAAGACTAATTACGCGACCGCTCTTACTTCGACGCACCAAGCTTCAAGTGAATCTGAATTTGCCGATTAAAACCGTCCAGCAAGTTGTTCTTCCCTTCAGCGAACCGCAAAAAGAAATTTACAAAAAAATGGCAATGACGTTTTCTAGACAAGTGGACGACTTGATTCAACAGCAAGGCGAACGCAAGGCCCAGATTGCAATGTTTGCGGCATTAATGAGGCTACGTCAAATTTGCTCTGATCCCGCAGCGGTACCCGGAGTGATTTTCGAACAACGCCCGGTCAAGGTCGAGCACTTTATGAATTCACTGCAGGAGCACCTGGAAAATGGGGAAAGTGTCATCGTGTTTACCCAATTTTTATCGACGCTAAATCGAATCGAAAGCGAACTTAAAAAAGCCAAAGTTAATTCTTACACTTTACAAGGCCGGGTTAGCTCGAAAGAACGAATTAACCTAATTTCGGCGTTCGATAAATCGAACGTTCCAAGCGTCATGCTGATGACTTTAAAAACGGGCGGAGTAGGGCTTAATTTAACGAAGGCGTCGGTTGTTTATCATTTAGAACCTTGGTGGAATCCCGCAGTTGAAAATCAAGCAACCGATCGGGCCCACCGAATGGGGCAAACGAAAGATGTTAAAGTTTTTAACCTTCTGATTGAAGGTTCTTTAGAAGAAAGAATCTCTGAGTTGAAGGTAAAAAAACAAACTTCTTTTGACCGGCTTTTTTCGGACGAGGAAAAAATTGACGAAATTGCAGCCGAGGGATCAAGTGGCTTAACCCGCGCTGATTTTTTATTCTTGTTAAAATCCGAGACTACCTGATCATGGAAGCGCTATGAAAATACTATTTTTCGACGGATATTGCACGATCTGTAACTCTTTAGTGGATTGGGGCTTGGCGCAAGATCGCACGAAACAGATTAAATTCGCTTCACTTCAGGGCGAAACGGCCAAACGGCTTATCACCGATCACGCAAATTTGGTTACCCCAGATACGGTTGTGTATTTTAGAGACGAAAAAATTTATTACAAATCTGACGCTGTATTGTTTTTTCTAAAAGACCTAAATGGACCTTTTAGTTTCGTTTCGTCTTTGTTTTTCTTACCCCGATTTTTAAGAGATTTTTTTTATTCGGCCGTCGCTAGAAATCGGTATCGGTTTTTTAAAAAAAGAGATACCTGCAGGTTACCGAGCCCCGATGAAAGCGAACGACTTCTAAGCTAGGTCTCGCCAAAAAATATTTTTAACAATCCACAATGGGCCGATCAATAGAAATTGAAGGTCTTCCACGAACGACGGTTTTTTTCCTTCGACGTGGTGGCCCACAAATTGGGCGACCCATCCAATGAAAAAAAGCGCGCAATAAAAAGAAACAGAACCTAAGGGATTGAAGTGAATGAATAACAACATAGGAATGATTTGCGAAAAAAAGGCTGCGTAAACTTTAAAGCTGCGAAAGCGAAAGTAATAAAGACAAACGACGATGACGCTGGCCCACGCCGCATTTCCCCACTGCCAATTTATTTGCGATAAAATCCCTAACAGGCTCAGCATGATTATGGGAACCGCCACCTTATGGATTTTTTGATTTGTCGGATGCTGATGGCTTTCCGAGTACCGCGTTAGGAGTTGTTTAAGCGTAGGTCGCAAATTTCACGATCGTATGAGCTACAATTTTTGCTTCGGGCCCCAATAATCCTTTGGTCGCGACGACCAGTAAGATAGCAATGGTGTAAAAACCAACTTGTTTCCAATTAACTCGACCTAACTTTGATTCGACGATGTTTTTAAATTTTTTAAAAGACTGTTGGATTTTAACCGACCGCGATTTTGACTTATTGGCTGATAATTTTTTTTTCTTTGTTCTCATACCGCCTCCACTTTCTAGTTTAACACTGATCCGCCTTTTTGCAAATGACCCAGCCAGGCCCTAATTGGGTGGCGGATCGGTCATAATTCCACGAGAAAGCCCCGATAAGCATTAATAAGGCCCGGAGAAGTCGGGGCACGGGCTTTGCTTGATTACATCTTCATAAGACGTAACGTCCCTCGTAGGAGGGACGCCAACGTACTTTAATAAAAAGGAGAGTCCATGCAAAAATTAACAAAGGTGATTGCAGATCAACAGGGTCGAATCGGTGGATACTTACTCGGCTGGCTTTTCGGTGTTCCAGTGACCCTACTGGTTCTTATCTATATATTGCGTGGACATTAAATTTGAACACCAGAAACCCAAAATTTAGGTCGATAAAATAATTTTCATCTTGCGCGCGTTTTAGGCTTAGACTTAAGACGCGCGTACTATTTTGACTTTTCTTAGCTCCTCGGTCAGTCTTCCAGGAGTGAAACTTAATCACGTTTTTCTAATCATCCTGATCATGGCACTGTGGGGCTTAAATATTGCCTTTATTCGTCTTGGTCTGAATGAGATGCCAGGTCTTTTTTAGGTTGGGGCTTGCCAGTTACTTGTTTCAGGAACGTATTTCGCTGTGGAAATTTATCAGTGCCCTGATTTTTTTTTCTGGTTTGGTCGTCGTGGCTTTTCACGCTGAAGGTAATATCACCGTATGGGGTCTGGTCTTCACAATACTTGCTTCATTTTCTTGGTCGGTCGGGAATGTCGTTTCCGAAAAAAATTGGATCCGTTTCGGCTTTTGCTTTAGTGGTCTGGGGAAGCTTGATGGCGGCCCCATTTTTATTGGTGGTGGCGCTCATCATTGAGGGACCCGCAAGAATTTTAGAAGCAGCTCAGCACCTAACCGTCATTTCGATTTTTTCCGTTGCCTACATCGTTTACGTTTCGACCCACGTGGCTTATTCATTATGGAGTTATTTTTTGAAAATTTATCCGGTCAGTCAAATCGCGCCGTTTACTTTGCTTGTTCCCATTTTCGGTTTTCTAGGCGCGGTTATGATCCTGAATGAAACTTTTCCCGGATGGAAAATCTTAGCTTCGGCCTTACTGGTGTTGGGTCTTTGCATTTATTTTCTGGAAAATAAATTTAAGAAAATTAATCGCGACTCCGCACTTCCAGCAGCTCGATATAAAAAATAAGATTTGAAAATGGTTTGATAATCCCACCCATCTGCCTGGCACCGTAAGCCAGATCTGCGGGTACGTGCAAAGTTCTTTTCCCACCTTCGCGCATGCCGACGACTCCTTGATCCCATCCCTTGATCACGCGCCCTGAACCCAAGACGAACTCAAACGGGCGACCGTGATCGTGTGAAGAATCAAACTTTGTTCCGTCTTCAAGGAAGCCCGTGTAGTGGCAGATAACCAAGGCCCCTTTTTCGGCGGTGACACCAGTTCCCGGTAAAGTATCGGTGATCTTTAAATCGGTCATGCTGTTGTGCCTCCGCGGTAGATTAAATATTTTTTCGTTCTAAAGATCAACCTTAAAGATAGAGCACCCAGACGGGAAATTAGACCCTTTAGGTTAAGACAGAATGAAACAGTTATTCCCAGCTCCGGCACGGCCTTCTCTGGTGCAACCCCACCAGAACAGAAGAACTATTTTATGCGAAAAGTATTATGCATTTATGTTTTAGCGATGACCTTGTCATCCTGCCAAGCGGTTTACGTGCCGCAGGCGCGCGAGGTCAAAAAAAAACCCCTTAATGGGTTCTTCGCGGAGGAACAATTCTTGATGGAACCAACGCCGGAATTTTTGCGACCAACAAGTACGGTTCACCAACGGCTCGAGGCACGAGCGTCGGGATACGATGCGTGAAAACTTATTAAAAAATTATCTCTAACTCGATAAAGCTTTTGAAATCTTTCTTAGCATCGTATTCAGCTGGTGGATCCAATCTTTATGATCCATCTCGTGGTCTAAGCGGCCCGTTGCTTCCATAATTTCATTCACCCTTTCCAAGATCAGATTTTTTTCACTTCTAAGCTCTAGAGCCGTAAAATGACGATTGAGGGTAAAACTTAACCCGGCGCCAACGGAAGGATCTGCTTGGCTTGCGGGAAGTTCGGTAAGCGCCGTTCCGACAATGGCAATCCCGTGCATCAATGCAAAAGCCGATTCCAACAATAACTTTTTGTCCGAACTGGCTCGGCCAGACCCCGTGTAAACTTGCATCAACACCCTTAGCATTAATGAATAAAGCGCGTTTCCAATATCAAGCACTGGGGCAGTTTGTGGATGCGAAATCCACAAAACGTTTTGCTGAATCGCGGGCTTTCTCATCACCGGGTTTCGTGCGATTTGGATTGCCGGTACGAAGTTAGAATTTGTAGCAAGGATTTGGTTGTATTCCGTTTCAATTTTTTTGAACTTTGCAAAATGAGAATCGACGTCATCTTTACTTCCCTCACCTTGCTCGACAATGACGTCAATGGCTAACAGCGCTTCGCTTAAATTTGTAATTTGCGTAAGCCCTTCCATTTCAATGTCTTTGGCCGAAAGCTGTAAGGAACGGTCTCCGCAGAATAATTTCGTCTGACCCATGTCAGCTTCCAGTTTACGTAAACCAATTTTGATGGCCTCGTAAAGTTCGCCGACCGTTTCGTACTGTCCAGGATGACTCATTAAACGATTTTCGGGACTGACCCTTTCAAACTCTTTTGCGGGCTGAAATTGCGGTGCATCCGATATTTGATGCATCTCGTGAGATCTTTCTAAAAATATAAAATGCTTCAAGGTTTCTTTAGAAAATCCCGCCAGTTCTACGACGAAGTCTGAAGGATAATAGCCGGGACTTGCCGGAAATGGTGGATGAAAAAAATGGGCACTGCCACCCACCGCGGAAGTTAAGTTCGCAACTAAACTTAGGTGCCCCATCTCTTGTATCGCAATTCCTAAAATATCCTTGCGCCAAGTGGTGACTGATCGCAATTCATCAACAGTCAGCGATTGGTCTAACCGGGTCTTTAGGCTAAATACCGCGTAGAGGTAAAGACACATAAGACTATGTTCTAATTCTGCGGCCTCGGCTAATGCGCTTAATAGCTGTTCGCGAGTTTCGATCCGGTGGGCACTTGCGGTCAGGTTTGTAGTTTCTTGATTTTTCATATTCAACTCTGTCGAAGTTTATTTAACTTTAAACCGCGTGGGCGGCTTTGCGGATTTTCTCATCAACGCCCTTTGCAAAGTCTTGAAGCTTCGCATCGTTCAGAATTGATAAAATGGGTTGGGCCAATGCGAATTCTACGCTCCATTGACCCGCCGTGGAACTTTCCTGAATGACGACGTTACAAGGCATTAAATTCGCGACCAGGGGATTCATTTGGTAAGCTTCAAACGCGAGGCCCGGATGGCACGCGCCTAAAATAACGGTGACGGGAATTTTTTGCCCTAGCTTTTCCTGTATCTTATCGTGGAAATCTATTCGAGTTAATATTCCGAAGCCTTCGGCTTGAAGCGCCTGCGCGACGTCGGCGTAAACTTTTTCAAATGTGCCTGCTTTTTTTATTTTGCAACTAACATCCATGGTTGACCTCTACCTGATTGCAATACGCTTTTTTGATTTTTGCAAGGGTCTTTCGTCTAGATCGGGAGAAGCTCGTTAAGGTTTGTGTCTAGCTTCGCCGAAATGAAGGCAATGAAAAGTTTTATAATCCTTAGCCTTTTATTATTTTCTATCTCATCCCAGGCGTGGATGATTGAGCTGAACGCAAACTTTGCTACGGACGCTTTTACAACGGCGGCCGAACAAAAGACCGCAAGACAATTTTATTTATTAGGATTACTTGGTGATGTTCACACGGGAGATCGCACGAGCACTTACGTTGGCTGGGGCGTTATCAGTGCGGGAGCTAAGGATACAAGTGCTTCCGGAACCGAGCAGACGTTTTCTTCTTTAGACACCGGACCGCTTTTCCGTATGGGCTTTGGCAACCGTGGCACTTACAGCCTGAGCGCTTTGTACGCGTTAGTTGCAAAAGGTAAGCTTGACTCCGGAGCGCGCAGTGAAGCTCTTACGGGGTCTAGCTATTTAATTAAGTTCGCAATCGAGCCCGAAGTGGCAGATAAAGTTTGCGTTGGGTTTGCAATGAATTATTACGCCGCATCTTTTTCTAAATCGGTCATGAATTCAGTCGAATCGGACGTATCCTATAAAATCCAACGAACATTTCCCAGCATTTCGTTTTCTTATCGCTTTTAATTAATGCATATTCGCTTGTAGCCATTGAATAATGTCATCACTTTCAAGCATCGGTTTTCCGTCAATGACCAGACATGGAACCTGAGTCTTTCCGGTCATCTCCTTCAAACTTGTAAGTGCCTCTGGCTCTTCAACAATATCGTGGTATTGAATTTTTGAACGAAGTCCAAGTTCCTCGACTGAATTACGCACCTTGGCCGAAAAGGGACAGTTTATTTTATGGTAAAGTTCAACCATCGGGTAGCCTCCTGTAGGCCCAGACACTATACCATTCGGTCTGGGGGAACAATCTTCTCTGATTTTTAGAAATCATAAATCTTATTGGCAATTAGAAATTTAGAGCGGCGAAATTTTTTTCTGAACCTTGCCATCCGCCACAATATCTAAGGTCTTAGTTTAGTTTGACTTCAGCTACTGCCAAAATTTTAGTTTTAATTTAACTTTTTTATTTTCTAAAAGCTCGGGCCAATCGACAAATAGAAACACGGATACGAATAACAGGCCCGCCATCATTAATAATATATTTTTAACGCTCAGAGAGTCTTTATAAAAATCGCTGAAGTGAGTCACGGCGTAATGA
>CAXSEH010000113.1:0-10028 GCA_964236345.1 uncultured Bdellovibrionales bacterium
TGTTTGCGGAAAAAATATTTGCGATCGCTCATTATGCGGATCAATTTGTACTGGTGGTTCTTGGTCTAATGAGTATCGTTTCTATCGGCATGATATTCGAGCGTTTCATTACCTTAAAAAAAATCTCTTCCGAAAGTGACCGAGTTCGTCTGAGAATTAAAATGGCCCTTCAGACAAATAGTCTTCAAGATTTCGAAGATATTGCAAAGGATCCAAGTTCACTGGAAGGTCGCGCGGCCTCGCAGGCCATTAAACATTTTAAAACTTCAGGGCAAGAAGGCTTCGAACAAGTTTTTAATTCATTCGTTCTGACGGAGAAACCAGATCTAGAAAAATATTTAGCCGTACTTGCAACGATTGCATCGAATGCACCGTTCATCGGTTTATTTGGAACTGTTTTAGGTATTATGAAAGCGTTTAATGATCTTGCTCAGTCCACGGATGCCGGTCAGCAAACCGTTATGGCGGGTATTTCGGTTGCCTTGGTTGCAACCGCGGCCGGACTTTTCGTCGCGATCCCAGCCGGGATGTTTTACAATTATTTCATTCGCAAAGTTAAAGCTATTTTCACAAGTTTAGAAAGCGTGAAAGAGCTTGGGCTGGCCTATGCTAAGAAGAAGGGTATGAATTAAGATGGCCTTCAAAGCAGATTCTTCTGATGATGTGATGGCAGAAATAAACGTTGTTCCGTTGGTCGACGTTATTTTGGTGGTGTTAATTATATTCATGGTTACCGCCCCGATGATCATGAAGCCGTCGATAAATGTTAATTTGCCAAAGGCCGCCTCGGGCGAAGCAACCACCCCTTCAAAATTGAACATTACGATTAGCAGCGACGGAAAATTAAATCTGGATGGTAAATCGGTTGAAGATGCAGAAGTCCAAGCGGCTGCCTTAGCCGAAGTTCAAAAAAATCCCGATATTCAAGCGATCATTTCGGCGGACAAAGATGTTCCACATGGCCGGGTCGTTTCCGTATTAGATGTCGTTAAGGGCGCCGGAGTTAAAAAGTTCGCGATCAGCATAGACAAAAAGTAAGCCGCCTCAATTTTAGACGGCTTCCAATATCGACGGTAAAGTTCGACATTATAACCTTAAGCTCCAATACGTTCCGTTTATCAAAATGATAAGTTTAAAAAAATAACTTCACTAAAGTTATTGGCTTTAATTCCGAAAAAGTATAGACCCGTTCACGCAGTGATGTTTCGTATTGCCACGGTAGCAAATTTTTTCGGAGGACTCTATTAAGTATCGGTACATTCTCATACCCAAAGATACGAACGATTTGGATCTTTTGCTCCTTCAAAATCGCGTCTATAAATTATGGTACAAAGAATGGCAGAAGGTTTTTTCAAGCGATTCACGAAACTTCAAACCCTCGGCCGACGATTTTCTGCGACAAGATTTAATGGCCGTGATTCTTGATTCTAATAATGTTGTCGGATTTCACTTTTATTCGTACTTCAATCTGCGACGGGTAGAAACGGTAAATCATAGTTATTTTGATCAAATTGAAAAATCCTCTTTTGAAAAATTAAAAGTAAAAAATATGAATATTGTTATGTCGATGGAATACCTAACGGTTCTTCCGGATTACCGAAAAAAAGAATCCCATTTCCCCTGGGGAGAAATTCTTATCTCGTTAGGAACTAGGGTCTTAAATTCGTCTCATGCCGACGTGGCCTTCGGTACTCCAAGAAGCGACGTGAAGGTAAATAAGATGGCCGAAAAGTTAGGTTGCGAAACTCTACAAGCTGCCGTTTCAAAATATGATTATAAGTGTGAAGTGATGATTTTTCCACGTGATCGAGAATCGGTACATCCGGATAAGTTAATACAAAATCAAATTTCTAGTTTGTGGGAGAATAGAATGGACGGTCGTTTTGAGATAATGCCGGTAAAAAAATCGGCGTAGGAGCATCATGAGCAATTTAAGACAATGTTTTACAAAAGCGATGGCCCGGGCCAAAAATGAAATCGATGATTTTCCTTGGGAAAATAAACAAGCTTATGCCTTGTGGCTAAATCAAACTTATTATTTTGTGCAAAGATCGACCCGCATCATCGCGCTTGCAGGTTCGCGTTTTTCTTTAGAGCAAAACGAATTCCATGATCGCTTCATCGGGCATGCCCGAGAAGAAAAAGGCCACGAAAAGTTGCTTCTTAATGATTTGAAACAGCTCGATATAAATCAGAAAGAATTGAAAGTTTTCTCGTCGACTAAGGCATTTTTCCAAATGCAGATTTACTGGATCGAACACGTAAGTCCCATGTCATTTTTTGGTTATATTCTCATGTTAGAAGGATTAGCCATTTCACATGCGCCCACGGTCATTGAAAGATTAAACAAGTCTTTCGGACCTAAGCCTCTAAGCTTTCTTAAGGTCCACGCTGAAGAGGATGAAGATCATCTTGAAAAGGCATTAGGATTAGTGAATATAATATCCAAAGAAGAGGAATCAAGAGTCATTGAAAATTTAGAAATGTGCGCTGATTTATATTTTCAGTTTATGCGAGACATAAAATTAGAAATCAGCGCAAACTACGGCGTTAATCAAAAGCGGACCGCTTAATCAATTCTGAATAAGGGTGGCACTTTCAGCGACGAAGCAAAACATTTTAGAGTATTGCGATCGTAGGGGAGACATGACGTAAATATCAACGAGCATTTTTAACATACTGGTCGAACCGACTTCTTCCAGTAAATGAGATTTTATCTGGGGCAATACGGTTCTGTTTTCTGCGCCAGATAGTAAAGTTGAACCTAAATTAAAGATTTCACGACTAACCGAATCGTCTCGACGAAACAAGGCCCACCAGGGTGTGCTGACCAGATCATCGATTGAATGACTGCAAATTTTAAAGAAATTTAGATTCCTGAAGATTTGCACACTTTCTTCATTATATATTTCAAAAATTTGGTCATCTTTAATCTTATCAAAGAGATCAGAGGGTGGAGTCAGACCTAATTTTTGAATCATGTTCCAGAGCAGGAACTTTGATTCTTTAAGGCTATGTCCTTCTTCGACGGTCCCCGAACACACTTCAACGTAGGTCTCAAAATGGGATGACTTTCGACTGCAGTTCGGAAGAAAGTTTGGAAAAGGAAAGATTTCCTAAATCGTGGTAAGGTAAGACACTAAGGCCTTCCTTGCGGAGCAAAACACAAAATTGATCCGCCAATTGGATAAACCGCTCCGTCAGTGAAAAAGCGGTCGCATCAATAAATTCAGCCTTGGTGCTCGACATTTAGTCTCCTGGTAAACCAGAAGTATCCGAGAACCCGCTATATGGTGTCAAATATATGTTTAACCTGCGTAATTTTTTCGGCCTTCTGAAATTGTGGCCTTGGCTTCAATCTTATAGATATCGACCAGTAAATCGAGGGCCTTTTTTTCAGGGATGCTTAGAATAGAAATGATTTTGCCTAACACGTTCAACGGAATTTTTGAATGTCCGTTTTCCATTAACGAAACGAATTGAGGAATTGAATAATCAAGTTTTGTAGCGAGCTCAAGTTGGGTTAATCCCATTTTTAATCGGTATTCTTTAATGAGCGAGCCAAGACGCATTTGTTGTTTTTTCATATAACCTCTTCGTTTTAGATATTTGTTATAGTAACATACTTAATTCACTGTAACACGATTTAAAATGTTCTCTTAAAAAAAAGATGCTACATGGAAAAGTTTCAGTTTTCGAGAGAAAAATTTGCTAAAAGCACAATTCAAAGAACTTTTGACATAAACAAGGCTACGACGATGGCCCTGAACGTATCAAATTGGCTCGGGCCTTGACCTTCATTTTGGGTTTCGAAACACCGAAACCTTAATGTGAGAACTTTTTTTCGAGAGTCTAAATTTATAATCCTATTTTTCGTGTGCTTCACTGCGGCCACTGTCTCGAGTTACATCGACGGGGCCGTACCTGAAAAAGCTGCCGTTCGTTCGGCGGAGGACATCGTTAACGCGACCAAAACTGAAAGCCCTTTGGCACTTATCGTGCCGGCGGGAAAGCGCGACCCGGCCGCGGTCCAATCCCAAAAGACCGAAGTGCTTAAAGCCGATTTATTCTGCGAAAATAAAGAGCGGGCTCGTTTTAAAAAGGTTTCACAAACGCTGCTGATGCTCAATCTGAATGTCTGTACTGAGCTTAAATCTTCACGTCATATTTGGATCAAAAATGTGACAAATGGATTTAAGGCGCAAGTCTTCAAAACCGGCGCGAAAGATTACCGGACAGACTTTATTCAGCTCAGCAGCGGGAACAATAAGTTGCTGATCGAGGCCGTCCTAAAAGATGGGCAAAAGAGAACGCATTCGCTTGAAATCATATCAGGATCGTAACTCAAGGCGCTAACCCGCTTCCATTCGCCTGAATTCAATAGACACCCTTATTTCAATTACTTAAGTTCTTCGATCTGTGATGACTGAAACCAACATAACGCATAGCAGTTTTAAAAACCGATCTGATCTTCACGTGGCGCGCAAAATCTGGCACATGCTTGGAGTTTTTACGATGTTCTTGGGTTGGGTTCTGCTTCCTTTTTGGCTTTCGATGACCTTAGTCATTATGGGGTGGCTGCTTTTTGTTCCGGCCGATATTATTCGACAAAAAAATACCAAAGTAAATGAAAGGCTGACTCGTTTGTTTCAGCCCATCATGCGCAAAAGTGAATTAGACCGTTTAGCCGGAACGACGTACCTTTTGACCGGCGTGATACTGATTGCCTTCGTTTTTAATGCAGGAGTCGTTTCTATCAGCCTGCTGTTTTTAGCCTTCGCCGATCCGATTGCGAGCTACGTCGGTATTAAATATGGTAAAGATAAAATCTTTGGCCATAAGTCATTTCAAGGTTTTATGGCGGCCTTCTTTGTTTGCACGGTCGTGTGTTTTTTATTTTTATCCTATTCGCGAGTTAATGAACATCTTTGGATCGCCAGTTTGCTTGCCGGATTAGTGGGCGCCTTGGCCGAGCTGATTCCGCTTGGAAAATTGGATGATAATTTTTCGATGCCGGTTCTGAGCAGCCTGGGTCTTTCGGTTTTATTTTATTTCTTTGGTTATTATTCTTATTTTAATTAAAATTTTCTACCGGAAGAGGTTGATATGGCGGAAACGCACGAAGTAGCTGAAGGTTATTCAAAATCAGGAAAAAAATTGGGGATGTATATTTACATTCTTCCAAACATGATGACGACGGCTAACTTATTTTGCGGTTTTTATTCTTTGATTTTTTCCATCAAAGGCGATTTTAAAAGCGCCGCAATTGCGGTCGTTGTTGCCGCCATCTTTGATTTACTCGACGGCCGATTGGCGCGCCTTACGCACGCGACCAGTAAATTTGGTGCCGAGTACGATTCGTTGTGCGATTTAGTCAGCTTCGGGGTTGCTCCGGCCATGCTGATGTATCTGTGGGCTTTGCAACCTTACGGACGACTGGGCATGATGGCGTGTTTTTTGTTCGCGACGTGCGGTGCACTTCGCCTGGCGCGCTTCAACGTTCAAGTTGGCGTCGTCGAAAAGAATTTCTTTCAAGGTCTACCGATCCCCATGGCGGCCGGAATCGTGGCGTCGTCTTACATGGCCTTTGAAGATTTGGGCTGGGGCACGCAAGAGTGGCAAGGGAAGTTGTTATTTTCGATGGTCGTCTTACTTGCAATTGTCATGGTTTCGACTTTTAGATATCGGTCATTTAAAGATCTGGATTTAAAAGAACGGCTACCGTTCAAATATTTAATTTTAGGAGTCATCATCTTAGTGGTTGTGGCACTAAGACCCGAAGTGATGCTGTTCGTGCTTTTCTTAACCTACGCATCGCTAGGCGCCGTGTTCGGGGTTTTACGAATCGGTAAAAAACAACGACAGATTAAGGCTAGCGTGTACGCACCGGAAGCCACTTTAGAACACGATTTACAAGAAGAAGAGAACGAAGATTAAACTAAGCCGGAACCACGGAGACACTTTATGAAACCATGGAAAAAACCTTTAAAGGTCGGCCTCGTCGGCGCGACCGGCGTTGTGGGTGAGACCTTTATAAATATTCTCGAAGAATACGCGTTACCCATCGCCGAGTTGCGACCGTTCGCCAGTCAAAATTCATTAGGAACGAAACTTGATTTAGCCGGAAAACAATGGGCAGTCCAAATCTTAAAAGAGAACTGTTTTGACGGACTCGACATGGTTTTCTTTTCGTCCGGCGATGAAATCTCGAAAGAGTGGGCCCCGCAAGCGGTTAAGTCTGGTGCCTTCGCCATCGACAACTCGAATGCCTTTCGCATGAATCCAGAAATTCATTTGGTCGTTCCCGAAGTGAATGGTCATCTTTTAAACGCTTCATCCAAACCGCAAATTATTGCGAATCCGAACTGCTCAACGATTCAATTGGTCGTCGCCCTGAAGCCTTTGCTTGATAAATATGGAATCGATGACGTGACGGTATCAACTTATCAAGCCGTCAGCGGCGCGGGTCTACCCGGTTATGACGAACTCCTTAACCAAACGCAGAACTACCAGCAGATGGACCACACTCCGAAGGCCTTTCCTAAACAAATTTTATTCAACTGCATTCCCCAAATCGGTGGCTTCACGAAAGATGGCTTCTGTACTGAAGAAACCAAAATCATGACCGAAAGCCCGAAAATTTTGGGCGTGCCGGATCTGAAAGTTTCCGCCATGACAGTTCGTATACCCGCATTGAATTCGCACGCCGAAGCGGTATGGGTCACGTTAAAAACCGAAACCACGAAAGAAGATTTTATTAATACTCTTGGCAGTTTTGAAGGTTTAGCCATCTTGCTTGATGATTACCCAACGCCGCTAGAGATTTCGGGTGAAGAGCCGGTCTTCATCGGCCGCATTCACCAAGATCTTCACAATAAAAAGCGATGGTTAATGTGGGTTGTGTCAGACAACCTAAAAAAGGGCGCGGCTTTAAACGGATTACAGATCGCCGAAACGATTTTTTGTTAGCCCGGAGCGGGTTAAATCTAGACACATTTAGCATTTGCTGTTGCAATTAAAGAATGAAAATCGCTTTCGCAGTGCTTTTAGGTCTTGGTTTGTATCATTCGGTATCGAAGGCGGCCCCCGAGGTCCTCGTTGATTCCAAATCGATTGTTATTCAGAATGCCTCTTATTACGATGTAGATATCTCGAATATTTACGGTGGTATTGCCGGGACTTGCACGCCACAAGGGCTTGCTAGTTTGGCGCCGTGCGACAGCTGTTCACGTGGAGCATCACTTCAGGGCTGTAATCAGCGAAGTGTGTATCCGGCATTGCCATTTACCATTACCTTTAAATCGACGAAAGAAATAACCACGGCGGCAAAAGCTAAGCTTTACATGTTGAATTCTACATTAGGGCTATCAAGCTCAGTTGAATTAGCTGCAAAAACTTATACAGTCGGCGTGACAGAGGCCTCATTAGGAACTACCTGGGCCCGTATATGTGAAGCGGCGGGCATGACCACTTCTTGCACCGCCGGTGGCGTCGGAGGAATTTACATTGCTAAACTTGCTATCGGAATTGATTCGGATAACAGCGGCGACGTTGATCCGACCACAACCGAATCGAAAATTATTACAGTCAAAATTCATTACATAGCTTCCGGCGATGCTGTTATTTCGAATAATTATTGTGTTTCATCGGCATCCACCCCAGGTTTTTGTAAGATCGAATTCGAACCCGGAGATGGGAAAGTCTACATAAAAGGGCCGCCTAAACATGATGCTCCCATTACCGGGGGGCCAGATACTTCATTTGGGAGTGGAGAAAAAACGATTGATTTTGATGCCATCGCAATTTTTCCAATTAAAATTGCAAACTTTGCGGCGGGTCCAGCCGCGATTACCGGTTTTACCGGAGATGCTTCACCCATTATTCGTTTAGTGAATTTAACAGATAATACAATTACTGAAGACGAGGTTTCTCGCGGCGATTTAGAAAATTATCAGACTTACTGTTTCATCTATGGAAACCGAAATAAAGCCCAAAACATTTATCGCATGGTCGCGGGTGCATCGGCAGATGGTACCACGGTAGCTAGCCAAATTTGTCTAGCTCCTTCTGAAGTTGCGGGTCTTCTTCAGGACAAGCACTGTTTTATTTCCACCGCGGCTTTTGGTTCCGATATGGCGAACGAAGTTCAAATTTTTCGAAACTTCAGAAATCGGTTTCTTTTGACCAACAAGTGGGGAAGAATTTTTGTGCATTTCTATTACAAGATAAGTCCGCCAATTGCGGAAATTATATCTAACAATGACATCCTACGGGCCATGACGCGAACTGCGCTGTACCCATTTTTAGCTTTCGGTTACATTGCACTCAATTACGGAATTTTTGTAGCCCTATTCGTATTGGTATTTTTCATGATTTTGATATTCAAGACGAAAACAATCCTGAATCGAAAAAACGTAGTTTTGTTATTAGCCATATTAATTTTCTCACCTAACTTAAAAGCTCAAATTGTACCGAGCACAAAAATTATTCAGCATCCGGATTCCCAAGAAGGACTAGTCCGCATCACAAAAGATGGAACTTACGTTTACGATATCAAACGCCAAATGAAAAAAGAATCCAGTCGCATCACATTCGGTCATGCCTTGCAGCCTGAGGTTTCGATAGACATTGAAAAGCGAGATTCTACAACGGGTAACGGTACCGGAGAATTTCAAAAATTTGAGTTTGGTGATTTATACGAAGAAACCACTAGTTTTATCATCGGCTACGATTACGAAAGATTCTACTGGGTCGGTAAGCAAGGTAAGTTAGGTATTCAACTCGGCGGTGCCTTGATGTACGCTAAAGGTCACGGCATATTGCAGTCGACTCTTCAACCTTCGCGCGAGGAATTTACTTTCTTCACCTTGCCTTTCGTTGCCGGCGCGGTTTACCGAATGGAATGGAAAGATAAGCAGATCATAGCGCCGTACGTGTCTGGCGGTGGCACTTACACCGGGCTGGTTGAAAAGCGCGAAGATAAATCATCACCCCAGTATACGGGCGCTCCGGGCTTTTACGTCGCTGGTGGGGCGTTGATTAACGTAACGGCCTTCGATGACGAAAGCGGGTTCGCCTTGGATAGCGAATACGGTATCAGTAACCTTTGGGTTTCGCTTGAATACAAAGCCATTGAAGTTAATAGTGACGCGTTTGTCTTTTCAAATCGCTACGTGAATTTAGGTATCGCTTTTGACTTTTAGTTACTGAGTATAGTAGAAACGGCATCATGCCCGCCGAAAAAAAAATAAGAATTAAATTTACGGTTTCCTATGACGGAACAGATTTCTGCGGCTGGCAACGTCAGAACCAATCCCAAAAACCCAGTCTTTGCCAGACCATTCAAGAAGGCTTAGAAAAAGTTTTTAAGCACCCGGTCGCGTTGTTCGCTTCAGGCCGAACGGATGCGGGCGTGCATGCGCTGAACCAAGTTTGTCATTTCGACACGACCTGGGATGAAAAACGTTTGGCCAATTTTAGTTTAAATCGCGCGATTAAAAAATTTCTGCCTCCAACTATTCTGATCAAAAAGGCGTGGAGGGCTCCGTCCGACTTTCATGCGACCTTGTCTCCAGATAAAAAAACTTATCGCTACCTCGTCTTGAATGCGAAACAGCCCAGCGTGTACTTATCCCGTTACGCCGATTGGGTTTACCACCCTCTGAAACTTGATTTTTTAAACGAATGTTCAAAACAAATTATCGGCGAGCACGATTTTAAAAGTTTTCAATCGGTGGGATCGGACGTACCCCATACGGTGCGCACGATCGAACAGGCCGAATGGGTGTGGCGTCGGCCACACATTGCCCAATTTACGATCACCGGCACCGGGTTTTTGAAGCAGATGGTCCGAAATATCGTGGGTACGCAGCTTCTGCTCGAGAGAAAGTCACTGCCTTCAGATAATATGCGGAAAATCCTGCAGGCAAAGGACCGAAAGCTAGCCGGAGCGCCGGCCCCGGCACAGGGTCTGTTTTTATTGCGAGTTTACTATCCTCTGGACCTTGACAACAAGTGCCTTGAACTTT
>CAXSEH010000114.1:0-9994 GCA_964236345.1 uncultured Bdellovibrionales bacterium
TGAAACTAATTCAAAGAAAAGACTACGTTCAAATGCCGTGGAAAAATGGTCATGGCCGTTCAGAGGAGATCGATAAAAACCTAGATGACTGGCGCTTAAGTTTGGCTCACATTGATCATCCCACGGCCTTTTCCATTTATCCCGGGTGCTGAAGACTTTTGAGTTTATCGAAAGGCAGAGCTATTTTTCTAAATGATTATGTACTAAAGCCCGGTGAAGTTTACGAATTCGAGGGCGACGAACAAATTTATTGCCGCAATCCAGAAGGACCCGTGACCGACATTGGGTTAATTTTCGATCCGCAAAGGGTTGAAGCAAAAATGATTTATCAGCAGTTTCACCCGGAAGAGGTTTTAAAACTTGATCATCCTATAAATCTGCTATTCTGTAGCGCAGGTACCTTTCACTACTCAAACTTCAACGTCGTTGAAGGCGAAACTTTGAAAATAGAGAATCAAAGCGAAGTCGAAATTAAATTTCGTTCAGTCGTAAGTTTAATCGTAATAACCATAAAAAAAAGGCCATAAAAACGGCCTTTCGAATATTATTTTAAATCTATAAACTGATTACTTAACGAGAGTAGCTAATCCCAACATCAGTTCACTAACTGATGTTGCAGGCCAAACAGTCGATCGGTAAGTATGACAACCGGAATTGCGATATATCTGAACTCTAACGTCATCAACTAATACGCTAACGTCAACATTTCCCGCATCGACGCACTCTGGTTGACCAGCGCGATCATCCATTAAAGAGTTGTCTTCTTTAATCGACATCAGTTGCGCTTTTAAATTGTTTAAAGCCTGCGCGGATAAGGTCGCCACTTCCATGGTTACGCTTGGTTTTGTCGGAGTACGATAAGATTCACGAACACTTGTCACATGACCCAAAGTATCTACCGTTAAAGTTAACATTCCTGGATCCGGAGAAAAACCAAAGCTCGCGACATATTCAACCAACGGATAAACCTGAGTGGCCTTCGCTTTTTCTAACGAAAGAACCATCTTTTTGGTTTCCGTGACTGATTTTCCGTCCATACGATTGACGTAGGCGGTGTCTAACGTTGCCTCTGGATAAACGGCCATTAGCGTTTTACAAGTCATGTCTGCAACATCAGTTAAGACAAGTTTTTTCAGCATGCCATCAACCGGGCGTTTATCTTCAAGTGCCGTCACCGTATGAATGTTACAAGTATCATTCTTTACAGATTTAATTGGCAACTCAGCTTGAAACACTCGAAGAATTTGCGCGCACATTTGACCTGCACGGCAGCTTGGAGCTAACTGTAAATCTACCTTCATCATCGAAGCCGCATAATCTACTTTAATCGTTCCCGTTACTTGACCCTGATTTACAGGCACCGAGCTAACCGTAAACTCGCGAACGTTGGTTTTTACTTTTGATTGTTGAGCAAAAGAAACCGTGCTGAGTGCGAGTACGGCCGCAAATAAAATCTGTTTCATGAATATCCCCCTGGGTATTTTAAGTTTTGATTGACGTGACCGAGCATTACAAGAGTCATACCAAACAGAAAAATGTGTGTACTCGATTGAATTAGATTTAGATTTGATTTATGACCCTTTTGTAATAAACCACTTGGTTCCAAATGCACCTTCTAGTGCTAAGACGAAACCGGTCTGTGGGACCACTCACTACGAACTCTAACTTTTAGCTTGTAGAAGCTACAGGTTTTGAACCCTCTCTATTTTTAGACCTACCCCTTACAGCGACTCTGCGATATGCACTACTCATGAAGCTTCAAAATTCGACTCTCCGTTTTAATCGCTTTCAGGATATGTCCCTTTCGCCCGTGCTGTTAAGCGCCCTTGAAAAAATGGAAATTAAAAAACCGACCGATGTGCAGGCTCAGGCCATCCCGGCGGGTATGGAAGGCTCTGATTTGATCGCGGTCGCCCAAACCGGCAGCGGTAAAACTTTAGCTTTCGCTTTACCCGTTTTGACCGCGCTCAACAAAAATCCCGACGCGCGGGCCTTAATTTTAGCTCCTAGTCGTGAAATGGCTCAGCAAATTTTTAAAGTCTTTGGCGCCCTTTGTGAGGAAAATCCGATGACCTCAGCGCTCGTTATCGGCGGAATTCCCAGTGCAAAACAAGCCAGTGCACTTAAAAAAAATCCTCGGCTTATCATAGGGACCCCCGGTCGACTGAATGATCATTTGGTAGGAAATAAATTATTACTTCAAAATGTTGAGCACATCGTTATCGATGAAGCAGATCGCATGTTAGACATGGGCTTCGCTCCGCAACTGAAAAATATCCAGAACACATTGCGAACCAAGCGACAAACTCTTATGTTTTCGGCAAGCTTCAATTCGAACATTGAATCTATTGCCCAGTTATTCATGAACAATGCGGCCATCATGATACGTTCGGCGCAAGCAGAAGAACCAGTTGCAAGTTTAAAGCAGCGAGTTCTTTTCATTGATAAGTTTAAAAAAAACGACCGTCTGCTTGACGAATTAAACGTGGCCAAAGGTGGCGTCATCGTTTTCTGCGGTAATCAGGGTAGTTGCGAACGTATGGGCCAATATTTGAAAGAATATGGCTATTCCACCGACCTCATACATGGCGGCTTGTCTCAGGGTCATAGAAATCGCGTGGTTAGAAACTTTCGTGAAGGCACAATCCGTATCATCGTTGCCACGGACCTACTTGCTCGTGGTATCGACGTACCGCACGTAGATCACGTAATCAATTTTGATCTTCCTTGTCAGGAGGAAGATTTTCTTCACCGCATCGGCCGTACGGCGCGTGCAGGCCGTGTAGGTCACGCGCTAACGTTTGTTACGTCTGCCGATACAAAGATGTACCAAAAAATTAAGCCGTACCTCCAGGGCGCAAGCGAAATGAAACTAGATCCCGATTTCGCCTTTCTTGAAAGAACGTCCTCGAATAACTCTGACAGATATAAAAATAAGAAATTAGACCAGAAGAAAACTTTCGACGCTTCTCGAAAAGCAGAAGGAAAACCCGACACCAAAACGTTGAGCCGTTTTGACAAGCCAAAGCAGGCTCCGGCAGGTGAAAAACCGGAAAAGAAACGTAACGATAAGTATAAAGAATTAGCGGCTAAGTCGAATGGTTTAGGAAAGCCGAGTGTCTGGAAGAAGAATAATCTTCCTCCCCGTAAAAAAATGTAATGTTAATGTAAAAGCTGAGTCGCCATGACGTTGGTTGATTCAGTAATTTCAATGGCCGTTGCGTCGCGTACTTCGACCGCTTCAATTTCAAATACCAAATCTTGGCCCGCTAACGGATGGTTACCATCAAGAGTCACCATATCTTGGTGAACTTGCACGACCACGTAGATCCGTATGGCGCCACTTTTTCCTGCGATGGAAACAGATTCGCCAGGACGCACTTCGCGCCCAATTTTCTTTTTCGGAAATAGAATCACTTTTGATGGCTCGTAAAAACCATAAGCTTCTTGCGCCGACAAATTAATATTTCTTTTTTCGCCTTTAGTAAGATTCTGCAGGCCTAAGGCTAAGCCCGCGAGCATTGGCGTTGCGCCGTCTATCGAAGTTAAAACGTCACGATTGTATGTAAAGCTGATGACCTTACCGATTTTATTTTTGAGAACGCAGTTGAAGGAAATAACTTGAATACCCATGATACCCCCACTTTCTTTGTTATACTAAAAACGTTACAGCTGAATAAAAAAACCGACCAAGGTGGTCGGTTCGTCAGATATTGAAGACCTGGCTGACTAGTAACGTGCGCGTGGAGCTTGTGGCTTCGCTTCTGAAACATTCATCGCACGACCACCAAGGTCAGTTCCGTTGAATTTTTCGATCGCGGTCTGCGCGTCGTTTTCAGCTGACATTTCAATAAATCCGAAACCTTTGCTGCGACCAGTGTCGCGATCCATAATCACGTTAGAACTTTCTACTGTTCCAACTTGACCGAAAAGATCTTGAAGTTGAGTTGAATCAACCGTGTATGAAAGGTTACCGACGTATAATTTTTTTCCCATGTACTGCCTCCTGATAAAGCTTTTGGGGCCATTCGCAGAAGACAAAAGGACATCTAATGAGCTACGAGAACGGGCTGTTGAATCCCCAGTAGAACAGGTTCACGCCTTTAAAGATAGGCCTATCTTGCCAAGTGGCTCTGGGGGCTTCTAACAAGTCTTTTTTACCTAATAACGCAGTTTATACCGACTCTAGGATGGCCGCGATCCCCATACCGCCCGCTGTACAAATTGAAATCAATCCACGTTTTTTTCCACCGCTTGCAAGTAGCTTCGCCAAAGTTCCCGTAATACGTGCGCCGGTCGCGGCAAATGGATGACCTACGGCCACGCTGCTTCCTACGGTATTCATTTTGGTGCGATCAAATTTAGGGATTGGAACGGATAAACCTAAAACTTCCTTGCAGTACTTTGCATCTTCCATAGCTTTTAGATTACAAAGAACTTGGCCCGCGAAAGCCTCATGAATTTCAAAGTAATCAAAATCCGCAGGAGTCAGCTGGTTACGCGTAAATAATTGTGCAATGGCTTTTGTAGGCGCCATTAATAGGCCTGCGCCTTTTACGAAATCAACTGCGGCCACCTGCACGTCGATAATCTTCGCTAAAGGTTTCGCTCCGAATTTATCTGCGCCGGCTTGATTTCCGACCAGCACACAGGCGGCCCCGTCGGTCAGGGGCGAACTATTACCTGCCGTCAAGGTGCCTGATCCCGTCGTATCAAAGACCGGTTTTAATTTGGCTAATTTTTCGAGAGTGGTATCGCCACGTAAAGTTCCATCGCGCTTCACTCCTTCGAATGGAAAAACTAAGTCATCATAAAAACCGCTATCGTAGGCTTTCGCGCCATTTTTATGACTAGCTAATGCCACTTCATCTTGTTCTTCACGCGAAATTTTCCATTCTTTGACCATCAGCTCGCAATGTTGTCCCATGGATAAGTGCGTTCGCGGCTCATTAACGCTAGGGGCAGCCGGCTTAAATGCGCCAAGTGAAAAATGCGAAAAGGCTTTGATTCGGTCGCCTAAGCTACGGGCCTTATTTAATTCTAATAGAAAAGTTTGCATTTTTTTTGAAACTTCAATGGGTAGATCACTGTTTGTATCTACTCCGCCTGAGATTCCGATATCGATGGCCCCGACGTGGGCCTTCAGTGCGATCTGCCAAACATTTTCAAGGCCGGTCCCGCAGGCACGTTGCACATTGTACGCTGGGGTATCGGCGTGAAGCTGAGTTGATAGTACAACTTCGCGCGCTAAATTAAAATCGGCTGAACTGTTCATGACCGCACCCAGTGCGACGTCACCCAATAATTTATTTTCCAGGTGCATTTTTTTAACTAATGCATTTACAGACGCGCTCATCAAATCTTTACGACTGAGGTGCGAGTAAGCCGTCTGACTTTTTACGAAGGGAATTCGGGCGCTACCAAGAATATAGGTGGTGTTTGTATTTGATTTCATGGGAACATCATCAGCCCATATTTCTTAATCGTCAATTAAGTCCTACGCGTTCCAATATGAGAAGGATGAAAAAGAATTAATGCCGTCTTCATCGAATCGTAAAGCAAAGCAGTTAATCTATTATAAACCGGTTGCTAGCCAACCCCAACAAAGGAAATCAGATGAATAAAGTGATCTTAATGTCGACTCTTTTAGTGTCATTATTTGCCGTCGCACAAGGTAAAGAGGCGAAAGGTCCTCATGCCGACGTCATCAACACGGCCTGTGCTGCAGATGCCGCGATTGCTAAATGCGACGGGGAAAAAGTAGGGACCGGCCTGATCAAATGCCTGCATAAATACAAAAAAGCTACGCCGGATTTTAAGTTTTCGCCTGCTTGTAAAGAAGCTCTAAAAGAAGGAAAAGAAGCCCGCAAAGAAAAGCAAGAAAAGAAGTCATAATATCCAGGTCCAAAGAGGGGCGGCTATCTGGTCGCCCCTTTATTGATGTCCGAAAACCGCGAGTATTCTCATAAAAATTATGATACATCTTTTAAATGGAAAATTTTCTTCCCGCTGATTATAAGAAAATTATACGTCGCCGCGATCTGCGCTACGACGGACGCTTCTTTTTTGGGGTGACGACAACAAAAATTTATTGTCGCCCTGCGTGTCCCGCTCGACCTCTTGAAAAAAATATGATCATCTTTCGCAGCGCGAGCGAAGCCGTATTGCAAGGGTACCGACCTTGCCTGAGGTGTCGACCGGAAACGGCACCAGACAGCCGAATATTACAGGGAACGGCAAATACGGTCAGCAGGGCCTTAAAAATGATGAATGGCGATTTACAAAAAGATTTTTCAATTCCAAAAATGGCCGCCGCCTTAGGCGTTACCGATCGCCACCTGCGCAGGCTTTTTGAAGAACACCTCGGAGCCTCTCCAATTGAAATTTTAACTTCGAAGCGATTGCATTTCTCATGTCAATTGATCGCCGAGACTACGTATCCGATGACGGAAATTGCTTTAAGTTCTGGTTTCCAATCTGTAAGGCGCTTTAATGAAGCCTTCAAAAATCTATATAGGAAGAACCCAACCGAATTTAGAAAAGGCCGAACCTTTATAGACCACGGACTCAATTTGCGTCTACCCGTTACAAAGCCTTTCGACTGGCAGATGGTTCTTAAATACCTGAAGCGCCACGAATGTTACGGAGTTGAAAACGTAAGCGATTCAACCTATACCCGTTTCATTCCCGCGGGTAAAAGTTTTTCAGCCGTGTCCGTTCGTTATTCCGAAACGAAATCGGCGTTGCTAATTCAATTTACGAACGTTGAGCTCACGGAAATAAAAGATGTTTTAAACCGTCTGAAAGACTTATTTGATACCGACCACAATCCTGTCGATTTGGTTTCAAAAAATGGAATCCGGGTTCCAAGATCTTTTTCATCCTTTGAAACAGCGATTTCAATTATATTTAGCCAATTGGTGTCAACCACCCAAGCTAAAGAAACTCTAAAGAAATTCGTACTTCAGTATGGAAAAAAGCTGGGCGTTTATGACGGTGCCGAGGTTTACCGTTTTCCCGACTCCCGACAGATCGTTAACGCGAAGCTAGATCAGCTTGGAATCACTCAAGCGAAGGCACACGCGATTCGTGAACTGGCCAAACAAGTCGTTAGCGGAGCGATTCAACTAAACTCTTTTACCGACCTGAAAAAGACCCGTGAAAAACTTCTTTCGATAAAAGGTGTTGGTCCCTGGACGGTGGAAATGATTGCGATGCGCTGCCTAGGGGACTCTGATGCGTTTCCTTCAAAAGACCTGATCATTCACCGTGCGGCGAATGGCAAGATGTTCGAGGCCGATCAATGGGTGTCGCAACGGGCTTACCTCACCCATTATATCTGGTCACAGTTCTCAGAAGAGTTAAAAAAGAAAAAGGTTAAAGCATGAAAAATTATGTAACGTACATCACGCCGATTGGAAAAATTTATCTTCTCAGCGAAGATAAATTCCTAGTAGGACTTTTTTTTCGTCGGCCCGCACATTTAAAAGAGTACGTTGAAAAAGAGACTCCCCTTTTACAAAAAACTCAGCAACAGTTGTCAGAGTACTTCGAAGGTAAGCGTAAAAATTTTGATATTCCACTGAAGATGAACGGAACCGAATTTCAAAAAAAAGCCTGGCAGGGTTTACAAAAAATTCCTTATGGCCAGACGCTATCATATTCGGGCCAAGCATCTAGTGCGGGGTTAGGAAAAGCGGTGCGCGCCATCGGCACGGCAAACGGACAAAATCCAATATCAATCATCGTTCCTTGTCATCGCGTGATACGAACCGACGGAACCTTAGGGGGCTACGGTGGAGGCCTACCCATTAAAGAGTTCTTACTAAATTTAGAAAGTAATTAAACTTTGCGGGAATCGTATTCAAGGCTTCCCGCTTTCTTTTTGTGGTCGAGCAAATTCTGTAAATACGACTCATTGAGGCGAAATATTTTTTGCTCTGCTGGCGAAAGTCCGGCACACACTCCGATACAATTCGCGGTCTCATGCAAGACGACTCGTTCTAACTTTAAATTGTCGTCTTCCAGCAAAACCTGAATGGCAAAAAATATTTCTTTCGCAATATTTTCAACCGTCGGATTACAAGAACCTTTATCATCGACCAGATTCATTTTAAAATAGTTAGATCTTAACTCTTCGGATAACTGAATGACCCCTTTGTCTAACGGGTTAACCAGAAAACTGTGGTCAAATTTTGAATCAATCCAGGCGCAACCGACCCGCTTGATTTCTGAAAAATCTATGGCGTAGCCTAAATCTTGCATTTGCTGGTAGCTAAATTCTAACTCGTATTCGTAGCGGTGACCGTGCATATGGGAACATTTAAATCGCTGAAACATCACGCGGTGGCCAGCATCGAAACTGCCTTTGCGAATAATTTTATTCAGCATGATACCCCCGTAGGATTGCTTTGAACCAGCGTTTGTGATTAAAGATCATAGTCATATGGGAACTTTCAAAAAATGGCTATAGAAAACCTAATTACGGAACAATTTTTAACCATACAGGGCGAGGGCCGCTCGGTCGGAAGACTGGCGTATTTTATCCGGTTAGCAGGCTGTAATCTATGGTGCAGTTGGTGTGACAGTTTGCACTCGGTCGATCCTAAACTGTTTAAGGGTAAAACTTTCCCTATCGATTACGCGAAAATTCCCGATGATTGCCATCTGGTCGTCGTCACCGGCGGTGAACCAACCCTTTTCAATTTAGGGCTAATTCGCGACCAAGTTTGCCTTCAAAATCCCTTACGTCAGATTGAGGTCGAATCGAATTCGACCCGCTTTCCCGCCGAAATAGTTGATGATTTTTACTGGAACCTTTCTCCGAAATTAAAATCCTCTTCGCAAAAGTCACTAGAATTGGACCAAAAACGTTTGGGCGGCCTGCAACAGTGGGCTACCTACAGTCAAGGTCGTGATAACGTCATATTTAAATTCGTGATCGCGAACCCGACCGATCTTGAAGAAGTATTAGAATTGGTTAAAGCGTTCAGAATACCGAAGCATTTAGTTTTTTTAATGGCTGAAGGTCAGCAGCCCGAAAGCCAAACCCTACCGGCCGTTAACCACATCCTAGATTTTGTGAAACTACATTCATTTAATTTTAGCCCCCGATTGCATATCATGTTCTGGGGACAAACCAGAGGAGTCTGATTAGCTCGGGCTCAGCGCCACTAAAAGGGCGCCGGTCATGACTAAAGCCGCACCGACGAGTTTCGTAAACGAAACTGTTGCCTCGAAAACAAATTTGTCTAGAACCAAACTTAGAATAATCTGGGCAACGATCAACAGGATAAAAGTTTTTGACGGACCGTTGATTTGCAAAGACCAGGGAACCCCTAACACTAGAAAAAAACCACAAAGGCCCGGGACTAAGTAAAACCATCTTACTTTTTCTGTGGAAAACTGGTCGACCTTCAAGTACTCGGGTAAAATCTGGGGAAGATACTTTGTGGTCATCAGTAAAATAAAACTAACAACGAAAAATAAGCTGGCGTTTAAAAAAACCGTCCAGGTTAAACCCCAGTCTGCAGAAACACGTCGGTTCAAAGCCCCTTGCGTAACGACGGTCATTCCTAAAATAAGCGGCAAGATCAAATACAAGTTCATGAAATAGTTTCCTGTTGGTTAAGTTGTCCTTTGGCCTTCAGAAGTTGCGCGACGATGCTGATCGCCATCTCGGGTGGGGTGTTATCACCAATCGCTTCGCCCATGGGACAGAAATAGGAATCCACCTTAGTTTGCGAAATTCCCGCCTCTAGCATATTCGTTCTTAGTTTACCGGCTTTTACATCGCTACCCAAAACGCCAAGGTACGGGAGTCGTAAGGTGGACTTAAGTATTCTTTGTAAAATCGGTAAGTCAGTTGAATGACCCATGGTTGCGATGACAACAAAATCGCCATCTTTCATTTGATCGACGTACGTAGGAACATCATCCATTTTGATCTTCGTTAACTTTGGACTATTAGGTAATTTTTCAAGCCATTCTGAAC